>NZ_JBSFUO010000049.1:0-19903 GCF_053591835.1 Streptomyces sp. NPDC002911 | reverse complement strand
AAACAACCATAGTTGGCGCCCCCCCCGGCTAACAAACAGCGGCGGGCCCCCCCGGCCCGGGGGGGGGGGCGCGGGGGGGCCCCCCCCCCCCCCCCCCCCCCACAACGGCAACAGGTTTACGGCACTGCCAGGGCAGAGGCCACTTCTTCGGTTTCGCCCTGGGCGGTCTTGAGGAGCAGTCCTACGACGTCGTCCCAGGAGGAGAGCGTCGCATCCACAGGTTCCGACTGAGTGGTCCGGTCCGAGCAGGTCGTACGCCTCGCCCGGTTACGGACGCCCCTCGACCTGCCCGGCTGGAACCGCGAGGTGACCGACGCCTGGCAGGACAGAGCCACGGCACTGACCCGCTACCGCCGTCAGCTCCCCGACGACACGAGTCTCGACGCGATCCTGGAGTCGCTGTTCCGGCCGGGGCCCTCGGCCGGTTCCTGCCTATCCCGAGCCGGCACAGAGGGTGAAGAGCCTGGTCATCGCGGCGGCAAATCTTCCGCACGCCCGGTGCAGTGGAGGGAGGGATCACGGCCGGGCAGTGGCCGCAGCGGAGTGAAACGCATGTACTCCCGCTTCGTGGCTCTGCGGATCCCGCCCGCCGGACGCGAGATCCGCAAGGCCACGGCCGCCACCGAGCTCCCGACACGCCGGCTGCTGGCCGAATGGCCCGCCGACAGGGACGAGCCCGTGCAGTTCTGGCTCTCCCACCTGCCCGCAACCACCCCGCTGCCCTTCCCCGTGCACACCGCGAAGCTCCGCTGGCGCAGCGAGAACGACTACCGCGAGATGAAACAGGCCCAGGGCCTGGCCCATTTCGAGGGCCGGGCCTGGCCGGGCTGGCACCACCACGCACCCTCGTCTCGATCGCCCACGCCTTCTGCACCCTGCAGCGACTGAACCGATCCCCAAAAGAGACGGCGTCGGCCTGAGCCTCTACCGAGTCGTCCGCGAGCTGCAACTACTCCTCATGATCTGGACCGGCGCCTGCCCCACCTGTCACCGCGACATGCCAGACCCCGCACCAACATGACCAAGCACTAATAGAGGCCCTCCAGGCATTTGGCGCCGCCGCGCGCAGCGGCGATTTCGAAGCACTCCTGCGTGTCCTCGACCCGAAAGTGAAACGACCGTCGACACCCCCGACGGAGTGGTCGTCACCCTCGGCGCCACCAAGTCGCCTCCGGGGCCCGCATGTTCTCCGGCAAGGTCGCCCGCCATCGAGCCGTCCTGGTCAACGGCATCCCCGGCCACATGTCCTGGCGCCCCGACGGAACCCCTCTCTCCCTCATCGCCTTCACCGTCACCGAAGGCCAGATCACCGGCATCCACATCGTCGTCGACCCAGCCAAGCTCGCCTCGGTCCGCCTACCCGCCGAGACCTGAGCCGGTGTCGTCACCTCGCACCCGGCAGAACGGCGTCCCGTGAGATGGCGGAACCACGCTCCTCCGGCGTCGGATCCACCCATCATCCGCCGTGGCCGGCCGCTCGGGCTGCGCCCTGGCGCCATGCTCCGAGACAGCACACTCGTCCGCAGCGGACCGCAGGGGACTGGATCGTGGGTCCGAACGCTCACAAGAGGCCGAGGTCGGCGCTGTGCAGAGGGACATTCCGAATCCGGCCTGCAATTCCGCAAGTCCGAATAGCCGCAGTTGCCATGATCGGGCATCTCGGGGGGTAGATCAGCTCGGTCCTGTGGATTCTCCTTGGGAGAAAGGGGTGCCTGGCAGCTTGGATGGGGCGCTGCCCGGCGGGATGGGTGAGTAGGAGGGAAACTTCGCGCAGCGCCGTCAGCGGACGATCATGTGAGCGGGGTGGCCGTTCTTCATGTGGTCCACGCACTGCGGGCAGTCCTCGCGCGGACCGAGCCGGGCGTGGGTTCCACGGCTGGCGTACGCGTGGAAGCAGCACTGGGTGCACTCCCCACGCGGCGGGTTCGTCGCCTTCGCGCTCGCCATCTCAGCTGGCTCCTTGCGGGTGAAGGGCTCGGGCAGTCCAGATCAGGCGCTGCCCGGCGTCGTCGGTGATCAGGGCGGCGGTCTCGTGCAGCGGGCAGGAGGCGTCTCCGTCGCGGTCCGGCTCGATCTGCTCGGCACGGCACGCGGCGACGGTGACCGGCTGCGCCACGGCCGCGAGGAAGCCGCCGGGCGGGTCGGTGTCCTCGATGAGCTCGCGCAGGATCGCGGCGAGCTCCTCCTGGCCGCGGCGCGGACGTGTTCGGCGCGCGTACGCCGCCGGCCGGTCACCGGGTGGAGGCCTTGGCCGTGGCGATGAGCGCGGCGACGGTCTCCCAGCCGTGGTGCCAGTGTTGTCGAGGTGGTAGGCGCCTTCTCTGACTACGAGGTGAGCGCAGTCCCGCGCGACCCGGGCGGCGTCAGCCTGGAGTGCCCGGCCGCGCCGGACACGGGGCGCCTTCGTCCACGAGTTCCGGTTCCAATTCTGGCCCCACGTCCCCACCCGCACCCGCACCCGCTGGCCCTCCACACCGGCCGGACAACGGATGCACCTGATCACGGCCTGGTGCAACACCCTTCAGAACACATCGCGCAGGGTGTCCAGCAGGCGGGCGATGTTCGCCTCGTCGCGCCGGTAGTAGGTCCACTTGCCTCGCCGGGTGGCGATCACCAGTCCCGCCTGCCGCAGCATCGCGAGGTACTGCGAGGTGGTCGACTGCCCCAGGCCCGCACGCTGCTGGATGTCGCTGACGCAGACACCCATCTCGACGTCGCCGGCCTCCTGGCCGGGGAAGCTCATCGGATCCTTGAGCCACACCAGCATCTGGCGGCGGGCCGGGTTGGACAGGGCCCGGAACACAGCCAGCATCTCAGTCTCGGCGAACACGTGGAGATCGTAACGCATGCACATATTGACGATTCACGATATGACGAGTTAAGTACTTCACATGTCAACTTCCATGCGCGTCACCGAACTCGTCCGCTTCGGTGACGCGGACACCGCCTTCGCCCCCCGCGAGCTGCCCATCCCCGTCCCCGGCCCCGGTCAGGTGTTGGTGCGGGTGATGGCGACCTCCGTCAACCCCCTCGACCTGCAGACCCGGCGCGGCGACTACCGCGACCAACTGCCTCTGCCCGCCGTGATCGGCAACGACGTCTCCGGCGTCGTGGTCGGCAACGGCCCCGGCGCCGATGACTTCCAGCCTGGTGACGAGGTCTGGTACCTGGCACCGATCTTCAGCGGACAGGGCACCTACGCCGAGTACCACGTGGTCGACGAGGCCTTGGTCGCCCGCAAGCCCGCACGGCTGTCGCACGTTGAGGCCGCCGCTCTCACGCTCGTGGGAATGACGGCGTGGCAGACGCTGGTCGAACGCGCCGGACTGCGGGTCGGGGAGCGGGTCCTGGTGCACGGCGGGGCCGGCGGTGTCGGCTCCGCCGCCATCCAGATCGCCGGCGCGCTCGGAGCCGAGGTGGTCACCACCGCCCGGACCAAGGACCACGAGTTCGTCACTCAGCTGGGAGCCACCACCGCCATCGACTTCTCGACCGGTGACTACGTACCCCGGGTCCGTGCGCTCGGCGGAGTGGACGTCGTGCTGGACACGATCGGCGGCGACACCCTCAGCCGCAGCGCGGAGGTCCTCGCCGACCGGGGCCGCGTGGTGTCCATCGTGGACATCCCCCAGCCGCAGAACCTGCTCGCCGCGTGGAGTGTGAACGCGACCTACCACTTCGTCTTCGTCGGCCCCGGCCGGGCAAGGCTCCAAGCCCTCAGCCGCCTGGTCGACCAGGGCAGGCTCCGGCCCGTGATCGGCGCCGTGTTCCCGCTGACCGACATCGCCCAGGCACACAAGCTGCTGGAGGACGGCACCACCGCCAACGGCTCCCCACGCCCCAGCGGCAAGGTCGCCATCACCGTCCACTCGCAGGACCAGCCCCCTACCGGAGGACGTCCCGGCGTTGAGCGACGCGGCCGTCCTCAGCCGGGGCGGCCGCCGGCCGCCCGCTGATCCGCTCCGGCGCGAGGCCGAGGAGCGCTGTACACCACTGCCGAGGGTGGCGCCCCGCTGCTTCTCTCCCCCAGTGGGCCGCATCGGTGGGTGATCGCGGTCACGGCCGATGTCGGAACGTGGAGGCAGGTCAAGAAGTGGGGCGGCAGCCTCGGACGGAGCTTCCGTCACCAGGAACCACCCGCGGAACCAGCGGTGGGCAAGATGTCGGGACCTTCCCGCAGTCGGCTGCGAAAGCGGCAAGCTCGAAGAGGGCTTGGCAGCACAGAGCCGTGAGAGGCAGGAAGAACTCGTCGCAGTGATGGCAGCTGTGAGCGAGGAAGCGGCGCGGAACCGCCGACAGGCCAGCAGGAGCAGCGGGATGGCGCAGCGGCAACAGGTCTTCTGAGTCCCAGCCCTGGCGAGGTCAGAAGTCGGGGCAGATGTTTTCGCGCACGACGTTCAGGATGCGCTCGGCTTTGATGGTTCCGTGGCCGTCAGGGTGATCCGGTGAGGTGAAGCGAGAGTTCGTGGTCTTGATGAGCTTGATGCAGTCGTCCGGGCTGGTCTTCACGGTGCCGCCGTTGATGCCACGGCTGACAGCCTTGTCGTCCTTGCCGTGAACGATGTCCGTATCGATGGCGTTCAGGCTCTCGAGGTACACCTGGCGTTGTGCGGGGTTCGGTTCTGCGGGCAGCCCGGCCGCCTGCCTGGCGGCAGCTCGTTGCTCGGGTGTGATCGCTGAGGCGTCGCTGCTCTTCGCGGGTTTGGTCTCCTCGGTGCTGCTGGTTTCGCCGCTGCATGCGGTGAGCGTGGCGGCCAGGCCGGCGGCGATGAGCACGGCGGTGGTAGTGCGGGTGCGCATGGTCCCCCCAGGACGTTGCGTGATGAGGGGGACATCATCCACGACGGGTGGAACCGGTCTCCACGAGCTGGAGCGATTGCGGCGGTGCGGGCGAAGTCGAGGGCCAAGTGGACTGGCCGATCGCAGGGCAGACCCCGATCACGATGAGCTGGCGGGGCAGGAGGCCACCGCCAGCGCCCTGGACCTGCCGGCCGATCTGGTGGTCACGTCCGAGGAGTGGGGCGTCGCCAGACCGGACCGGGCGTTCTTCGAGCGCGTGCTGGAGGTCTCGGAAGCGGCCCCGCACGCCACGCTGTACGTGGGCGACCACCCGGCCCGTGACCTGTTCCCGGCCAAGTCCTGGGGGTTGCGGGCGGCCCACATCCGCCGCGGCCCGTACGGGCATTGTGGGCGGGCCACCCGGACGTGACGGAGACGGCGGACTGGCGCGTGGACGCCCTGACGGAACTGCTGGCCCTGCTGAGCGGCGCGAAGCCCGGTCTGTCCGGCACACCCGTGCCGCAGCAGCAGGCAGCTCACGGTCCCGGAGCTGGACCTCGTCCAGGCGGCCGCCGGCACGGCCCGTCACACGGCTGCCCGGCTCTGCCGTGAAACGGGCCGGGCCTTCCATCCAGGGATGGAAGGCCCGGCCGCTGCGCTCGGCAGATGGCGCCACACGGTCAGCGGGCGACCGCCTTGGTGGCCTTGCTGACTGCGGAACCACTGCTGTGGCCGGTGCGGCGCGCGGTCACCTTCACCGTGATCTTCGTGCCCCGCTGGGCGGTCTTGAGCGTCAGCGACGTCTTGGTCGCCCCCGCGATCGCCTTGCCGTTCGCGTACCACTGGTAGGTGTACGAGGTCGGGGCGGGCGTCCACGTGCCACGGGCAAGCTTGAGCACCTTGCCCACCTTCGAGGTGCCCGAGACAGTGGGTGCCTTGGTGGCCTTGGGTGCGACACCAGCGGCCACCTTCGCCGCCGCCGTCGTCGAGCTGCCACTGGCGTGTCCGGTGCGCCGGGCCGTGACGCTCACCGAGACCTTCTTGCCGAGCAGCGCCGCCGGGACGGTGTACGCCGACGCGGTCGCCCCGGCCACCGCCTTGCCGTCGGCGCTCCACTGGTAGGCGTACGACGTCGGGGGCCCCGACCACGTGCCCGTGCTCGCCGTCAGGGTGCCGCCGACCTTCGCGGTGCCCGAGACCACCGGAGGCGTGCGGTTCAGGAGCGGTGCCTCGGTGACAGTGAACGAGCCCTTGCCGTACTCCCACGCGTTGTGGGTGACGACGCTGATGCTCCAGTTGTCGGCGGTCAGCCCGGTCAGGTCGAGGACGGCCGTCAGGGTCTTGCGGTCGGCCGACACCGAGGTGGTGGCCGCCTCGACAGTCTTGCCGGACTTGTGGATCCGTACCTTGTCGTCCTCGTGCAGGGCCGTGCCGGAGACCTGGACGGTGATCTTAGTGCCCGCGACGCCGGTGAGCGGGGACACCTGACCGACGGTGACCTTCTCCGGACCGCAGCGGATGGACATGCAGACCGCTTCGGCCTCGTAGGAGGTCCGCGAGGCGGTCTCGGGAAGCGACAGCACGAGGATGCTCGGAGTCACTTCCGTGCTGCGCGGCTCGTTGACGTAGCACTCGTAGCCGTCCGGCAGGAAGCGCATGCAGCCGTTGTCGAGGCTCGCGTCGTACAGCGCCGGTACCGTGGTCGCCGCCGCGCCCTCGGTGTCGCTGATCTTCATCTCGAAGCGGTCGTTGTACGCGGTGGGCAGCACCGCGCACACCGCGCTGTGCGACTCGTCCAGCGTCCCGGTGACCGGGCCGTACCCGTAACTGACGTTGGGCACCTTCGCGCACTCGTCGGCCGGGCCGGCTGCAGTGGCGACACGCAGGGCGTCGAAGCGGTACGCGGGGGCCGCCTTCAGGCCCGCCCGCACGGTGACGAGGACCTGGTAGCTGGTGGAGCCGGAGACCGCACACGCCGCGTTCTTATTGCAGAGGGCCTCACCGTCCGCCCCGTAGGCGACCACGTTCGCGGTGCCCAGGGTGTCACGGACGTTCAGATGCAGGGTGTCCTTCGCGTCGGCCGTGGTGACCTGACGGCAGAGCAGGGCGCCCGGGGCGCCCAGCGCACCGCCGGTGGACGGGCCGCCGACCCGGCTCGCCGGGTTCGCGGTGCAGCCCTTCGCGGTGGCGGTGACGTCCCGCCGGGTCAGGGTGTAGTCGGCGTCGGCGTCGCGGCCGGTGAAGAGCACCGTGTGAGCGACGCCAGGGGCCAGCTCGCAGGTGGTCCAGGTGGAGAGCGACGAGTAGATCGAGCAGACCTGCTTGCCGGCGGCGTCCAGCACGGAGAACTGGGCGGTGGACGCCGTGCCCGGGGCGGCCTGGAGCTGCAGGTTCTCCTGCGCGCGGTGGTCGTCGGCCGGGATGCTCAGGCAGTGCGAGAAGACACCGTCGCCCGTGGACAGACGGGCGGTGGGGCTGGTGGCGGAGAAGTCGCCGGCCGGGATGGCCGGGCAGCCGCTCGCCACGTCCGTCCGGTGCAGGGCGAGGGTGTACGCACCGGTGGGCGGATCCGTGTCATCGGTCGAGACCAGGGCCCTGAAAGGCGCCTTCCCGGTGAGTTCGCACGTCCCGCCCGACAGGGCGGAACCCTCGCACCGCTGGACTCCGTCGGCGTCGACGACCGTCACGTCAGGCCGAGGCTCGGGGCCGTTGAGAGCCTTCAGCGCAGCCATGCGGGCGCCTGCGGGGAGCGGCAGGGAGAGGCAGTCGATCTCGCCACCCGCCGTGAACGCGCCGGTGTACACACCGAGTTCGGCAGGCACGCAGCCGGCCGTGGAGGCCCGGTCGATGATCAGGGTCGAGTCGTCGGTGAGGACGGTATAGTCCCCGGCCGAGGGCAGGTCACATCCCGACCACGTGGTGCAGACGGTCTTTCCCTCCCGGTCGTACACACCGAGCACGGTGCGGACGCCGGAGCCGACGCCGTACACGTCGTGACGTCCGGCGGCCGGGGCGGTGAAGATCTTGCAACCGGTGGAGGCGTCTCCCGCGGTGGGCGCGGAGTTGTACGCGTTCAGCGGGACGTGGGCGCACCCGGCCGGGTCGGAGAGCCTGCGGATCTTCAGGGTGTACGCGGCGGGGAAGCCGTTCTCCGACTCGCTGACCTGGGACAGGACACGGTAGGGGCCGTCACCGGGAAGGACGCAGCCGTCGCTGTCGTCCTCGTTGAAGTGCGGGCAGATCCGGGCACCGGTCTCGTCGGTGATCCAGGACGTGCCCTGGCCGTACACGACGGTCCTGATGTCGTTCGTGATCCGCTCTCCGGGCTTCGCCGTGAACGGCCGGCACTGGACGGCCGTGGGCCCGGCCGCCGATCCGGTGAGCGGCGCGGTGTCCCAGCGGGTGTCTGTCTCGGGGGCGCAGCCCTCGTTGGTACCGAGGGGAACGATGGCGACCGTGGGTCTGCTCGGATCCGCCCAGTTGTTGAACAGTCGGAGCGTGTACGCGCCCTGACGGGTCAGGGCGCACCAGCCGGCGCCCCACTCGGGGTCGTAGCAGTCGACCGGATTCTCTCCGTCGAACACCGAGGGGTAGGTGTTGTGACTGCCGCTTCCGGTCAGGAGCAGGCGGTGCAGTCCGGGCCGCTCCACGGTGAAGGTGAAGCAGACGGTCCCGTCTGCGGGGATGTCCACCGTGCCCTCGGCGGGCGCGGCTTCGCCGAAGGAGGAGAGCGGAAGGGCGGAACAGTCCGTGGCGGTGGTGGCGTCGGCCGTGGTGCCTGTGGGGTAGGCCTGCGCCGACCTCACGGGCAGTACCGACGAGAGTATGACCGCCAGTGCGATCAGCAGAGCGGTGTACGCCGCGGATCTCGCGGCCGTACACGAGCGATGAGACATTCCGTTCCCCCCGGAGCGGTGAAGTGGAGTGTGCGCCGGAGCCTCCGCGTACGACGGGCGGGCTCGGCAGTGCTGGACGCGTACCTGTCACGTGTGACAGGTAAAGAGCGCACGTGATGATCGCACAATGTGCTGCCTCGCGACACGCGCTTTTCGGCAGTCGGTCGGCCCGGACCCTGGTTATTTTGCGCCGGTCCGGGCGTGCCGGTCCGGCCCCGGACCTGACCGCCGTACCTCAGGCGCGGGGACCTGCTTCCCCAGCACCGCCTGCATCACACGCTTCGCGATCGGCCCGCCCAAGCCACCACAGAGCTCGGGCTGTCGGAGGCGATCGAACGGGAGATCCTCGCCGGGTTCGAGATCGACGTCCTGGAGATCCGCGACCCCTCCCCCGTCCTCGGGGAGTCCGAGGAGGCGGCGCGACCGACGTCCGGCGCTTTTGCGGACCGCACCCTGGAGCACGGCGCCGCGTGGGATCTGCGCACCATGACGTTCCACCAGAAGGTGGAAGAGGCCGCCACGTTCGCGGAAAAGCTGCCCGAGTCCCTGCCGAGCTGTACGTCAACGACGCCTCCGAGGAAGACCTGGCGGGCCGCGGACCGGCTGCCCGCATCGTCCCATCGACGCGGCCTCCTACGAGCTGGAGGTCGGCCGCCACGTACCCCCGGACCGGGTGTGGTCGGCGTGGCTGTGCGGCGACCACCTCGTGTCCGAGCGGCGCGAGGTCCTGCGCCAGTTCGCCAACGGCATCGACACGGCCGGGCACCGGGTCCACCGCGCCTTCCTCCCCGGCGTTCGTGTGCTCGGGGAAGGCCACAGCGCGAACAAGGCCCGGAGGTCGTCCGTGACTGCGAACCGCCCGTGATAAGGGGCCCGCTCCCCCGGTGCCGCAGCCACCGCTTCGTCCCGTTGAGCGGCAGCCAGCCACCGCCACACCGCGCGCTCCCGCACCCCCAGCACGTCCGCCGCCGACCGCACCTGCCGGGTGATCGGCTTCCCCTCCCGGCGCAGGGCAAGCAACCGGCGCACCACCGGAGCACGCGACGCCCGAACAGACACAGCGGGCAACCTGCCGCCCGGTCCGTCCCAAACCCCTCGAGTCCTCTGTGAGGCGACATGGAACGGCACCGGGTGCTCCTCGGCCTTCAGAAGCTGTGTCAGAACAGGTGCTCTGTAATTTTCGGTGACGTAGAACTGGTTCTCTCATCTGCGTGCCGTGGCCGGACGGGGTTCGGGCAGGAAAGGACACTCGGTAAACGACAGCGAGACGCGTCTGCATGCGGCTCGGCGCATGTGAAATCAACAGCAACCGCTGGCCAACGGTTGTGTGACCCTTCCGGTGCAATTTTATTCAAGCCGTTGTCTTTCCGGTCATGGTCGTTGAGTTTCTGCTGGTCAGGGGTGAATTCTGCGTCGGTGTGGAAGCGTCGGGGCCGTCCTGCTTCTTGATCGATGGGGGTTGCTGATGGCGTCGGTGCTGGGTCTGCTGGAGGCGAAGGAGTCCGCCGCGCGGGAGGCGGTCAGGCGGCGACGCCATCGCCCGTCGAGCGGGGCCCCGGGCCCCGGCTCACGGAACCCGGGATGTGTCCCCGGCTCCCCGTGCGGAGGCGTTCCATCAACTGCCCGTCCCCCGCCCGGGCGCCACCGGCGACATCCAGGCTCAGACCCGTCAGGTGACGGTTTGCCGGGTCGCTGAGGAAGGCGATGGTCGCCGCCACCTCCTCCGGCTCGGCGAACCGGCCCATCGGGATCTGGGCGGCTCGGGCTTGGCGGGCGCGCTGGTCCCCCTCGGGGTCGCCGCTGCCGGCGCGGGTCGCGAGCTGGTCCCACATGGCGGTGTTGACCGGCCCGGGGCACACACAGTTGACCGACACGTTGTCCGGGCCGAGTTCCAGAGCGAGCGACCAGCAGATGTTCAACACAGCCGCCTTGCCGGCGTTGTACGGCACGTACGCGCGACGGGCCTCCTTCGCGGCCACCGAGGCGACCGCGACCATGGAGCCGGAGCGCTGGGCCTGCATGATCAGCCCGACTTCGCGCAGTACGGAGAAGGCACCCGTGGCGTTGATCGCCATCACTCGGGCGAACTCGGAGCTCGGGGTGGTGAGCAGGTCCGGCTCGTTGCCGAGCACTCCGGCAGCGTGCACCAGGACGTCGATCGTCCCGAATACCGCCCGGATCCCGGTCACGGTGCCGTGCACCGCCTGCTCGTCGGTGACGTCGAGCTCACGGAAGTCCGCGAGCCACGGCGGCCGGCTGTCCGGTGCCGTGCGGTCGCAGCCGATGACCACGGCGCCCGCCGCGTGCAGGCGTTCGGCGGTAGCGGCTCCGACGCCTCCGCTGGACCCGGCGACGAGCGCGATCTGGGGCGGGGCCCTCTGCGAGCCGGCCGGACCGGCCGAAAGCACTCCGGGCCGGTAGCGGTCGGTCGTTACCGGCCCGGATCGATGGACAGAGCTATAACCGGTGCTTATGCCCTCATCGGGAATCCCTCTCTACCGGCCACGTTCCGGCTATGTTTCCATCACATGAACTCACGCCGCGGGGAAGCGTGATGGAGGCGCTCCCTGGCCCGTGTGGCAACTGTCGCGAGAACCCGGCGCGACCTGGCGAGAGGATCTGAGAAATTGATTGCCCTGCACGCTGCGATTGCGATTGCCGCGGTTGTCCTGCTTATTCTGGTACCGCGGGTCGAGCCCGTCATCGCGCTGGTCATCGGCTCGATCTACCTGGGCGTCGCCGCCGGGCTCGGACTCGAAGGCACGATGACTACGATCGTCGAGGGATTCGGCGAAATAATGGCCGAAGTGGGGCTGCTCATCGGCTTCGGAGTGCTTCTCGGATCGCTGCTCAATTCAATGGGCGTATTGCAGAATCTCGTTGACAAACTCCTGCGCGTTCTGGGTCCCGGGAAAATCTCCTATGCGCTTGCCACTGCGTTGACTGCGGTATTTCCCTCGATCTACGTGGATGTCCAGCTTGTTCTCGCCGCTCCGCTGGCCCGCTCCGCGGCCCGGCGGATAGGGCACAACGGAATCCCGTTGATGGGCGGGGCGCTCAGCGCGGGCATCCTCGTCGGTTACGTGTTCGTGGTACCCGGTCTGGGCACCCTGGCGATCGCGGGACTCCTCGACGTCCCGCTCGGCACGATGCTGGTCTACGGGTTCGTGCTCGGCCCGCTCACCGCTCTGCTGACCGTCTTCATCTACAGCCGCATGCTCAAGCACGGGTTCTGGAACAAGGACAGGGACGAGGTGGCGGGCGGCGCAGCCGACGACGCGAGCGAAGAAGTCAGCGGGCCTGCCGAGCCGGGCAAGCCCGAGGTGCTCCAGAAATCCGCCGAGCGCCACGCCGCCGCCGAGCCCAGGGCGGCGCGCCGGATACCCCCGTTGTCGGTGTCGCTGCTGCCCATCCTGATCCCGCTGCTGCTGATCGCCACCGGCGCGATCACCGCAGCCGCCGGGATCGAGTCCGATGTGCTCACGTTCCTCGGTAACCCCGCGTTCGCCCTCTTCGTCGGTCTGCTCGGGGGTTATGTGCTTGCGAGATGGACGCTCCCCCGCGAGCAGGTCGGCGAGTCCGTGACGCAGGGTTTCAACAGCACCGGGCAGATCCTGCTCGTGACGGGCGTCGGCGGCTCGCTGGGCGCGGTCATCGGCAAGTCCGGACTCGACCACACCCTCGCGGGGATCTTCTCCGCCGACGCCGGCATGCCCGTCTTGGTGACGATTCTCCTCGTCTGGCTGGTCGCGGCCCTCCTGCACCTCGCCATCGGTTCGATCGGGGTCGCCGCGATCGCCGCCGCCGGCATCGTCGCCCCGATCATGGGAAGTCTCGATGTCCCGGCCGAAGTGCTCGCGCTGGCCATCGGTTCCGGCGCGCTGTTCGCGCTGCAGGTGAACAGCAACTTCTTCTGGATGTTCCAGGCGTTGCTCGGAATCACCACCCGAGGGGCTTTCAAAGCCCTCACCTTCGTGACCGCGCTGGCGTCGGTCGTGTCGCTGGTCCTGGTCGTGGGCGTGAGCTTCGTGGCGTGAGCCTCGTAGCGCGTGGCGTGACAGCCCTTTCGACAACCGAAGGAAGAAGGATATGCAACCCCTACGCGGCATCACCGTCGTTTCACTCGAGCAGGCCATCGCCGCTCCCTACGCCACCCGGCATCTCGCCGACCTCGGAGCCCGCGTGGTCAAGGTGGAGCGGCCGGTGACCGGTGACTTCGCCCGGGCGTACGACTCGCGCGTGAACGGCCTCAGTTCCCATTTCGTGTGGGTCAACCGCAACAAGGAGTCACTCACCCTCGACATCAAGGACCCGCGCGCCATGGACGTGCTGCGCCGGCTCCTTGCCGATGCCGATGTCTTCATCCAGAACCTGGCACCTGGCGCGGCCGCCCGCGCGGGGCTCGGCTTCGATAATCTGGTGGCCTCCAACCCGAGGTTGATCGTCTGTGACATCTCGGGCTACGGCGCGGGGGGTCCGTACGCGTCCAAGAAGGCATACGACTTGATGGTGCAGAGCGAGTCGGGACTGCTTTCGGTGACCGGAACCGACGACGAGATGGCGAAGGTGGGCATCTCCGTGTCCGACATCGCCGCCGGCGTCTACGCCTACAGTTCGATCCTCGCCGCACTCCTTGAGCGCGGCCGGACCGGAGCAGGCACCCACATCGATGTGTCGATGCTGGAGGCCACGGTCGAGTGGATGGGCTTCCCCATGTACTACGCCTACGGCGGCGCCGAACCGCCGCCGAGGGCGGGCGCCGCGCACGCGACCATCTATCCGTACGGCCCGTTCGTCGCCGGTGACGGCAAGGTCGTCATGATGAGCATCCAGAACGAGCGCGAGTGGGCGGCGTTCTGTGACCGCTTCCTGGAGCAGCCGGAGCTCGCGAGCCACCCGGACTACGCAGGCAACGCGGTCCGCAACGCCCACCGCGACGCCCTTGGCAGCATCGTCTCCGAGCGCTTCGCCGAGCTGACGAGCGCCGAGGCCATCGAGTTGCTCGGCTCGGTTCCGGTCGCCAACGCCCGGGTCAACACGGTCGCCGAGGTCTGGGAGCACCCGCAGCTGGCGGCCCGCGGACGCTGGCACAAGATTCAGACCCCGGCCGGCCCGGTGGCTTCGCTCGCCCCTCCCGGCCTGGTCACCGACGAGCCGCGGATGGATCCGGTGCCGGATCTCGGCGAGCACACCCGGGCCATCCTGAGCGAGCTGGGGCTTGCGGACAGCGAGATCGACGAGCTCGTGGCGGAGGGCGTCGCATGAGCGGCATCGGCGGAGGTCCGGACCGCTTCGCCGCCGCCGACGGCCTGCTCAGCACTGCGGTGAGCTGGCTGTTCGTGCCGGCGTCCCGGCCTGAGCGGTTCGCCAAGGCCGTCGGCAGTGGTGCCCACGTCGTCGTCATCGACCTCGAGGACAGTGTGACCGCGGACGGCAAGGCGGGGGCCAGGGCAAACCTGCGGGATGCCTGGCCCGGCGACACCGGGGTGCCCGTGGTGGTCCGGGTCAACGGGTCCCGTACCGCGGAGATCGCCGACGATCTCGCCGTGTGCCGCGAGTTGTCCCCGGCGGCCGTCGTACTGCCCAAGGCGGAGTCCGCCGCCGAGGTTCGCGCTGCTGCCGAGGAGAGCGGTGCGGCCGTTCTTCCGCTGATCGAATCGGCTCGCGGACTGGTGAACCTCCCGGAGATCGCCGTGGCGCCCGCGTGTGTACGTCTGCTGTTCGGCAGCGTCGACCTCGCGCTCGATCTGGGCACCAGCGACGACGCGGCGCTCGACTCCTCCCGGAGCGACCTGGTCCGCTGGTCGGCGGCGGCCGGGCTGCCTGCGCCGGTCGACGGCGTCAGTACCGCCCTCCGGGACACCGCGGTCGTCACCCGCGAGGCCACCAGAGCCAAGGGGTGGGGCTTCGGAGGGAAGCTGTGCATCCATCCGGCTCAGATCCCGCTTGTCCGAGCGGCCTTCGCACCCAGTGACGTCGAGGTGAGCTGGGCCCGGCGGGTGCTGGCCGTCGGCCACGATGGTGCGGCGACCGCGGACGGTGAGATGATCGACCGACCGATCGTGGAACGCGCCCGGCGTATCGCCCGGGAGGCCGAGCGGGCCGGACGGTAGGGAAGGCAGCACCGAGGCACCATCGTGGACATCGCCCACCTGCGCGTTTTCATCGCCGTCATCGAATCCGGCAGTCTGTCCCGGGCTGCCGGGGTGCTGCATGTGTCCCAGCCCGCGGTCAGTCACCGTATGGATCAGCTCGAGTCCCATCTCGGCGTCCGGCTCCTGGAGCGCGGGCCCCGGGGCGTGCGGGCCACGGCCGCCGGGCAGGCTCTGTACCGGGATGCCCAGCAGCTCGTCCGCCAGTTCGACCGGCTCGCGCAGGACGTCGCCCAGGGCCGGAACCGCGTGCACGGCCCGGTAGCGGTCGGGCTGCCGACCACGGTCGCCGCTCAGCTGGCGCCGGCCCTGTTCTCCTGGACGAAAGCGAACTACCCGGGTATCCACCTGCAGCTGTTCGAGTCGATGAGTGGCTACATCCATGAACTGCTGCTGGCGGGACGCCTCGATGTGGCCGCGGTCTACCGTGAGGACGACGCGCCACGGCCGGCGGAGGTCCCGCTGTACTCCGAGGAGCTGTACCTGATCGGACAGCCGGAACCGGCCCCGCCCGCCGAGGACGAGGTATCCCTCCACGATCTGCGGCGGGTGCCGCTGGTGACACCCGGAGGCCGCAGCAATCTCCGCACTCTGGTGGACCGTGCGTTCGCGGCGCAGGGCCTCAGTCCCACGATCGTCGGCGACGTGGAGTCGCTAGGCACGCTGATCCGCATCGCGGAGAGCGGCGAGGCGTGCACGATCCTGCCGCTGTCCGCGGTCGCCGGACACACGGCCCCGCGCGGTCTCGGCGTACGCAGGATCGTGGATCCCGCACTTCAACGGCACATCGCCGTACGTACCGGCACGGACCGCTACGAACCGCGCACAGCCGTCGCCGTGGTCCGTCAGGGCATTGTCGAGGTGACCAGGCAACTCGCCGACGACGGCCGGTGGCAGGGCATCCGGATCCACGGTGGGGCACCGGGCTGACGTCGCGGTGAAGTGCCGCGAGTCTCGGCGATCGCGTCATGAGCCCGGCGGTTCGGGCGCCACCCGCGCGGGTCGAACAGCCGGTCAGCAGTAAACCTTCGACGTCTCCGACAACCGGACGAACGCGGCCTGGGTCCCGGCTCCGGCCACGCCGTCGATCAGTCCGGTGTAGCCCCAGGCACGCTTCAGAGCACGCTGCAGCGCCATCACTGTCTGGGGACCGACGGCACCGTCGATGGCCCCGTTGTAGTCGGCGTAGTCATAGGCGGCGAGATAGCGTTGCATGGCCTTCCAGCTGTTGGTCCCCAGTGCCCCGTCGATCGCGCCCGCGTACCCCCAGCCGTAGTCGAGAAAGCACTGCACGTGCTTGGCCTGGGTGGTGGTCAGGCCGAGGTTGACCACGGCGGCCGCCGCCTGCGGAGCGGCAACGGGTGGCGCCGGGACCGCATATGCGGCACCGGAGGCACCCACGGTGGCCAGGGCAGCGACGGCGACGACGGTGGCCAGGGCCTTCGTCAGGGAGCTGTGACGCATATGAGTTCGTCCTTCCGGGTTGGTGGTGAATGCGGAGCGAGGTCGCTGCGGTTCGCCCGCCGGGGGCTGGTGGGCCGGTGTGTCAGGCGCAGGTGGCTTCGGAGAGGGCCTGCTTGCAACGGGGTGGGGGTGGTAGGGGACACCGACCAGACCGATGGTGGGAAGTGCGGCAGCGGTAAGCGTGCTCAGGTGCTTCGCGGACATGCGGTCCTCGCTGTCATGGCTGAGGCGCGCGGCACGAGCTCTGGGGGCGGAGTGGATCCGCCCCCAGAGGGGCGCAATCAGAAGTACAGCTGGTAGTAGTAATCGCCCGCGCGGGCGAAGGCCGCCTGTGTTCCCTCGCCCGCGACGCCGTCGAGCCGGCCGGTGTACTTCCAGTCCTCCTTCAGCCACTTCTGCAGGGCGACGATGGTTTTCGGGCCCGGAACGCCGTCGAGGGCGCCGTCGTAGTCGTGGTACCACTTGAGCATCTGCTGCATGGCCTTCCAGCTGTCGGGACCAAGAGCCCCGTCGACAACCATGCTGCTGTCGAGGTCGTAGGCGATCAGCATCTCCTGCATGCCCTTGGCCTGCCTGGTGCTCAGACCGAGATTGACCACGGCGGTCGTCCCGTACGCCCCGGCGCCGGTGGCGCTCGACTCGGCGGCGGAGCTCGTGCCCGCGGTGGCAAGGCCGGTGGCCGTGAGTCCCAGCGCCAGGGACGCTGTGATCAAGGACCTGGTGAGTATTTCCGGTCGCATGGGATCTTCTCTTGTCGTGGCGGTCGTGACCGCGGTGGGGTGGGGTGAGGGTGGAAGTCTGGCGTTGGTGCGTCCGGACGTCGGCCGGTACCGGTGGCTTACGCAGCGGGACATCGACGGCCTGCATCACCTTGCTGAACCCCGCGCGCGTGGAGCGGCCGGAGAACAGCTCGCCCATCCCGGTGAACTGGAGAACGTGCTTGCCGGAGTGGACGGCCTGGCCCCATCGGCGGAGCAGGCGAGCCGGTTCCCTGACTTTCTGGACTGTCCTTACGCGAGCTCGCGTTGTTGGTCCGCGTCAGATCCTGCTGCAGCCACTGATGCCCCAATGCTTCATGACGTCTCGGGTCCGAGGGCCGTAGTAGCCGTCGGCGTGGGCCTCCCCGAGGTAGGCCGCCTGGATGGATCTGACGGCGAGGAAGGTCTTTTCGCCGTAGTAGCCGTCGACGGTAAGGCTGAAGTTGTGACAGGCGTTGAGGCTGGTCTGGAGGACTTTCACGGCCTCGTTGGACCTGCTGGTGTTGAGGACGAGGTTGCAGGTCAGAGTGGGAGTCGGCTGCCCGTAGGCGGGAACCTTGTGCCCACTGACGCTCTTGTACGTGTTGCAGGTCGGGTACGGGTCTGCCGCCGCGGCTGAGGGCGCAAGGGCCATACCGGTAAGGGTGACGGTGGCGAGTACGCCGACAGTAGCGGCGAGACGAGCCCTGGTCGGGCGAGCGACCGCGCCGGCGGCACTGACGAGCATCTTGGTGACAGCTCGCATTTTTGTCTCCTCCGTTGACGTGCGATGAACGGAGCCGACAGCATCGGTCGGCTCCGCAATGAGACTGCGGGTTCGGCGCGATGCTCAGCCACTGCTGACGCGGAAGTGGCGTAATCCTGGGACACCTAATGTTCTGACCTGCTGGGACGTCGCCCGCTGTGTCGCTGCGGCGGGACGACCACGAGGGGAAGTAGATGATCTTGTATCAAGGCGGGGCAGCCGTTGCGTGAGCTCTGTGATGGCTGATACAGAATGAGGCCGGGACACGGAGGGCCGGATGGCGGGCCCTGATGCGAGTGGGGGAGACGTGTCGCGTTGGAAGGCGCTGCCGGTGGAACTGCATCCGCGAGTCCACCAGTTGATCGTGCGATTGCGCAGACTGAAGGACCTCAGCGAGTTGAGTACGCGGCAGCTGGCGGAGAAGACCGGGTACAGCGCGAGGTCGTGGCAGCGGTACTTGAACGGCCGGTCACTGCCGCCGTGGAAGGCCGTCGAGGCGATGGCCCGCATCGGCGGTGACGATCCGACCCGGCTGCTGGTGCTGCACGAGATCGCCGCCGAACGCTGGCTGGAGGGCCGCGGATCCGCCGCTGATGCTCCGGAGAGCGGCCCCTCGACGCCGGCGCACACGCCGCCCACGGAACGGCGGCCGCACGGACGCTACCCGCGCGCCCTGGTGACGGCGGGAGTGGTGGCCCTGGTGCTGTCCGTCTCCGCGGCGCTTCTGCTGGCCGCGCAGCTCGCCGATGCCCGCGCCGAGCTCGCGGACGACCTCGCCGGCCCGGTCGTGGCGGCCCCGTCCACCGTGTCGGAGTCCTTGGTGCCGGTCGTCTACACCTGCCGACTGGAGCGGCGTGACGGTCGCTGGTATGCGGGCCTCAGCCGCACCAGGGACACCATTCTGGCGTACACCCACGTGGGGCCGGAAGTGGCCGAGGCACAGTGCCTGCTGCGCCGGGCGGGCATCTCTCTGACGGAGATCGACGGCATCTTCGGCCCCAAGACGCAGCGCGCGGTCGAGCGCATCCAGACACGTGACGGGCTGGTGGTGGACGGTGTCATCGGCCCGCACACCTGGAAGGCCCTTCGGGAGGCGGCACCGAAGTGACCGCGGAGCACACCCGCCTGACCGCGGTGCTGCGGGAGCTGCGGGCTCGTACCGGTCTGAGCCTGGCGGCCCTGTCGGAACGCACGGCGTACAGCAAGTCCTCGTGGGAGCGCTACCTCAACGGCAAGAGCCTGCCCCCTCGCCGGGCCGTACAGGAGTTGTGCCGAGTCGCGAACGAACCGGACGGGCGGCTGTTGGCCCTATGGGAGATCGCCGAGGCGGACTGGAGTGGACGTGCGGCGGCCCCTGCTGCCCAGGAGCCGCGGCCACAGCCGCAGGAACCGCCCCGGCCCACTGCGGCCGGGCGGCCGCGCGGCCGCAGGGGCCGACTCATGCGGGCGCTGGCGTCGGCGTACACCGTGATCGTCGTCGGAGTGGTGCTGGTGCTGGTGCTGGTGCTGGTGCTCTTCATGATGCTGACCCGCCACACCCAGGAGGGTGAGCCGCTGTCGGCTTCCTCGCCTTACTCCCTCGCCCCCCAGTGTCACGGAGCCGCCTGTGAGGGACAGGACCCGATGCGCTTGATCTGCGCCATCGGCCCCGACACCCTCACCACGTACCGCACGGCCACCGGCGCTCACGTGGAGCTGCGCTACAGCGAGAAGTGCGGCGCGAGCTGGGCCCGGTTGTGGGGAGCCCGGATCGGCGACCGGGTAGAGGTCACGGCGGGGGGCCCGACCCACGATGTACGCATCGAGGACAGTGCCGATACGGAAACCTACCTCTACACCGAGATGACTGAGGCCCACCCCGGCAGCACGGTCCGTGTCTGTTTCCGGCCTACGTCGGCCGCCGGCGAACGGGAGTGCGCCGAGGCCCGCGTGGCCTAGCCTCGCGCTTTCATGAAGCCGGCTACCCGACGGGTGGCCAGGTAAGCGAAAAGTGCCTCTTACCAGCAATGCCGGGGATTTAGTACGTTCTTGCAGGTCAGGCGGGGTGTTTGGTGACTCTCAGCGTGTAGTGGACGTTACTGAGAGTGCGGGGCTGGTCCCGTTTTCTGA
>NZ_JBSFUO010000048.1:0-24821 GCF_053591835.1 Streptomyces sp. NPDC002911 | reverse complement strand
CGCGCCGGGTCTCCACCATGTCCGAACACCGAAAACGCGTCAGCCACCAGGCAGTTCCCCCTCAACGACACCTCATCGCCCCAACCGAAACGGCGCGGCTAACCTAAATTGATCATCTCTGTCTCGAACATTTCGTTCTCTTACCTGAATTGATCGGAAGCGTCGATAAGCTCCTGCTCGGAGTGATCGGTGTCCCCGTCCCCTTCGACCGTGAACAGGACTGCCGACCTCCTCCGCAGGGGCAGAGCACGAGCTGCCCTGCTCTCGTCTGACCGCTTCGGCTTCCCGGTCGCGGCCGTGGTGGGTCGTCAGCTCGGGCACGATTTCGTACCTCGGCCACCTGGTCCTGTGCGCCATGCAGTCGAGGCTAGGCTGGATCCCTCACCTTTCAACGTGGGGTCTCAGAGATGCCCCGAGCACGCCGGTGGCCGGGGCATCTCCCACTCGGTCACCCTGGAGGCGCTGATCATGGATGCAAACCGAGTTCTCGAAGCGCTCGAGGCAGGCGAGTTCGACGGCGTGGGTCACACCTATCAGCCTTATGACGGCTACGGGAACCAGACCCATCAGGTTGCGATGAGCGTCTCCGATGGCACCATTGAGGTCTCCAAGACCACCAGCGGGAAGTTCTTCGACGGGAAGGAGAACGCCCGCTACTCCGAGACCAGCACGGACTATCTGACTGGCATGGACGCGGTGTCCTTCATAACCCAGCGGCCGTACTACTTCGCGCAGGTTCGCCCCGACCTTTTCTGAGTGGGCGTTTGATGTTGATTCACGGTGAGCACTTCGGCCGGCCTTGTCTTTCGTCGCCAACCTGTGCAGCCTGAAACGCCGAGAAGCTCCGCTTCGGCGGGAAATCTTCTACCCCATAGCTTAACCAGACGGAAGCCAGCGCCTGCAAGTAGATCGAGCGGGCACCAAGTCGTACAAGGAACGATGGTTGGAAGGGGTGTGCTGAGGCATGGCGACTTCGCGCTGTTCCGCGTGGCGCAGCGCCAGCCGGTGACTCGTCCGGTCCTTGCCACGGTCGCGCGCCAGCGGGAGAGCGCAGAGAGCGCTGAATGCCCGGAGGACACCGGCTGCCGAGGGCAGCCTCATCCCGTAGCACCAGAACCTTGATCCGGGGATCGCCATTGGCCTTGCGGTTTCCAGCCCAGCGAAGGGGACGTGGATCAGTGTTCGTCTGGCGCCCGGCCAACGATGCGGATCATGGCTCTGATCGGCACGCGGTCGAAACTGACGCAGCCGGATGACGAGGCGAGTCCCCTTCCAGACAAGTCCTGCGCAAGGTTTCTCACCACCTCCGACCAGCTGCGGGTACGTGGATCGCCCGCAGAGGCCCTCGGAGCAAAGGAATCCCAGGGAATTTCCAGGGACTTTCACGTCTCTCCCAGGGGGTTTCCAGGGACTTTCCGCCGTGTAAGCAGCGAAGGCCCTGACAACGCTGAAAGATGCGAACGCGCTGGTCAGGGCCCACGTGCCTAGACTCGATGAAGTTCACCGTCAGCCACGCGAGCGCCGGTTCTCCTGCGCCTGCTGCGCCTGCTGCGCCTGCTGCGCCGCGAGTCCGCGCAGTACGGCCCTGTCTATCTTCGGAGTGGCGTCCAGCAACTCCATGAACCACGGCGCGATCCACGACGAGTCCCGGTGCAGCCACTCGCCCGACGGCAGGACCGTACCCGGCTGCCATAGCGGTGACGGCCGTTCGGGGCTCCTTGATGCCGCCGCGAAACCGACGCCGGGCTCCCTGTCGTCGGGAACCCTCCGCCCAAGCTGAGCGGTCACGCCGATGAGCCACCACTGGAACGTCCAATGGGACGGGGAGGATGAGTCGACGGCAGCTCGTACGGCCGGGGATGTGAGGCCTACCGACTGCAGTGCGACGAGCGCCAGTCCCTCCGGTGGGGGAAGTCGAGGAGCCGCCTCCTCGGTTACGAGCGGTCCGTCCTTGTGGATCTTCGCATCGTAGGTCTCAGACACCCGAACGATCTCTGCGTACGTGCCCTCAGCGAGTTCGACGTCCAGGAACTCCCTGATGCCGCTGTAGAAGTTCAGCTGGGTCTCGAGCCTCAGCTCTGCCCCTGCCCTCCGCTTCAGCTCGTCGACCAAGCTCGGCCACGGGCGAGAACTGCGAGTGCCGGAGCCGGGCTCGTACCAGTCCTCCTTTACCGTGTCGTTCGATACAAACAGCACTCGGCGACTGGGCTCGGGCAACTGGCTGACGTGCTGGACAACCTCTTCCCAGAGCAAGAAATCGCCAGCGGATTTAAGGGGCGTGTCCTTGTCGGAGTCCGCGAACCCTGGAGGAATCTTGTTTGGGAATCGGAAGGCGGTTGCTTCCTCAAGGCGCTTGCGTAGCACTTCATCGTCTGGCTGCAGACCAACTCCCTCTCCGTAGAGTTCAGCGACGCGTGGGAGGATCGGATCATCCGCATCAGTCGCGTTCAGAGCCAGGCCGTGATCGGCTTTCAACATGTCTAGGTGGCGCTTGAACTCGTCCCGGTAGACAAACAGATGCTTGTCGACCTCTGTGTCTTTGACCAGTGCATCCAGGCTGGCTACTTCTTCCGGCGCCCGGGAGTACTTGTCGAGCTGGGTGCGCACGAGATTCTTGGCCTCGATAATCGCCTTGCGCGCGACCATGAGCTTTTTGTTCACATCTGACGCGGCGTCCGCGAGCGCTCTTTTCCGCGACTCAAGCGTGCTGCGGCGGCCGCGGACGAATTCGAGGCCGACCTGGTACGGCATCCACAGCCGTCCCGCGGTCTGCTCGAGGGCCGACAGGACCTCTTCCCGGGAGGTCTCCGTGTACTCGTACAGGCTGAGGAGCACATTCGTGTCGAGCACGATGATCCCGTTCTGGAAGAACGCGCTGCGCTCAGCATCCACCGCCGACGGCTGCGGCTGGAGCCATGCCGCGAACCGCTGCAGGAGTACCGGGTCGCTCATCTCCGCCTCCGTTCAACCGTCCATTGCTTTAGCAGGTGATCATTCTGGCATAGCCGTCGGCAGCCGCGGGCGCATGCATGCCTACCGAAGCCTATCTCCCGTCACAGATCTCAACTTCCCCTGCAGTTACGCCTTCCAGCCAGTGGTGAGCGTCGCCTACTACATTGCGTCGAAGTCGGCGATCAAGGCTGTGACTCGCGCTGGTGCTTTATCGAGGAGAAAATCGTCGATGAACACCACGTCAGGTACGTTCCGGCCATCAGATGCAGCAGCGTCGCGCACCACACTGATGCGGGCGGACTGCAGCGACCCGTCGGCGGCCTCGAACGGGCTCTTGGCCGCGACCCAGACCCGCTCCTCGAAGAGGACGGCAGGACCGGTGCCTCCGAGGTCGTCCACGAACTCCGCGTCTTCGGAAGGGAAGTCCGAAGCCCAGTTCCGCAGCAGTCCCGCGGCGCGGCGGGCGCGCTGATCGCTTGCGGCACCCCTGCCCTGGAGGATGGCGAGGAGATCGCCAGCCAGTCGCCAGTCGAGCAGGCTGTGGTACGCCATGTTTGTGTAGTCGCGAAGGCACTGGTAGCACGAGCCTCGGCAGTCGCGACCATGCGCTCCTGTGGCCAATGCGGCCAGCATTCTGTTCGCTGTAGCCATCAGTTGTTCGAAGACATCGCGCTCAGCGAGGTGCGTGCAGTAGCCAGCACCGTTGTCCAGGGTGTCGGAGAGGAAGGCGAAGGTGCGCGCCTCGCGGCTGCCGGAGCCTGCTCCATGGATGCCGGACGCGATCTCGTTGGGCTGTACTTGGAGGATTGAGCCTGCGGCGGTTCGGAGCAGTGCAGCAAGCGAGTACCAGGCGGCCCGCCTGCCTGAGCGGTCGTCCGGGAAGCCGGTGCTCTGGGGCACGGACGTGAGATTGAGACGCAGGCCGAGAGAGGGGATCTCGCCTGCCTGAGGTCCGAGGAGAAACAGATCGGTGTGTTGCGTAGCGCCGATGGCTGTAGTCAGCGGTTCCTCACCGGCTGCAATGTCTTTCGTGAGCCAGGGGAACAGCTCCGCAGCCCCAGTCTCCAGGTATGCGCCGGACCAACGTGCGGTTGGGGTGAGCTTCGCGAAGCTGAAGAGCCGACCGCCGTTGTCGTTGATTGCGAAGCGCTGGCCCTTGCCCGCGTGGACGACCATTCCTGCCGTCGCAATCTTCTCTGGCGCGCCACGCTCGAGATCGGCGGCCGTGCGCGGTGTTAGCGACCTCGCACGCCAGGCGAAGTTGCCGTCGAAATCACGAGCCTTGCCGCCGGAGTAGAAGCCGGCTGGTTCGCGGAGTTCGATCTCGCGGTATGACCCGTCAGCAGCTCCGCAGGCGCGGCACGGCTGTTGAGGCGCGTCGTCTTCCTGCACTGGAGACATTTGCACTTCGTCCGCAAGGTGGCCGCAGGCGCGGCAGATCCCGATGGGGATGGACTGCCCGAGCGGCTGATCCATGGCTCGCGGGGCCCTGCCCGTCGGCTCGAACGCGACCACTCCGGTGGCGGTGTGGACCTGTCCGTCCTTCACGGTCTCCGCGCCGGGTGCGAACTGCGAGATGGCGATGTCCAGAGAGCGGTCGACTACTCCGCTCGGCGGCCACGGGTACGAGTCGTAGGGGCGCTTCGTGTACAAGTACCGGGCTGACGTGGGGAATCCAAACATCGGCAGCAGGCCCGACTCTGCAAGCCGCTGGCTGAGCTCGTGGTGGCCGCTGGCTCGGTCTGCGATCCCCGCAACGCGGTTGACAAGCTCCGAGGCAACCCATTCCGCTGCCTCGGTCGGCGACCATACCGTCCGGGTCCAGCCGGCGAGGGCTTCAGCAAGCATTCGGATCTCGGCCTCGTGTGACTTGATCCAAGTGCCGACGGCCTCGCTGACGACGTGCCAGTCGGCGCAGTGCCCGAACTGGCCGTGGACGTTGCGGGTTGGATCGATACCTGCGTCGTCCTCCACTGCAGCCTGCACTGCGTCAAAGGCCCGGCGGAGCACTTCCGCGGCGAGGACCCTCTGGTAGATGTCCTTCATGTCGGTGGACAGGTAAGGCCGCGGCGTTGCGTCGTTGGTGATGCGCTTAGGGTCTTGGAAGTAGTACTCGTCGTGGCTGCGGCCACGGCATACGGTCAGAGCGAGTGCGACCGGCGAGCTGCGGCGTCCGGCGCGTCCCACACGCTGCTGGTAGTTGAACCGGGTCGGGGGCATGTTGGCCATGAGCACTGCGGACAGCGGGCCGATGTCGACGCCGGCTTCCATCGTGGTGGTGACGGAGAGAACGTCGAGGGTGTCTGGCAGCTCGTGCTCTTTGCCATCGAGGAAAATTCCCTGGAAGCGGGCTTGGCGGGCCTGGGCGTCGAGGCGGTCCGTCTGGCCGGTGAGTTCAGCGGTGTTGAGCCGGAAGTGCCCGAACTGCTTGCGTGCCATCCACGCGTAGTAGTCGGCGTCGATGCTCTCGAACTGCTCGGACTCTACAGGCAGGGGCCGTCGGCATTTTGTGCAGATGCCGACGCCCGGGTGGAGGTGCCGGCGATTGCATGTGGAGCAGGTCCAGGACACAGCACTGCCGTGGCGCAGCGCGACGTGCTCGGGTTGGATGACGTACTTGAGGACTGCAGGCCCCCAGATACGCTCCACCGTGGCTTGAAGGTCCTCCGGGTCCTGACCGAGGTAATCGCCTGCACTGGTCCAGAAGTCTCGCAGCTTCTTGGGTGGGTTGTCTGCAGGCTTGCGCAGTCCGGCGAACCGGCGCATGTGGCCAAGGATCCGCAGGCTCGTCCGGGCGAAAGCGGCATCCGACGCCCGCTCGGCTTCGAGCGGCGCCTGGTCGGACGCGAGGGTGAGCCAGCCCAGGCCGAGGGACTCGAAGTCACGTCCGGCGCTGCCGAAGAGGCCGCTGAGCAATTCGGTACTGAGGGATTCGCGCATGTCCTGGCGCAGTTGGTCCTGACGCTCGCTCAGGACAAGGCTGGATTCATCTCGTACTCCGCTGTCCCCACCGTCCGGCCAGCGGTAGAGCGAGGTCCAGGGCTGCAGCGGAGAGCCTTTCTGGTAGGTCGTCTGCTGGAGTGATGCCTTCGGCCCACCGGGATTAGCGCCGAGCTGCACGAGGCGTTCAGCAACGGCGGCGGCGTGGCTGTCGAGACTGGGCACCCGGCTCAGAAGGCCGTAGAGCGCGGCCTCCTCAGTCGGGGCGGGGAGATCGTCGTCAAGGTCGTCGAGGCTCGCTGCAGCCTGGGGTTTCTGGAGCTTCTCCCACGCGTCGTACGTATCCCGGTCCCGAGCCCTGAGCCGGTCGCGTGCGGCCTTGGCCGTCTCCCTGTCCACCGGGTTGTCGGGCGACTTCCCGAAGAAGCCTGATACGGCGGCGAGGTCTGCCACCGGGTCACCCTGATCCGCCACCTCCTCGGCGAGGAGCAGGCGCAGTAGGTCCTGGTAGTGACGGAGGCTGAGGCCGGCTGAGAGCTTGGCCGCATCCTGCCGACTGTCGGAGAAGACGACCGCCTGCCGGTTCGGGAGGAGCGAGAGGATCCCGGTGGTAAGGACCTGGTTGACCTTCTCGAAACCAGTGCGCATAGACCGCACCGGCGTGCGCATGCGGCGCGGGTCGCTCAGGCTGAGATGCTCGCTTCCGGCCTGCCGCAGCTCCCAGTCGTCGCCGCACGAAGGACACTGTGTCGGTGCCGCTGGAAGATTGTCGGCCTTGAGCCGGGCGCTCCCCCTCTTCGGCTGGGGAACGCTGACGTGGAAGGACCAGCCGGTGTGGTTGCTCTGGTTCCGGAGCATGCCAGTGCGCGGGTCGTACTTGCTGCGCTTGAACTCGAAGCTGGCGCTCAGCACCCCCTTGTCGGATGTGGAGTCCCAGGCGAGTTTGTCCGTGGCCGGTTCGTCCTTGCGCGGCCAATAGACGATGTAATTGGCCGCACTCGGCCCCAGAGCGGCAGCGTCAGGAAGCGAGTCGAGGTCGGGCAGATCGGCGAGTAGGCCGGCTTCGAAGGGACGTCCCTTGGTGTTCCGGAATGCCGATTCGGGCGCGTAACCGCCGAGGAAAGCGTCTCCGCAGTTCTGGCAATAGAGGAGCTCAAGTACGCGGGCGTCGCAGCTGCACCGGGGTGTGGGTCGGGAGTACAGCTTGCCGACGGTCCTTCCGGCGCCTTCCGGGCCCGGGGCATCAGGGCATGCGGGGTCTGAACAGGCCCACACTCCGGGGATGTTGCGGAAGAAGAGATGTCCGCGAAGTTTTGGAGTGCCGACGGCCTCCGATTTGCGCAGCGCGGCCAGGATTCCGCGCATCGCGTCCGTCTGGGTTGGAGCATCAGTGCCTGGGAAGAGCCGCGCAGCGACTTCCGTGTCGAAGTCCGCGATGAGCCGGTCGCCATCACGCAGAGCATTGACGAACGCATCGGCTGCTCCTGTGTCAGCCAGGAGCCGTTCAGCCTCAGCAGGTTCGGGGGCGATGCCGAGAGCCGCGTACGCAGGGGCGTGCTCGGAGATGTCGGTGCGTGTGTGGGGCGGCAGTACGAGCTGGCCGCCGAGGACCTCGAACCGGTCGCGGTCAGCGCCGAAGAACTCCTGCAGGAAGTCCAGGTCGCGGGGCGCCTCGAGTGATGCGGAAGCCGCGAGGATCCGGAACTTCTCCGGCTTGTCGTCCAGGCCAAGCCTGTGGCGCAGGTTGCGCAGAAGGAAGGCGATCTCCGTGCCTGCGGTGCCCCGATACATGTGGAGCTCGTCGACAACCAAGGTGAAGCGGGCGTCCGGGACTTCCTCGAGCCAGCGGCGCGTCTTGTCGAAGATGCCCGATTCACGTGACCGCATCAGTATGACGTTGAGCATGCTGTAGTTCGTGATCATGATGTCCGGCGGGGCCTGGATCATGTCCCAGCGGGAGCGCATCTCCGCACCGTCGAGTCTCGGGATGAAGAACCGGCCGTCTCCGACAGCCTTCTGCGCCTGGCGCGAGCGCTCCTCGGTCGCCGCGAACTCCTTGCGGAGCGTCTTCACACCGGCGGCCGAACCGAAATCGCCGGGGACCGGCGTCGCTCCGGTGTACCGGCCGAAGTAGAAGCGGTGGCCGGGGCGTGATCGCGCAAGCCACGCCCGAACCTCGTCGCTGTCGAGGGCCTTGCGCAGGCGCATCATCTGATCGTCGACGAGGGCGTTCATCGGGTAGAGGACCAGAGCGCGCACGGCAGCCGGCCGGCCGTTCTCCCCTGCCCGCTGCGGCTGGTACTCGCCGTCTGGGGTCGCCCACCAGCGGTTAGACGGCAGTGTCCCCGTCGACCAGGCCTCGGATTCACGAACGAGGTCGGCCAGGATGGGCAGCATGAACGACTCCGTCTTGCCGGAGCCGGTGCCTGCCGTGACGACGACGTCACGTCCGTCGCGGACCGCAGCGGTGAGGGCTCGGTGCTGGTGCTCGTAGAGCGACGGAACACCCTGCAGCAGACCGAGTTGCACCAATTCCGCGAGGTCGGGGTGGGCACCCGCTGAGCGGACGGACTCCGCGATCCCCGCGTCCACAGTGCCGTATCGCGGGCGGACTTCCAGGAGGGGGCGCCGCCACGCCCCGCCGTCCACGTCGAAGAGGCCCTGCCGTTCCGCTTCCAGGTGCTGGTCAGCGAGGCCGAACGGTGTGTTGTAGTAGCGGAAGAGCGCTTCTTTCAGGTGCTCGAACGACCCCAGGATGTCGACGTCTCGGCCGCTGCTGCGGGGCTGTTCCGCGACGGAGTCACTCATCATTCTCTCCAAGGTGCTGTCCCAGCGAGTCTGCGATCTTGATTGCTACAGCCTTGGGCACGTTGTCGTACGCCAGGTTCTCGGCATGCGCATTGATTCGCGGCGCGAGGCCGGAGCACATGACGGCCACGCGCCGGTGCAGGTCGGGCAGAGGGTAGCCCCAGTCGACGTAAAGCGTCCCGAATCTCTCCCGCCCGCAGTCCTTTTCGGGCAGCCAGCGGAGCACATCGGCCTCCGGGTTCCGGGACTCCAGGACGGAGTAGACCCCTTCCTCGTGGCTGGTCTGGTACCACTCGCCATTGTGCCGAACTTGGCATACACGCTTGCCTTCGCGCTGCTTGAGCCGGTATAGGCCATCCCCCTGGGGGCGGACTGCAGGCTGATATTCCCGGCGGTCCAGGTGGTACTGCTCCAGCGGTTGCCCGAACTCCGGTGCGGAGGTCCGCACTTCAAGTCCGAGGGGTGGAAGCAGGGCAGCGCCCTGGAGAGCGAAGCAGGATGTGTACTCGGCTCCAAGCTCGGTCGCCCACTGCGCCAGCCCAGCCTCGTCGTCGAACTGGACGATCAGCGAAACAGGCGTAGGGATGTCCCGAGGCGGACGCGCGCTGGGCACCCGGAAGAGCTCTACCAAGCCATCTCTCACGGCCTGATCGAGGCGATCGTCGAAAGCAACCGTCCGGCTCCCGGCCAGCACGGCCAGCCCTCGGGCCTGCGGCAGCCGCGTCAATACGGGCGGTGCCGCGGACCAGCGCCGGTTGCGCCAGTCGATGTCCATGTGGCCGAGGGATACAGCGTCGCGAAGCCAGCGGCCCGCTGCACCCGGCTCGATGTCCGGGCAATATGTGGATGCGAGCCACCGCATGCCCTGCTTGACGTCGGAAAGCGCGCCCGCTCCCCGCTCGCTCACCCAGCGCAGCAGCAGGTCTCCTGGATCGGTCATCAGGCTCCCCGCTTTCCGGCGATTGCTTCTGCCGCTGCTACATACCCGAGCCAGACGGGGGCGTGCGAGCGCTCGGCGGCGCTCATTACCGCATGCGCCCAGGCGTAGTCATCGTGGGACGGCGCAGGGTCGGGAATGTCCATTGCTGCGGCCAGTGCCCGGACGGACCACCGGGCAGCCGTCCGGTAGACCAGCCACACATATCCTTCCGGCACCTCGACCTCAAGGCAGGAGCCGCGGGCCTCTTCCGGCAGCCGTGACACCATCCACGCTGGGACTGACTGCTGCTTGACTCTGCACGTACTGCCGCGGTGATCGATCAGCACTGCTTCCAGGACATCACTCCGCACAAGCTCAGTGCGCGGCAGCCTGATGCTGTCCGGTGCATAGGCACCTCGGATAGCCGCGGCGGAATCGCCGACCTCGCTCAGCTCGCGCTGGGCGCTGCCGCCGCAGGCGTACCCGAGCATCCCGGTCCCTGGCGGAAGCCTGCCGTGCAACCCGTCGTACAAGGTGAAGACCTGGCTGCTCTGCGCTGTGCCTACCTGGTGCTCCCCCTCGTCAAGAGGGACGAGGCGCAGCGGGAAAGGAATGCGGGGGTCGGCACGCAACTTCTCCGTGTAGCCGTCGAGCACGACCTCAACGCGGCCGTCTGGGGATTCACTCGCGGGCAGCAGCAGGTCCGGGCCGCCGCCGCGAAGGTAGTGGCCCGCAACTCCGGAACCCGCCCGGTACTCGGGCGCGATGCGGAGCCCGCCGGACAATTCGGCGCGCTGCCGGAGCTGGGGCTCAAGGACGTAGGCGTGCGCTCCACCTCGATCCAAAGTGCTAGCGAAGGCACCCCCGTTGACGGCACGGACGCCTTTGAACAGCTTCCAACCCATGACCGGCGCCGACGTCTCGCGGACCGTCCGGCCGCCAAGAGCATTGACCATGGAGCGTACTTCATCGACGGCGGAGTCGGCGGCAAGTATCCAATGCTGTTCGCCGGGCTCGAAGTATTCGGTGCTCACCCACTCGCCGAGGTAGGGGTGCATCCGCAGCAGCACGACCTCCTGCGGTACCCATTCAAGGACCAAGGCTTCCCCCTCGAGACGTACGCCGTAAGCCAACTGCTGAGGGGATGGCCGGAGGGACTCCAAACCTCCGTAGACGTCGCCGTATTCCTTGCGGAGCGTGAAAGTCCGCCCGCCTGGCAGACAGACCTCGGTCTCGGGCGTCGCTTCGACAGCCTCGGCCAGCCAGTCCAGTCGCCTTCCGCGGTCGGTGACCATGAGCCGGAGCCCGAGAGCCCGGCGCCGGTGCCCGTGTTCCGGCTCGTGGAGGGTTCCGTCCCAGTCATCGGCGAGCCGCTTGAGGAGACTGGAGATGAGCGTCTCGCCGGTGTCGGCAGCGTCTGCGAGCTCCTCCATGAGCCGGGGGGACAGGTGCCGGTCCCGACCCGCTGTCCAAACACGGAGCCGCCGCAGGAGTTCTCGACCGGAGACCTCGGTCCGATTGTGCGGCCTCAGGCGAGTAGTGGCGAAGAAACGGGTGAGGACGTGCCGGTCCGAACCGCGGACCAGAGCCTGCGAGATGGGGTAGCCGATTTTCCAGCGGGACTCTTCGGTGCTCACCGTGCTGGTGCCGAAGAGACCGCCCGTATCCTCCAGCCAGTTGTCCAGTTGCTCCCACATCTCGGCGACGTCTTCGAAGGCCTTCTCCAGCTTGTTCGCGCGGTAGCCGGACAGCTGCTCGCCGAACACCTGGATCCAGCGCCCGTAGAAGTTACTCCTCAGCATCCCGTCGGCTGACGCCATGCGGGTAGCAGCCAGCACGGACAGGGCGAGCACCGGAAGGCTAGGCGGCGGCCCCTGTGTCCCGCCGTTCACCCATTGCGCGCACTCGCGCTGGACGCGGCTGAACAGGGACCTTTCGGGGTCGCTCCAGTTGAGTTCCTCGGCAACGGCCAAGGCCAGACCCGTTTCGATGCCGTAGAGCTCGGCGAGCTGCCGTTCAATTTCGTCATCGACATACAGGACGGTGCTCCGTAGTGCGTGGTCCGCACCGAAGAACTCTGCAGAGAGCACTTCGTGCCATAGCTCGTACGTCGCTCTCATCAGCCTTCCCGTTCCCCCTCCGTATCCGGCTGCCCAACCTGCCGGCAGAGAGCGCGCACTCAACGGTCACTCACCGCCGGGAGGGAGATGGCGCAGCTGTGTGTCCGCGAAGCAGGGCAAGCGGAAGGAACGCGCTTAGTCCTATGCAGGACAATTAGGCTACTGCGGAAGCTACTTGTCGGCACGCATATGCACAAGATCCGTCACCTGACGTAGCGGTACTGCCGCGGGGACACATGCCGGGCCGGTCGGCGTATGCCCCGATGCGGCCCGATTCCTCCACCGCGATCAGGGCGTGACGGCCGTACGTGAGCCGGGCCGAGGTGGCCTTGGGGCGGATGCCGTACAGGGCCGGGCCGATGGTTCAGACGACGTCACGGCGGGCGGGGGCGGCGGTCTGGGAGTCGGAGGCGGCGGACAGGGGCGCGGCGGGCTGTGTGGCCGTTGGCCAGTGGGCCGGGCGGGCGCGGCCTGTGTCGCTGCCGCCCGGCGGGCTGGTCAGCCGAGGGAGTCGTACAGCTCCCGCGCGGCGACGGCGACGGCGTTGCGGTGGCTGTCGTCGTCGCAGGCGGCGATGGTGGCGCCGCGGTGAACTGGCCGTAGCCGTGTGGTGCGCTTGATCCGCGTGCGTGGCGAGGACTGAACTCCGCATTTAGCGAACGCCAGTGGCAGCGTCGGTGCGGGCATTGGGAGGCCCCTGTGGTGAGCACTCTCCGTGTCAGCTGACGGGTAATCAGGTTTGCCTGATGAACCGTTACCTATTAAAGATCATCTTGCACGCGCCTTGCACAAGGTGATGAAAAACAGCGGTGTTCAATGGAAGGTCGAGAAAGAGTATAACCGCAGGTCGCCAGGCATTTACGGGTGTCGTGCCCCTTGCCCTCAAGGGGCACGACACCCCGCCCGTCAGATGTCCCGGAAGATCTCGATCTGCGCCCCCACCGAGTTCAGCCGCTCCGCCAGCTCCTCGTAACCCCGGTTGATCACGTACACGTTGCGCAGCACGGACGTGCCCTCGGCCGCCATCATCGCCAGCAGTACCACCACCGCCGGACGCAGCGCCGGCGGGCACATCATCTCGGCGGCCCGCCAGCGGGTCGGGCCCTCGACCAGGACCCGGTGCGGGTCGAGGAGTTGCAGCCGGCCGCCGAGGCGGTTGAGGTCGGTGAGGTAGATCGCGCGGTTGTCGTAGACCCAGTCGTGGATCAGGGTCTTGCCGTGCGCGGCAGCGGCGATGGCCGCGAAGAACGGCACGTTGTCGATGTTCAGCCCGGGGAAGGGCATCGGGTGGATCTTGTCGATGGGCGCCTCCAGTTTGGAGGGCCGGACCGTCAGGTCCACCAGCCGGGTGCGGCCGTTGTCGGCGGCGTACTCCGCCGTGCGGTCGCAGTCGACGCCCATCTCCTCCAGTACCGCGAGCTCGATCTCCAGGAACTCGATCGGGACCCGACGGATCGTCAGCTCCGACTCCGTCACCACGGCGGCGGCCAGCAGGCTCATCGCCTCGACCGGGTCCTCGGAGGGGGAGTAGTCGACGTCCACGTCGATCTCCGGCACCCCGTGCACCGTGAGGGTCGTCGTCCCGACGCCGTCGACGCGTACGCCGAGCGCCTCCAGGAAGAAGCACAGGTCCTGGACCATGTAGTTGGAGGACGCGTTACGGATGACCGTGGAGCCGTCGTGCCGGGCGGCGGCCAGCAGGGCGTTCTCGGTCACCGTGTCGCCGCGCTCGGTCAGGACGATGGGGCGGTCGGGCCGGACCGCGTGGTCGACCTGGGCGTGGTAGAGCCCGTCGGTCGCCGCGATCTCCAGGCCGAAACGGCGCAGCGCGATCATGTGCGGCTCGATCGTGCGCGTGCCCAGGTCGCAGCCGCCGGCGTACGGCAGGGTGAAGCGGTCCATGCGGTGCAGCAGCGGGCCGAGGAACATGATGATGGAGCGGGTCCGGCGCGCGGCGTCCGCGTCGATGGCCTCCAGCTCGAGCCGGTCGGGAGGCAGGATCTCGAGGTCGACACCGTCGTTGATCCAGCGGGTGCGTACACCGATGGAGTTGAGCACTTCCAGCAGCCGGAAGACCTCCTCGATGCGGGCCACCCGGCGCAGCACGGTGCGGCCCTTGTTGAGCAGCGAGCCACAGAGCAGCGCGACGCACGCGTTCTTGCTCGTCTTGACGTCGATGGAGCCCGAGAGCCGACGTCCGCCGACCACACGCAGGTGCATGGGTCCGGCGTAACCGAGTGACACGATCTCGCTGTCGAGGGCTTCGCCGATGCGGGCGATCATCTCAAGGCTGATGTTCTGATTGCCGCGCTCGATGCGGTTGACCGCGCTCTGACTCGTGGCGAGCGCCTCGGCGAGCTGACTCTGTGTCCAGCCCCGGTGCTGCCGGGCGTCACGGATGAGCTTGCCGATACGTGCGAGGTAGTCGTCTTCCATGGCTGCACGCTATCTCAGATATGAGATGAAGATCGCGGGGGATGTGGGGTCCGGGGAGATGTTCGGGTGACCGGACCGTGGGTGTGCGCCTGTCCGAAGGGTTGGGCGCCCCACGGTCCGGCGTGCGGAGCTCGGCCGAACGGGTGAGGTCAGCCGCGACGGCGCGTCGTCCTGCGCCAGCCGAACGGGCCCGGAAGATCCATGGACGTGGTGCGCCGGCCGGTGCTGCTCATCGTGCGCTTCGGACCGTGCCGTCCTCCGGTGGTGACGGACCATGAGCGGCGGTTGATGTTCAGCCGGACGCCCGGAAGAATCTGAAAGCTCTTTCGGAATGTGAGCGCCATCTGTGCCTCCTCTGTCAGGAGTACGGGTATCCCGAAGCGGTCAGGTCATGCGCGGGGAGCCGGGCGGCGTGGGCGTGCGTCCGTATCGTGCGAGCCCGCGTGCTGTCCGGCCGCACGCGCAGGTGCGCACCCGCCGGCTCCGTGCCGCAGGGTCTCCACTCGCCCCGTGCCGCCGGGGCACGGTCAGCGCGTCGCCGGGTCCGGCCCCCGCAAGGCGTTCGCCAGGGGCGCCGATACGACCCATCCCGTGCTCTCGTACAAGGTTCGGCCCGCCGTCGTCGAGGCCAGCAGGCCGACCGTCGCGCCCTGCTCGGCAGCCGTGTCGGTGAGTGTGCGCATGACCAGGCGGCCGAGACCGCGGCGCCGATGGGCGGGGTGGGTCTCCACCTTGTCGACGACGGCGGTGACGCCGGTGACGGCCGTCTGGCCGCGCGCGGCACGGGTGCCGTCGGCGGCGCACACCCGGGCGTGGGTGACGCCGTCGCGGGTCCAGGTGCGGAGCCGGTAGCCGTCGGGGAGGGGGGCCGGGGCGCGGGCGTGGGCGGGACGGGGCGGGAGTGAGGCGGACATCAGGTAGCCGGGCCCGCCGGGGAGGGACCAGCCGGGCGTGACCCAGGACGCGAGCGACTCCTCCCGTACGAAGGCCTTCAGCCGGACGCCGGGCCTGGTGGCGCTTTCGGTGATCTGCCGCACGGTTGCCGCGTCGGCGGTGGGCAGGACGTGGCTCATGACGTGTCCGGGAAGGCCGATGTTCACGGTGAAACCCCAGGGCCAGGAGTCCGGTTCGGCCGCTCCTCGTGAGAGGGCCCAGCCGTGGACCCATGCCCGCACGGCTTCGGAGGTGTTGGTGAAGTGCACGCACCTTCCCGGGCGGGGCGGTCGTCATCGATATGTACCTGTCCTGCCGCGCGCGAGGTGCTGCGCACCATGCCCCCTCGTCACGCTCTGACGTGCGCGCCCGTGGTCCGCCGGGAAAAGGCGGCCCGCCGGACTTCGGAGGGGCCTTCCTGCCCAGGCCGGGCCGCGCGGCACCGCGGTGCGGCCCAGGACACGGGCGCCCGGGCATGACCGCGCGGCGGCGATGTACTAGAGTTATCTCGACATCGAGATATCTGCCGAGGCGCACCGCAGCCGCCGCACGGTAAGGGTTACCTAACTAACCCTTACCTTAGCGGATGGTGGGGGCCGCAGGCGGCGCCGGCCGCACATGAGGCGCGGCGCGGTTGAACGCGCACATTGAAGAAGGAGACTGTCGTGTCGGCGAACAGCTTCGACGCCCGCAGCACGCTGCGCGTGGGCGACGAGTCGTACGAGATCTTCAAGCTGGACAAGGTCGAGGGCTCCGCGCGCCTCCCTTACAGCCTGAAGGTGCTGCTGGAGAACCTGCTCCGCACCGAGGACGGCGCGAATATCACCGCCGACCACATCCGGGCGCTGGGCGGATGGGACTCCCAGGCCCAGCCCAGCCAGGAGATCCAGTTCACGCCGGCTCGCGTGATCATGCAGGACTTCACGGGTGTCCCGTGTGTCGTGGACCTCGCCACCATGCGTGAGGCCGTCAAGGAGCTCGGAGGTGACCCGGCGAAGATCAACCCGCTGGCCCCGGCCGAGCTGGTCATCGACCACTCCGTCATCGCCGACAAGTTCGGCACCAACGACGCGTTCGCGCAGAACGTCGAGCTGGAGTACGGCCGCAACAAGGAGCGCTACCAGTTCCTGCGCTGGGGCCAGACCGCCTTCGACGAGTTCAAGGTCGTCCCCCCGGGCACCGGCATCGTCCACCAGGTCAACATCGAGCACCTGGCCCGCACGGTCATGATCCGTAACGGCCAGGCGTACCCCGACACCCTCGTCGGCACCGACTCGCACACCACCATGGTCAACGGCCTCGGCGTGCTGGGCTGGGGCGTCGGCGGCATCGAGGCCGAGGCCGCGATGCTCGGCCAGCCGGTCTCCATGCTCATCCCGCGCGTCGTCGGCTTCAAGCTGACCGGCGAGCTCCCGGCCGGCACCACCGCCACCGACCTCGTGCTGACCATCACCGAGATGCTCCGCAAGCACGGCGTCGTCGGCAAGTTCGTCGAGTTCTACGGTGAGGGCGTCGCCGCCACCTCCCTCGCGAACCGCGCCACCATCGGCAACATGTCGCCGGAGTTCGGCTCCACCGCCGCGATCTTCCCGATCGACGACGAGACGCTGAAGTACCTCCGCCTGACCGGCCGCGACGCCCAGCAGGTCGCGCTCGTCGAGGCGTACGCCAAGGAGCAGGGCCTCTGGCTCGACCCGGCCGCCGAGCCGGACTTCTCCGAGAAGCTGGAGCTCGACCTCTCCACGGTCGTCCCCTCCATCGCCGGCCCGAAGCGCCCGCAGGACCGCATCGTCCTCGCGAACGCCAAGGCGCAGTTCGCCCAGGACGTACGCAACTACGTCTCGGACGACGAGGAGGCGGGCAAGGAGTCCTTCCCGGCCTCCGACTCCCCGGCCACCACCAACGGCGTCCCGTCGAACCCGGTCACCGTGACCGCCCCCGACGGCACGACGTACGAGCTCGACCACGGCGCCGTCACCGTCGCCGCGATCACCTCCTGCACCAACACCTCGAACCCGTACGTCATGGTCGCCGCGGCGCTCGTGGCGAAGAAGGCGGTCGAGAAGGGCCTGACCCGCAAGCCGTGGGTCAAGACCACCCTCGCCCCGGGTTCCAAGGTCGTCACCGACTACTTCGACAAGGCGGGCCTGACCCCGTACCTCGACAAGGTCGGCTTCAACCTCGTCGGCTACGGCTGCACCACCTGCATCGGCAACTCCGGCCCGCTGCCGGAAGAGGTCTCCAAGGCGGTCAACGACCACGACCTTGCCGTGACCTCGGTGCTCTCCGGCAACCGCAACTTCGAGGGCCGGATCAACCCCGACGTCAAGATGAACTACCTGGCGTCCCCGCCGCTGGTCGTCGCGTACGCCATCGCCGGTTCGATGAAGGTCGACATCACCAAGGACGCCCTCGGCGTCGACCAGGACGGCAAGCCCGTCTTCCTCCAGGACATCTGGCCGTCCGAGGCCGAGGTCAACGACGTCGTCGCCAACTCCATCGGCGAGGACATGTTCAACAAGTCCTACCAGGACGTCTTCGCGGGCGACGCCCAGTGGCAGGCGCTGTCGATCCCCACCGGCAACACCTTCGAGTGGGACTCCGAGTCCACCTACGTGCGCAAGCCCCCGTACTTCGAGGGCATGACGATGGAGACGACCCCGGTCGACGACATCACCGGCGCCCGGGTGCTCGCCAAGCTCGGCGACTCGGTCACCACCGACCACATCTCCCCGGCCGGTGCGATCAAGGCCGACACCCCGGCCGGCAAGTACCTCACGGAGCACGGCATCGAGCGCCGTGACTTCAACTCCTACGGCTCGCGCCGTGGTAACCACGAGGTCATGATCCGCGGCACGTTCGCCAACATCCGCCTGCGCAACCAGATCGCACCGGGCACCGAGGGCGGCTTCACCCGCGACTTCACGCAGGCTGACGCCCCCGTGTCGTTCATCTACGACGCCTCGCAGAACTACCAGGCCGCGGGCACCCCGCTCGTCATCCTGGCGGGCAAGGAGTACGGCTCCGGCTCGTCCCGTGACTGGGCGGCCAAGGGCACCGCGCTCCTCGGCGTCAAGGCCGTCATCGCCGAGTCCTACGAGCGCATCCACCGCTCGAACCTCATCGGCATGGGCGTCCTCCCGCTCCAGTTCCCGGAGGGCCACACCGCCGAGTCCCTCGGCCTGACCGGTGAGGAGAGCTTCACCTTCACCGGCGTGACCGAGCTGAACAACGGCACCACGCCGCGCACCGTCAAGGTCACCACCGACACCGGTGTGGAGTTCGACGGCGTCGTCCGCATCGACACCCCCGGCGAGGCGGACTACTACCGCAACGGCGGCATCCTGCAGTACGTGCTCCGCAGCCTGATCCGCAAGTAGAGGCACCGCGAAATGAGCGAGGGCCGCACCCCGGGGTGCGGCCCTTCGCCGTTAGGCTCGAAGCTCTGATGAAGAACACCCTCACCTCGCCCGCGGCCAAGGCCGGACACGAGTCCGTGCGGCGTCACAACCTGAGCCTCGTCCTGCGAACCGTCCGGGACGAGGGCGAGGTCACCCGGGCCCGGGTGGCGAGCCTCGTGGGGCTCACCCGGGCCGCGGTCTCCTCGCTCGTCGAGGAGCTGCTCGCGCTGGGCTGCCTCAGCGAGTCGGGCAAGACCTCCAGCGGCTCGGCCGGTCGCCCCGGCACCGTACTGAAGCTCTGCCGGACCGGACCGGCCGGGCTCGGGGTGGAGATCAACATCGACTACGTCACGGTGTGCGCCGTCGACCTCACCGGCACCGACCGGGTCCGGGTCACCGAGCGCACCGATCACCGGAACGTCCCGCCCGCCGAGGTCCTGGCGCACGCCGCCCGGCTCACCAACCGGGTCATCGCCTCCACCCAGGAACAGGAACTGCGCGTGGTCGGCGTCGAGCTGGCCCTGCCCGGCCTCGTCTCCGGGGGCGTCGTCCGGCAGGCACCCAACCTCGGCTGGAGCAGGGTCGCCGCCGAGGGCATCTTCGGACAGGCACTCAGCACACTGCGCCCGGCCGGGCGGGCCCTGGCCGTCGGCTCCGACAACGAGGCCAACCTGGCAGCCCTGGCCGAGCTGTGGTTCGGAGGACTCGGCGGCGTACGCACCTTCCTCTATCTCACCGGTGAGATCGGCGTGGGCGGCGCGCTCGTCGTGAACGGCGAAATGCTGCGCGGCGCCCACGGTTTCGCGGGCGAGATCGGGCACGTCGTCGTCGACCCGAGGGGCCCCCTCTGCCGGTGCGGCGCGCACGGCTGCCTGGAGCAGTACGCGGGCCGGGCGGCACTGCTGCGGGCGGCCGGGATCGACCCGGACACCGGTGTGCGCGGAATCGCCGAGCTGGGGCAGCGGGCCGCGGCCGGTCAGAAGCGGGCCGTGTCGGCGCTGCGGGAGGCGGGGGACCGGATGGGCGTGGTGCTGGCCGGCGCGGTGAACCTCTTCGACCCGGAGGCCGTCGTCCTCGGCGGGATCTACCGCACCCTCATGCCCTGGCTGGAGAAGTCCGCTGACGCCCAGCTCACCGCACGGGTGGTGTCGGGCCGCTGGCACGAGAACGGCAGCCGACTGCGTGCCTCGTCCCTCTCCGGCGACGCGGCCCGGGGCGCGGCGGCGCGCGTGGTGCACGAGGTCCTGGAGAACCCGGCGGCCTACGCGACGCGTTGACGGCCCGGGCCGTGCGGGCGCTCGGTGTCGCTCCGCGCGACATCCTTCACCGGTAACGGCTGTCCGGACGAGTGCGACCAGAAGCGCGGGTGGTTCCAGCTCACTCACAGTGCCGGCCTGACCGGCGGATCCGCCGACGGCACGGTGGTGATCACCGTGTACGCGGACGACCAGCTCGTGTTCGCCCGGACACCGGTGCGTGGAACGAGCGGCGGAACGAACGCGACAGGAACCGGGGGCGTACACGCCGTCCAGCACGCGTACGCCCCCGGTTCCGAGGAGTCGGTCAGGCCTTGTGGGCCGCGATCAGCTGCTGATACCAGCGGTAGCTGTCCTTCGGGGTGCGCTCCAGGGTGTCGTAGTCGACCCGGATGATCCCGAACCGCTTCGCATAGCCCAGCGCCCACTCGAAGTTGTCCAGCAGCGACCACACGTAGTACCCGCGTACGTCGACCCCGGCGTCCATGGCCGCGCGCAGTGCCGTCAGGTGCGTGCGCAGGTACTCCACCCGGTCCGCGTCGTGGACGGAGCCGTCCGCGTCCACGCTGTCGAACTCCGCCGAGCCGTTCTCCGTGATGTGCACCGGCGGCAGGGCGCCGCCGTACGTCTGCTTCAGCACGGTCAGGAGGTCGGTGAAGGAATCCGGGACGACCGGCCAGCCCATCGCCGTCTTGCGGACGTCGGGGTAGTTCCCCTCCGCGTACCGGTTGTCCGTGGCGACGCGCAACGCCGGGTCCGCCTCGCGGTGCGGGGCGGCGGCGACGACGATCGGCCGGTAGTAGTTGATGCCCAGGAAGTCCATCGGCTGGGAGATCAGCTTCAGGTCACCCTCGCGGCGGAAGTCCTGGCCGGTGATCAGCTCGCCCCAGGTCTCCTCCTCGGTGGCCGGGTAGCGGCCCGCGAGGAGCGGTTCGGTCCACACGAGGTTGTGCTGGGTGTCCGCGCGGACGACCGCGGCGAGATCGGCGTCGGACTCGGTGGCCGGGACGTTGCGGTCCAGGTTGAGCGTGATGCCCGCCTCGCGGACGCCCGCCGCGCGCAGCGCTTTCATCGCGTGGCCGTGGCCGACCAGCAGGTGGTGCGCGGCGGCCAGCGCCCCGCGGCCTTCCTGGGCGCCCGGCGCGTGCCGGCCCACCGAGTAGCCGAGGAAGGCGCTGCACCACGGCTCGTTGAGGGTGATCCAGCGCGGGACCCGGTCGCCGAGGTGCTCGGCCATGATCGCCGCGTATTCGCCGAAGCGCTCAGCGGTCTCTCGTGCCCGCCAGCCGCCCTTGTCCTCCAGAGCCTGCGGCAGGTCCCAGTGGTAGAGGGTGGCGGCCGGCTCGATGCCCGCCTCCAGGAGCGAGTCCACGAGCCGGGAGTAGAAGTCCAGCCCCTTGGGGTTGACCGCCCCGCTGCCCGTGGCCTGGATCCGGGACCAGGCGATCGAGAAGCGGTACGACTCCACGCCGAGGTCGCGCAGCAGCGCCACGTCCTCCGGGTAGCGGTGGTAGTGGTCGCAGGCCACGTCACCCGTGTCGCCGCCGTCGGTCCGGCCGGGCGTGTGGCTGTAGGTGTCCCAGATGGACGGCCCGCGGCCGTCTTCATCCACGGCGCCCTCGATCTGGTACGAGGCCGTGGCCGCGCCGAAGACGAAACCGGGCGGGAAGACCGGGAAGTCACTCATGGAAACCCTTACTTGACCGAGCCGCCGGTGATCCCGGCGGCGATGTACTTCTGGGACAGGACGAGGAGGACCGCGGCGGGTACCGCCGAGAGCACCGAGGCGGCCATGACCGAACCCCAGTCGCCGACGTGCGCGCCGATGTACTGGTAGATGCCCAGCGTGATCGGCTTGACGTCGTCCGTGGTGTTCAGCGTGAGCGCGAACATGAAGTCGCTCCACGCGTAGAGGAACGAGAACAGCCCGGCGGTGATCAGCGAGTTGCGGCTCATCGGCAGGACGACCTGGACGAACGTACGGAAGCGGCCGGCGCCGTCGACCTCGGCGGCCTCGATGACCTCGCGTGGGATGGACACCATGAACGAGCGCATCAGCACGATCGCGAAGGGGATGCCCAGCGAGGCGTCCGCCAGCATCAGGCCGAAGTAGGAGTTGACCAGACCGAGGTCCACGTAGGCGCTGTAGAGGGCATTGGCGATGACGATGCCCGGCACCATCTGGGTGATGAGCGTGCCGAAGACGATCGTCTTGCCGCCGCGCAGCTTGAACTGCGCCAGGCCGTACGCCGCCGGTGCGGAGATCGCCAGACAGATGGCCACCGCGCCGAGCGCCACGGCCAGCGAGGTCAGCAGGTTGCCGCCCTGCTCGGTGATGGCGGAGGTGAAGCCGGAGAAGTCGATACCCGTCGGGACGGGGCCCACGTCGACCAGGCTCGCGTCCGGCTGCAGCGCGGTGTTGATCATCCAGTACAGCGGGAACAGCATCACCGCGAGGACGACGACGCCGAAGACGGTCGCGCCCCAGCGGCGCTTGGGCCGGTGGAAGGCGGCGGGAGCCGGGGCGGCGGGGATCTGGGTGGTGGTCGCCATGCCGGTCACTTCCCCTCGTTGCGGTTGACCCGCAGGTAGAACACCGCGAAGACGGCGGAGATCAGGATCAGGATGTTGCCGACCACGGCACCGGCCCCGAAGTCCATCTGGACGAAGGAGTTCTGGTACGTGAGCGTGCCGAGCGTCTGGGTGGAGTCGGCGGGCCCGCCGTCGGTGAGGGCGAGGACCAGGTCGAGGATCTTGACCGTCGACATGAAGCCGAGCACCAGCACCACGGTGATGACGGGCTTGAGCATGGGCAGGGTGACCGAGCGGAACGTACGCCAGGCGGACGCGCCGTCGAGCGCGGCGGCCTCGTTCAGCTCCTTGGGGACCTCCTGGAGACCGCCGTAGAGGATCACCATGTTGAACGGGATGCCGATCCAGATGTTCACCAGGATCACCGACACCAGCGCCATGCCGGTGCTCGTCAGCCACGGCGTGTCACCGGGGAGGCCGACGGTGCCGAGGAAGGAGTTGAGGACACCGGTGTCCTGGTCGAAGATGCGCCGCCACACGATGCCGGAGACGACCATCGGGACCAGCCATGGGAGCAGGATCAGCGAGCGCAGGATCCCGTTCAGCGGGAAGCGGCGGGTGAAGAAGACGGCGAGGGCCAGGCCGATGCAGAACTGGCCGACGAGCGATCCGACCGTGAAGAGGATCGTCTGCCACAGGGCCTTGCCGAACAGCCCGTCGTTGAAGACGTTGCTCCAGTTGTCCGTGCCGTTGAACGGCGCCTCACCGGTGAAGAACGTGGACGGCGAGTAGTCCTGGAAACTCATCACGATGTTGCGGACGAGCGGATAGCCGAAGAACAGCGCCATGAAGATCACGGCGGGGGCGATGAACCCCCACTGGGCGAGCGTCCTGCGTCGCTTGGCGCTCCGTGGGTTCACGGGCTTCTTGACCACGCCGGCCGCGGGGGCCTTCGGGTCGGCCGGCAGCGCGGCGGCTGAGGCTGTGGTGGATGACATCGTTCGTTACCTCAGTTCCCGCTCGTGACCTGCTGCTGGGCACGCTTCAGAGCGGCCTCGCTGGACTCGCCGGTGAGCGCGGACTGGAAGGCGCTCTGCAGGGCCAGCGACACGGACGACCACTGCGCGCCGACCTTCGCCGTACGCGAACGGGCCGTGGAGACCTGTCCGGCCAGGGCCGCCAGCTCCGGGGCCTTCGTGCGCCACACGGCGGCGGCCTTCGTGTTCGACGGGACCATCCAGCTGTTCAGGGCGTAGGTTATCTGCTCCTGCTCGCCCGCCATGCAGCCGATGATCTTGGCGGCCGTCTTCTCGCGCTCACTGTCCCCGGTGTTGGGCACGGTCAGCACACCGCCGCCCAGCGGACCCACCGAGTCGTCGCCCGCCTCGGGGACGGGAATCTCGGCGATGCCCCAGTTGAGCCCCTTCTTGGCGTTCAGGGTCTCGACCTGCCACGGGCCGTTGATCATCATGGCCGCGTTGCCCGCCATGAACTGGTCGTTCACGTCGGCCTGGGTCCAGTTGACCGTGGACTTGGAGAGCGAGCCGTCCTTCAGGAGGGCCTTCCAGTAGTCCAGGGCCCCGGCGACCTCCGGAGTGTCCAGCTTCGACTCGTCACCGCCGTTGGACCACATGAACGGCGTGAACTGGAAGACACCGTCCTCCGCGCCGCCCGCGCTGAGCGCCATGCCGTACCGCTTGCCCTGGGTCAGTTCCTTGGCCGTGGACCGCATCTCGGCCCAGGTGGTGGGCACTTTCAGGCCGGCCTTGTCGAGGGTGTCCTTGTTGTAGAACAGCGCCAGCGTGTTCACCGTGCGCGCGGCCCCGTAGTACTTCCCGTCGAACGAACCGAAGTCGACGATCCCCTCGGGGATGTCCGTCGTGGTCAGCCCGAGATCCTTCAGTGGGATCAGCCCGCCGGCCTCGGCGAACGTCGGCATCTCGGAGGCGTCCAGCTGGAGGACGTCCGGCAGCGATTTCGAGGACGCCATGCGCAGTGCCTTCGTCATCAGCTGCGCGGCCGGCACGCTCTGCTGCTCGATGGTGACACCGAGCTCCTTGCTGCAGCGCTTGAGCGTGTCCCCGTCCCAGCGGTGGTACGACTCGTCGGTCGAGGAGTTCATGACGGTGTAGACGTTCTCGTCACGCTGCTGGCCACATCCCGCCAGGACGGTGCCGGCGACGATCGCGGAGACGACGGTGAGAGGGACGACGATCCGCCTGGTGCGGCGGCTGCGGCGTCGGATCCGCCCGTCCGGGGAAAGTTCTGTCACGGTGGTGCCCTTGCGGTAAGAGGGGGGCCGGCGCCCATGGGAACGCTCCCACAGGGTGGTCGTCAAGCCCCTGCGCGGATCCGGCGGTGTCACGGCGGGGAGGTGGCGGGGCAGTGGCGGGGTGCCCGGTGGTGGTTCACCGGGCACCCGGGGGTGTGGGTCAGCGGACGTTGAGGAGGTGTTCCATGGCGAGCTGGTCGAGGGCTTCGAAGGCCATGGAGCGTTCGGCGGCGGCGTTCGCGTCGAAGTCCT
>NZ_JBSFUO010000047.1:0-25257 GCF_053591835.1 Streptomyces sp. NPDC002911 | reverse complement strand
CCTGAACGCCTTCGACATCACCTTCGACGGCCGGCTCTCCGCAGCGCGTCAGTAACCTTCAACAACCCGAGTTACACCGCTCGTTTGACAGACCCAGAGTCTCCGCTGAGGGCGGGTCGAAATCCGCATGTGCTTCCGCCGGAAGTTGATAGACCTGCCGTGCGGGACTCAGCCTCCGGACCCGGCGCGCGACCGGTTTCCTGAACTACGGCCCGCCCGCGGACATCGACAGGATGACGGTGCCGATAGTTCGCCCCTCTTCACGCTGCCACAGGTCCGTGCCAGCTGCACATCCACATGGCGGACGGCCAATGGAGGCAGAATCGTGCCGACGAAACCCGCTGATCCGATCAGCGCCTCGCGCGCAGCGTGGGAATTTCACCCCGACCTGGCACTGGACGAACATCGGGCAGTGGCCGTCGGTTGCGAGGGACAGGCGTATCTGTGTGGGCTGCTGTGTGTCGGGTGGTATCTGCGCTTGTGTGGGGCAGCATGAGCCATATGGATTCTCCTGCGCAGCCGGAGCGGACGCCCGATGGCCGGTACATCGTGGTGGACGGCCGGCGATGGCGGGCGACGGACCCGGAGATTCCCGAAAATGTCGCCGCCGACCTGCGCAGTCACCTCATGGCAGCCCGGCGTGCGGTAGCCTCCGCGCGCCGGAATGAGGACACGGCAGGTGAGACACTGGCCCGAAGCCGGGTGCACACGGCGAAGGTGGCGCTGGGCGAACGCGGCACCCCTTGGTGGGACCAGTCCATCACCGAGCGGCGTCAGCGGTGGGAAGAGGGGGCCACCGAACTCAATGCCAGTCAGCCGCAGGGGGGCCACACCACTCCATAGGCGTTCGTCTCGGGCGAGCCTGTGTAGCTGTTCGATGCTGAGGCGGGCCCCCTTACGTGTACCAATTCCCGTACGGGCTTGACCCCTACCTCTCCGTGGCGCCCCGACCGCCTGATCTGCCTCCCCCTTGCAAGGCACGCTCCGTGCACCCGGAGGATCGGCGCGGTGGCCGATGTCCAGGTTTCCGTCATCGCAGGTGCGGCACTGGCGGAGTGACGGGCAGCGAACGGAGGACGGACCGGCTCTTGGAACGAGCCATCCCGGAAATGCTCGAGAATCCTGGCCCGGCCGCGACGGTCTGGCCCTCCGACGCCCTGCGGGCATCGGAGGGAGGGGCAGACGACGGCTGGCGCTCATGGAACCGGCCCATTGCCACAGAGGATGTTCCTCCGCTTGTGTGTAACCCGCACGTGCTGGGCCACACACAGGCCCGGTACGTACTGGAGGAGGCGTGGGTCGGCCCGGACGGGCGCTGCTCTGCCCGCCCGGATCACTTCCTACGGGTGATCATTCGAGCACCCTGTTGTGCCCGGGCTTCGGAGCGCCGGGGGGTACGAAGCAGGCGGTGATGGTCTTGCCGGACGCCTGGGGGTGCGTGGCCCATCCGTCGGCGAGCGCGTCGACGATGGCCAGGCCGCGCCCACCGGTCGTCGTGAGGTCTTCGGGCTGTTGGGCGGGGGGCAGAGGATCGGCGTCGTGGACACTCACATGCAGGCAGCGGCTGTCCCAGGTGAGGACCAGCTGGGCGTCGCTGTGCGCGTGCACGTGCGCGTTGGTGATCAGCTCGGAAACACTGAGCAGTATCGCGTTTACGGTTTCGAGCGCGTCCTTCGTCCATTCCAGGGACGCCAGGTGCTCCCGTGTCCAGCGGCGGCCGGCTCGTACCCCATGCGATACCGGGAACGACCGTGCCCATCCCACCGCCCGCAGCGACGTGTCCTTCGTCATTGGCCTCTCCTCACTAGGCTCTCGCTACTCCACTACCCCCGCATCCGAGGCCCACCACGACAGCTCATGGGCGTGCCCGCCGGCGTCCCGAAGCCGGAGCGGAAGCGAGGTCTGCACATGGGATGTCCGGGCACACGCACCTCACCCCTTCGAGAGGAGCAACCCCATGCTCGGCATAGCCGCGGCCGTCCTGTTCTTCATCGCTTTCCTGATCAACGCCGCAGACATCACTACCAACGAGGTCTTCTCCTCCGTGAACGTCATGCTCCTGGGTCTGACACTCCTTGCCCTGCACGTCGCGGGAATCGGAGCCGGTCGTCCCGCCCGCAGACGCTGACACCACCGGCGGTAGCCAGGCGTGGACAGTCCCGCCCCCAGAATCCGTTCCGGGGGCGGGGCTGTCTGTCAGGGGCGTGCAACGCCAGAGGGGCGTGCCGTGGAGCAACACCGTGGCCGCATCGGCGCGCGCCTCGACTGGCCGACCGGGGGCGGCAGGTGGGCGACGCACAGCGCGTCGAGGCCACATGGGAGGCTGCTGCCCCCGCTGTCCGTGACCTACTCATCGTGGTCGCGGTCCTCGGGGGTGGTGGCCGCGGCGGCCCAGTTCGTGCCCCCTCCGGGCGGCTGCAGACGAGATCCTTGCCCGCGCCTGGACAGAGGCCCGCATTGGGGAGCCAACAGCTTGATCCAGCAGGCATTCCGAGAGTTCCCATACCCGACTGCACCATTACACGTCCAGCAGACCCGGGTTGAAGATGCCTGGGTTGCCGGGACGGAACGGGCCGCGAAGGGGCTGGAAGGACTGGTCCGATGAGGACGATCACTAAAGTCCAGTCTCATGACGACGATTACTAGGCGCACGGTCGAGTACCCGGCCGACGGTCTGACGATGATCGGGCACCTCGCACTCCCGGCCGGTGTCGACCGCCGGCCCGCGGTGCTGCTCGGGCCAGAGGGCATGGGGCTCAGCGATGTCGAGCGCCGCCGGGCCGATGCTCTCGCCGAGCTGGGATACGTAGCGCTGGCGTTCGACCTTCACGGCGGGCGCTATTTGGGTGACCCCGAGGAGATGCTGGCCCGTTGCATGCCGCTGCTCGCCGACCCCGACCGGATGCGGGGCATCGGCCATGCGGCGCTCGACGTGTTGCGCGCCGAACCGCGGACCGACCCCGACCGGATCGCCGCCGTCGGCTACGGCACCGGGGGCGCTGTCGGGCTGGAACTCGGGCGCGACGGCGTCAACCTGCGCGCGATCGGGACAGTCAACGCGCTGACCACGGGCCGACCGGGCGAGGCGGCGCGCATTCGCTGCCCGGTGTGGGCCGGGGTCGGGTCGGAAGACCCGATCATGCCGCCCGCGCAACGGGGCGCGTTCACCGCCGAGATGCAGGCCGCGGGCGTCGACTGGCGCCTCGTGGTCTACGGTGGCGCCTTGCACGCCTTCCACCACCCGCCGGTCGACCACCCCGTGGTCCCCGGCGTCGGCTACCACCCACGGCACGCGCAGCGAGCCTGGCGCGACGTCGTCGACCTGCTCTCCGAGTGCCTGCCCGTGCCGGAGGATCTGGTCAGTCCGAGCTCGGCCACCCGCTGACCAGCGCTTACCGGTCACTACGGCACATTTCTGGCGTGTTCCGGTCCCTTCCCTCCTTCAACGCCGCAGGACGCCGACGACGCGCTCTCTGCCCAAGATCGGGGCCCCCACGCAACCTTCGTGAGTGACGAGGGGGTGCCGACCTACTTGGCGGAGCTCGGGAACGTCGCAAGCCCGCAGATGAGTCGCCGCCTTGATCAGTTCAACGACGGAAGGCATCCTCGGTTCCGCCGACGGGCCGGACATCGGTGTTTCATAGGTGGTCGCTCATGAAACACCCGGCCGGGCGGTCGTCCACCGTCCGGCTGCACCGGGTAAGTTTCGACTACGGCACAGGCCGGTGCTCGACGGTGTCGAACTGTTCGTCCGCGCGAGGCGGACCTCGCTCTGGTCGGTTCGTCGGGGGCCGGCAAGTCGACTGCGCCCACCTGCTGGCCCGGTTCTGGGGATACCCGTCGGCGTATGCGAGGTGGGCGATGCGGAGCTGAGATGCGCCGTTGCAGTAGCAGCGTGCCGCAGCCTCGGCGGGCAGGAGCGGTGGTCGCATCATTCCCAGACATATCACGCCTCCAGGTGTGCGCGGGCAAGAGTGGTGAGGACGCTGCGGGTCTTGGACGTCTGAGGTGAGGGAGGCCGGAGGCCCAGGTCGAGGAGGGCCCGTTCCAGCAGGTCCTGGGCGCCGGAGGCCTCCGCGGGATGTGCCCGGAGTGATAGCTCCAAAAGACGCAGGTCGGGGCCGACGCTCCAGAATTCCGCAGTGAGAGGGTGGATCAGGTCGCGACGGGTGGGCTTCCACTTGACGGCCTGGACCGGGCCAAGTGGCACGAGGTCCTCCAGGTCGTCGTCGGTGACCCCGACGCTCGCCAGCAGCTCTTGTTGGTCCCGGGTTAGCCGCGGCTGACGCGGGTCCCCGTCCCCATCTCCGTCATCGGCGGTGGGCCGGTCGAAGTCGTCTTCCACCTTCAGTGAGGCTGCCCAGGCGCGGTTGCGGCCGGTCCAATCCTCCTCGATCTTGAACTCCCAGTCCTTCCCGTCACGACTTGCCCGCCAGTCGGCAGGCAGTGCGTCCAGAACGCACGGCCGCAGTTTCACAGTCAGGTCATCCGCACCGCCCTTCGAGGACTTCCGTAGCCGGATGACAACTCCTGCCTCCGAGAGGGGAAGGCGGATGTCCTCGCCGGCCGTCCACGGTTTGTCCCAGAAGTAAATTCTGAGGCCCTTGCCCTCGTCGGCCTCCAGTGCGAGCATCCGGCGCGCGGATTCGGCCGCCTCACCGGACAGATTGATCTTGACTTCGACATCGGCGTTCTTCAGCGCATCCGTCATATCCCCTTTATCGCATGGGGGTGCCCGGCGCGCATTTTCACTCCGCTCGTGAAAGGGTACGCGCGTCGCGCTCGCATCACAGTTGTCGACGACCTATCGGCGCGTTCAGTGGGGAAAGTGTTTATCCCCTGCAGTGGACAGGGGTCTAGGCGAGTCCCATCGTTGCAGGTCAGCAGCACTCTCCGCTTGCTTGATCAGGGCCGCTGGTGAAAGCCCGCGGCTAAAGGCGTGCAGATTATCAGCTCGTCTTCTTATTCTTATTTGAGTGGGGTCGGCAGCGAGGAACGTCGTGATGTCGGCTGATCTGCGGAAGTGGGCGGTGGAGGCACTGTTGTGGTGGCCGTTTGCTTCGAGGAGGGGGCGGACTTCCTGACTCGCTTGGCAGATGGTCACGGCGGTGATGCCGAAGTGCGAGGAAGTGCTCGGCACACGTCGCGGCCACGAGCGTCTGATCGCACCCGGGACAGGCGCCAAAGCCAAGCCCACCCCAGCCGACCGGATCCTGGCCACCGTGCTCCACCCACGCAACCTCGCCACCATGAACCTCCTGGGCCAACTTGAAGCTCCAGCGCCGGCGTCAGGGTGGTGATGAGGCGGCTGAGTTGCTGGCGGGTCATACCCGGTCAGTTCAGGGTCCTCATGTGACCTCTTGGGACAGGGACCGGACACCGTCCCGGACAGGCACGTCGTCCCGGACGGTGTCCGGGACGGCCGGACACTGGAATCACCGGGTTCAGTGTCCCTAGGCTCCGGGGTGGCCGTCGTGGAGCGACCGCCCGGCGAGCGTGGGCGGTTCACGCATCGCACCTGTGGATGCGTCGAGCACCAGGCTGCGCGAGGCCTCCCAACCCGCTCATCCAGAAGGAGGACTTCATGTCCCAGGTACGGCAATCCCTGAGCAGCAGGCTCCTCGGCCTGTTCGTCCCCAAGGTGGAGGCTGCGGCTTCGGCCCAGGCCTGCCAGTGCTTCAACGAGTGCTGGCAGTGCGCGCGCAGCGCCTGCTGCGTCAACACCACCTGCGGCTCGATCAACTGCTGGCGCGGCTGCCCGGGCTGCTGACGCGGCGATGTGACCTGAAGTGCTGCCGGGGACACCGGTGGCGCATGCCGCCGCGTGACGGCGACACGCGCCGGCCGCCTGCGGCGACCGCTCGGTGTCCCCGGCTCCTTTCCCGGCCCTCGGGCCCGTCCCGCAGGAGGTGTCACCCAGTGCCCTACGCGGAGTTCGCCGTGCGCGTGCTCATCGCCACCGTGTTCCTGTCCGCTGCCGTCGGCAAGGTGCGGAGCAGACAGTCGTTCACCGTGTTCGCCGCCTCACTGGGCCAGTTGCGCGTGCTGCCCGGTGCGGTGACCCGGGCGGCTGCCGTCGCCGTGGTGGCGGCCGAGTGGCTGGTCTGTTCACTGGTCCTGATGCCCTGGACCCGTCTCGCGGGCGTCGGGCTGACCCTCGCTGCCGCACTGCTCGTCGTTTTTGCGATAGCCATCGCCTGTGCCGTCGCCCGGGGCACCCGAGCGGTCTGCCGATGCTTCGGCAGCGGATCGAGGGACCCGCTCGGAGTCCGGCACATCGTGCGCAACGTGCTGCTCGCCGGGCTCGCCGCGTGCGCGGCCGGAATGTCGCTGCTGCGGGGGACCGCCCCCGCCGAGCCGTGGGCCCTGGGGGTGTCCGCGCTGGCGGGACTGCTCGCCGGTGGCTGTGTGGCCGCGTTCGACGTGATCGTGGAGTTGTTCCGTCCCGTCCCATCCCGCTCTGTCTGAAGGGAGACGTCCGTGCCCGTCCTCGTTGCCGCCGTCGTTGTCGTCGGCCTGCTGTGCACCCTCGATCTGATCCTTACCGTCGGCGTCGTCAAACGCCTGCGGGAGCACACCGAGTTGCTGTCCGAGCGGGGCGGCGGCCGGATGTCCCTCGCCCCCGGCGACGAGGTCGGGGACTTCTCCGTCGCCGCCGTGGACGGCGAGCCCGTGGACGGCGCGATGATCCGGAGCGAGACGGTGGTCGCATTCTTCTCCCCGACCTGCGGGCCGTGCAAGGAGAAGCTGCCGAAGTTCGTGGAGTACGCGCGTGGCGTCCCGCGGGGCCGCGCGCAGGTGCTCGCCGTGGTGGTGGCCGACGGCCCGCAGGACGCGGAGGCCGCCGCCCCCATGGTGGCGGCGCTGACGCCCGTGGCCCGGGTACTGACCGGTCCGGACGCGGAGGCCGTCGCGGGAGCATGCAAGGTCCGGGCGTTTCCCGTGGTGCTCAAGGTCAACCGCAGCACGGACGGGCGTCTCCTTGTCATGACCGACGACGTCGACGTGGAGCGTCCGGCTGTCGCTTCCCGCTGAAGCCGGCCCGCTCCGTGTCCTGTCCTTGTCCTGCTCGTCCTCCGCACGGGGAAGGGATCACATGCCGCCCGAGTCGAGTCCGGGGCCGGGCGACTTCCGCCGGACGTCCTCCACGCCGGCGCGGGAACCGTCCGGCAATGGCTCCCACCGTTCCGGGATGCTCGGCGCCCTGCGGCTGGTGGCCCGCGCGGCGACGGGCACCCTCCTGCTCTACGCCGTGCCCGCGCTGGTCACCGGGTTCTTCCCAGTCGCCACCGCTTGGTCCGTGAAGCTCATCGTCGACCGGCTTGCCGCCGGGGCGACCGTGCAGGACCTCCTCGCTCCGGCACTCGTGTTGGTGGGCACAGGCGTCGCCACCGGGGCCGTGCCGCATCTGGCGCGGTACCTGCGGACCGAACTCGATCGCCGGGTCGGTCTGTTCGCGCAGGACCGGCTGTTCGCCTCCGTGGAGGGCTTCACCGGACTGGAACGGTTCGAGAACCCCGACTTCCTGGACCGGCTGCGTCTAGCCCAGCAGACGGTCGTCGGTCCGCCCGTCGCCGTGCAGGCCGTCGACGGGGTCCTAGGTGCCGTGCGCGCCGGGTTCACGGTCGTCGGATTCCTCGGCTCCCTGCTGGTCATCAGCCCGCCGACGATGGCACTGGTACTGCTCGCCGCCGTGCCCACCATGGTGGCCGAGCTGCTGCTGTCGCGCCGGCGCGCCGCGACAGCCTGGACCATCGGACCCGACGAACGGCGTCAGTTCTTCTACATGGGACTGCTCGCCAACGTCGAGGCGGCGAAGGAGATACGCCTCTTCGGTACCGGCGCTTTTCTGCGCGGCCGCATGGTCGGCAGCAGAAGCAGCGCGGACGCGGCTCGCCGAGCCGTCGACCGCCGGGAGGCGGGCCTGCGCTGCGGACTCGGCCTGCTCGCGGCCGTGCTGGCGGGCGCCGGCCTGTTGTGGACGGTCGGCACGGCGCACGGCGGGGGCCTGACCCCGGGTGACGTGGCAGTGTTCCTGGCGGCCGTGGCCGGGGTGCAGGCGGCCCTGACCACGCTTACCGGTGACCTTGCCGGAACCCATCACGCCCTGCTCCTGTTCGGCCACTACCAGGCCGTCGTCGATGCCGGGCCGGACCTTCCGAGGGCCGTTGAGCCCCGCGCGCTGCCGCCGCTGCGCGGCTGCGTCGAACTGCGCGACGTGTGGTTCCGCTACTCCTCCGGTCACCCGTGGGTGCTGCGCGGGGTGAACCTCCGGTTGCCGGCCGGGGCGTCGATCGCTCTGGTGGGCCTCAACGGATCGGGGAAGTCCACGCTGGTCAAACTGCTGTGCCGGTTCTACGACCCGACACACGGCCGGATCCTGTGGGACGGCGTCGACTTGCGGGACGTCGGCCCGGCCGAACTGCGGGACCGTATCAGTGCGGTGTTCCAGGACTACATGGAGTACGACATGACAGCCTCGGAGAGCATCGCGCAGGGCGACCTGAGCGCGCTCGGCGTGCGGGAGCGCATCCAGGACGCGGCGAGGAACGCCGGAGTGCACGACACGCTGAGCGCGCTGCCGCAGGGCTACAACACGCTCCTGTCGCGCATGTTTTTCACCGAGTCGGACAAGGAGGACCCGGCTACCGGCGTCATGCTGTCCGGTGGACAGAGCCAACGTCTCGCCCTGGCAAGGGCGTTCGTCCGCGATCGACGGGATCTGATGATCCTGGACGAGCCGTCCGCGGGCCTCGATGCAGCAGCCGAGCACGAGATCCACACTTCTCTGCGCGCCCATCGCGAGGGCGGGACCTGCCTGCTCATCTCCCACCGCCTGGGTGCCGTGCGCGACGCCGACGCGATCGTCGTGCTGGAGCGGGGGCGGGTGGTTGAGCAGGGCACGCACGATGAACTCGTGGCACAGCGCGCCCAGTACGCCCGTCTGTACGCCATCCAGGCGGCCGGTTACCGCACCCCCGCGGATCCGTCCGCCGTCCCGCCGCAGTTCCTCACCCGTACCAGTAAAGGAGAAGTCACATGAGCGCAGTCGGCGGCCCCGGCGCCTCGTCCGCGGCGCAGCGGCGCGCCCGGGCCGAGACGGCCGTCGCCCGGGCGCGCACCCGGGCGCTGCGGGCACGGACCGTCCGCGTCGTTCTGCGTGTGACCACCGTCCTGCTCTGGGTGGTCGCCGTCGTGGCCCTGGCGTCCGGGAGCCCGGTCTGGGCGGCGCCGAGCGCCGTGCCGGCTCTCCTGGTCTCCACCGGGCTGGCGCTTGCCCGGGCCGCCGAGCTGCGGTGGGTGGCGGTGAGCGTGTCCGGCAGCAGCATGGAACCGGCCTACCGGGACGGGGACCGCGTCGTCGTGCGGCGCCGCTCGGTGCCCGTACGGGGTGCGGTCGTCGTCGTGGAACGGCCGCCCTACCGGGCACCTTGGCCGGACGCCCCGGTGGCCCGTACCGCGCCCGCGCACGCCCTCTACGCCCGGCACTGGTTCATCAAGCGGGTGGCGGCGGTCGCCGGCGACCCGGTGCCGCGTGCGGACGTCCCGGCCCTGGCCGAGGTCCCGGAGCACGTCGTGCCGGAGGGCATGCTGGTGCTGCTCGGTGACAACCGGCACGACAGCTACGATTCGCGCTCCGTCGGGTACTTCCCGCTGGTGCGCGTGCTCGGCACGGTCGAGGAATCCGGCCGGCCCGTACCGGCGCCCCCGTCCATGGCACGGATGAGGAACACCTGACCCTCCTTGCCGTCGCACTGTTGCATGACGGCTTCCGTACCCGGATCGTTCCCGGACCCCGCGATGCCCACGCAGCCCGCCCCCTCCAGACGTAGCACGAAGGTGCCGCGGCCGAGCGGCCCCGAGGGTTCGACGGAAAACGGACTGCCCTGCGTGCAGTCGTCCATCGGCTCCAGCAGGCCCTTGCCGCTGCCGCTGGGCAGTGCCTTCAGGCAGCCCTTCCCGTAGTCGGGGTGGTGCCACTGGATGCGGTAGAGCCCCTGGCCGAGGGACTCCAGCAGGGTGCTCTGCGGTGAGATTTCGTCGCAGGGCCGCTGCACGGCGACGAGGGGTGTGTAGCGCCAGTCCCGTACGCGCCCGTCGGTCAGGCACAGGGCCGGGTCGTCGGCGACGCGGATGGTTACCCAGCCGCTGGGCGGCGCGGTGCCGGCCGCGGGCGGCACCGCGCGGGCGGCACCGCCCTGGCCCTCCTCGCCGTCGAACGTGGCCCGCACCGCTGCCGCGACGACGAGAACGGCCGCGGCCACCCCGGCGACGACGACGGCCGATCGCGCACGCCGCCGCCGGGACGTGGACGGTGCGTGCGCCCGGTCCGGGACGGCCGTGACGGCTGTGTCCGGCAGCGGCTCCTTCCCGTACGCCCCTGCGATCCGTTCCCTGGCCTCGGCCCACTCCGCGACCCGCTCGCTTTCACCGCACGCCTTGACGAACGCAGTCAGGAGGTCGGGGCGGGGCGGCGTGTCCCTGCTCAGCACGCTGGACATGGAACTGCGCGGCAGAACGTCCCCGGCTGCCGCCGCCCGCTCCTCGAGCTGCCGGTACGACAGCCCCGAGCGCCTCTTCAGTTCGCGCAGTCCCCGCATGAAGGTGGACAGGTCCTGGATCTCTCCAGGCCGACAGCTTTCTGGATGGTCCATGCGCCTCATCCTGTCGGCCTGTCCGGCCCGACGACAACGGCGCAATTTGGCAATCGTGCTTCACACTCCCCGGTGTCGAGGACCGCGGGGCCTCGACTGGCGGGTGTGCGCATGGGAGAACCACCAGGTGGTTTCTGACCGACACCAGGCGGAGCGCGGCTGGCGCGCACCGCACTACGTCAGCACAGGCCCGTCGTTCGTCTGGACCGAGGAGGGCGAGCAGCCTGGGGCGACTCCGGCGGCGACCACGCCAACTACGTCGCCTTCGGCAGTACCGACACCACGCAGAAGAACCTCGTCGTACCGGGGCGACGCTCGCTCTCGTGGCCGGGGACGATGCCGGAGTGACGGCGACCGTACCGCCGAAGAGAGCCACGTATCGGCGCTGAACGACCCGCCTGCTGCCGACAGGCCGACGCTACAGCGAAAGATGCCGGCGTTTTCGCGTTCCATGCCGCTGCGGCCGCCGAGCCGGATCGTCCGCTTCCGCGGCTTGCTCACCCGTTTGAATAGCCGGGGCGTTGCCAGGATCATGTGGGGAAGGCCTGTTGAGAGGAGAAGCCATGACGATCGCGGTGTTGGGTGCGACGGGTGGGCAGGGCGGTGCTGTGCTCAGAGCACTGCTCGAGGCGGGACGCAGCGTGCGCGCCGTGGTGCGTGACCCCCGATCGGCCAAGGTCCGCCCACTGGTCGCTGCGGGCGTTGAAGTGGTGCCTGGCGAGCTGACCGACGCCGATTCCCTCACTGCGGCGTTCCGGGGCGCAGACGCCGCCTACGCGATCACCACGCCCTTCCAGGACGGGTTGGGGGCGGAGGTGGCCCAGGGCGCTGCGATCATCGAGGCGGCCGCCCGTGCCTCGTTGCCGCACCTTGTCATGGCGTCCGTTGCGAGCGCCGACCGCGAGACGGGTATTCCGCACTTCGAGACGAAGGCGCGCATTGAACGGGCCCTGACCGACGCGGGACCGCCTGCCACGGTTGTCGCGCCGACGTATTTCTACGACAACGCCCGTGGAGCGCAGCATGACGTCGCCAGCGGCATTCTGGCGATGGCGCTCCCGGCTGATAGGCCGTTGCAGCAAGTCGCCCTGCGCGATCTCGGCCACGTAGTTGCGGCGGTCATGGCAGACCCGAACCGATGGATCGGTCAGCGTGTCGAGGTCGCAGGGGACGATCCCACACCTGAACAGATGGCCCGAGCTATAGCGGACGCGGCGGGCGGCCCCGTGACTTTCCGTGGGATTCCTCTGGAATCGGTGCGCCAGGCCAACCCTGACATGGGAGCCATGTTCACCTACCTGACCGAGAGTGGGTATCAGGTCGATCTCGCCGCCTTGCGGAACGACTTCCCGGGTATCTCCTGGCTGTCCTTCGCGGACTGGGCCGCACAGCAGACCTGGCCGAAACCGAGTCCCTGACCCCAGGCGGCGAGATACTGCCGGCGCCTATCCAGGCTGCCGAGGATGCTGAGGGCCGGATCCCACAGGTCCTCGAAGGGGGCTGTCCGTGGGACGAACCAGGTCGATCCGGTGCTGCGCATGCTGGCCGTCCGGCTGGCGGAGGTGGTCAGTTCGGCGCATGCCTGGGTCGCCCCCGAGGAGGCGTCAGCACTGCCCCTCGTCGCCGAGGGCGATGCCGGCCCCTAGCTTGGTCCTGACACCCGGCCACTATGGTGACGTCTGGAGCAGATCTCTGTTCCTCGTGCCGTAGTCGGCCGACCTCGCGCCCGCCCCGACCGCCTGCTGGCGGACAAGGTGCATATCTCGGAAGAACCGCCGCTATCTGCGGCGACGTCGGCTTCCTGCCCGACCCCGACCGGCGCGGTCACGCTGACCCGTCACCGACCCGCACCAGATGTGCGGCCGTACTCGCCCAGTCCCCAACCGGCAGCTCCAGCCGCAGACCGTACGCTTCGAGCACTGCTGCGTGGTGGAGGGCTCCGGTCCGCCGATCCCGGTACCGGGCACCCGGCGTGAGCCCAAGCAGCCGCACGGGAGCGTCCGGCAGCCCCCGCTCCCCGGGGCCGCGCCGCCAGCCCAGGACCAGTGTCTCAGCGCCGTTCTCGGCGGCGTACTGCACAACGGTCGGGCCTTCGCCGTGCGGTCCGGCCGGCCGGTACAGCACGCCGTGCTGCACGAGGTGACGCACCTGCTTGTACTCGGCGACCAGCTCCGCGCCCTCGTCCAGTTCTTCTGCCGACCAGCGGTTCAGGTCGCCGCCGATGCCCAGCAGCCCGGACATCGCCACATGAAAGCGGAACCGCAGCGGCACCGTACGGCCGGTGAACTGGTTGGGTACGTCGGTGACCCATGCGGACATCACCCGGGCAGGCAGCACCTGGCCGAAGCCGTGCTGGATGACCAGTCGGTCGACGGCGTCGGTGTTGTCCGAGGTCCACGCCTGGTCGGTACGGCGCAGGATACCGAGGTCCGCACGCCCCCCGCCGCCGCTGCATGTCTCCACCCGGAGACCCGGGTGGTCGGCGCGCAGCCGGTCCAGGACACGGTACAGATTGCTCACGTACCCGGTCCACAGCCGATCGTGGCCGTCGGGCCGCTCCGGCCAACCCGCCTCGCTGAACGCCCGGTTCATGTCCCACTTGAGGAAGTCCACGCCCACGTCGGCGACCAGCTGGGTCAGCCAGCCGTACGCCCAGTCGGCAACGTCGTCGCGGGCGAAGTTCAGCACGAGCTGGTTGCGCAGCTCGCTGCGGGCCCGGCCGGGGATGTGAAGTACCCAGTCGGGGTGCGCGCGGTACAGGGCACTGTCGGGGTTGACCATCTCCGGTTCCACCCAGACGCCGAAGCGCATGCCCAGCGTGTGCACGGCCTCGGCCAGCGGACCGAGGCCGTGCGGGAAGCGCTCTGGGGTCGGCATCCAGTCGCCGAGGCCGGCGCGGTCGTCGCGGCGCGCCCCGAACCAGCCGTCGTCGACGACGTACAGCTCCACGCCGAGCGAGGCGGCCCGCTCGGCCAGCCGAATCTGGCCGGCCTCGTCGACGTCGAAGCCGGTGGCCTCCCAGGAGTTGTAGAGCACCGGGGCGGTCTCCTGCCCATGCGGCAGGACGTGCTCCCGGGTGTAGGCGTGCCAGGCCCGGCTCGCCGCGCCGAAGCCGCCGTCCGTGAACAGGCCTGCGAAGACGGGGGAGGCGAATTCTTCGCCCGGGGCGAGCGGCACCGACGTGCCCTCATGGCCGACGCCGCCCGTGACACCCGCCCGCCCGTCGTGCGTGCGCTGAAGCGTGATGCGCCAGCTGCCGCTCCAGGCCAGCGCGGCGCTCCACACCCGGCCGTGCTCCTCGCCTGCGTCGCCGTCGTCCAGCATCACCCAGGGCCCGGCGTGGTGGCTGGTGATTCCGCGCCGGCTGGTCAGCACGGTCTCGCCATGGGGAAGGGGCTCCCGGCGCAGCCGGCTCTCCGCGGCCCACTGCCCGGTGACATGGCTGACCCGGTAGTCGGTCAGTGCGGGCAGCGACCAGGCGGCGGAGTCGGCCCGCAGCAGGTCGACGTGCCCGTCGCCGGCGTTGCGCAGTACGGTGCGGCGCTCGATGACGTCGGTGTCGTCGCGGACGGTGTAGTGCAGGGCGACGTGCAGCGGGTGGAGCCGGTCGCGGAATTCCAGTACCAACTCGGCCGTGCCCGGGGCGGGTTCCAGGATGCGATGGCCGGTCGGCTGCCACTCGAAGGCACGGGAGCCGTCCGCGTGCCTGACCTGGAGGGAGGGCGGCCCGTACCGGGTGCCGCCGTCGACCGGCAGCTCCTCGCCGACCGGCGCCCGTCCCTCGAAGCTGCTCGCCTCATCCCCGTCGGGCACGAGCAGGTCCTCGGCCTCCGCCACGGTCAGTCGGGGTCCCCACGCCACGTGCCGGGGGGCGCCCGTCTCGTCGACGCGCAGGACGTAGGAGGTGCGTGGGGACGACAGGAGCCAGAGCCCGGAGTCGGGAGCGCGGGAGATCATCGGCGTCAGGCCTTACGGTCGCGGGGACGGGGGCGGGCTGCCCCGGGGTGCTGAAACAGGAACAACCTTCGATCACATGCCAACAGGCTGTCTACACATATTATTTGAAAGCAGAGAGCGGTGTTCAGCCAACCTTCGAGAAACTTTGCCTCATTCGTTGACAGTGGAAATAACCCGCCTAGGTTCCTGGCCATGTTGTCGCCCCCTCGTTCCGAGACGTTCCCGGCCAACCCGCCGGCCGTCTCGCAGATCTTCGTGACAACCCTGTCCCAGGGCCCGCTCACCCGGCTGGAGCTCGCCCGGCGGGCTGGCCTGTCCCCAGCCGCCGTTACCAAGGCCGTACGGCCCCTCATCGAGGCCGGATACCTGGTGGAGAGCGCCGACGAGGAAGCCCGACCGGCGCTGGGCAGGCCCGCGAGCCTGGTGCGCGTCGACGGCGGGCGGGCTCTGTTCATCGGGATCAAGATCACCGGCGACGAGGCCATCGGCGTCCTCACCGACCTGCGTTGCCGGGTGCTGCTGGTCCGGCGCCTGCCTCTGGCCGACCGTGCGCCCCATGCGGTGCTGACCACGCTCGCCGGCCTTACGCAGGAACTGCTCACCGAGGCGGATGACCTGGGCGTCCACGTGGTGGGCGCGGGTGTCGCCGTCTCCGGTGACGTGGACCGCGCGGCGGGCATGGTGCGGTACTCGCCGTTCCTTCAGTGGCGCGAGGTGCCGCTCGCCGAACTGGCCGCCATGACCACGGGCCTGCCGGTCACCGTCGACAACGACGTCCGCGCGCTGACCGTCGCCGAGCAGTGGTTCGGCGCGGGCGTGGGCCTGTCCGACTTCGCCCTCGTCACCGTCGGTGCCGGTATCGGCAACCGCGGTTGCGTCGAGGCCATCGCGGGCGACGCCGCCATCGTCGGCCGGGTCCGCACCGCCACCGGGGTCGAGGTAGCCGACGCCGCACACGCCGCCGCACTGGCCCACGACGGCGTCCCCGGGGCGCGGGAGGCGTACGCCAGGGCGGGCGAGGCGATCGGCCGGGGCATCGCCACCGTGGCCAACCTGTTCGGACCCGAGCGCGTGATCATCTCCGGGGAGGGCCTGGCCGCCTACGACTTGTTCGCCACGCAAATGCGCGACGCGTTCGCGACTGCCGCGTTCGGTTCCGCCGCCGAGTGCGACGTACAGACTCGCCCGCTTCCCTTCGAGGAATGGGCACGCGGGGCCGCGGCCACCGCCATTCAGTCCTACATCGGATCAGAGCCGCACCGGTGAGCGCCCCCACACCCCTGTCCAGGCCGAACTCGAACGCACGAGGAGCACACGTGACGCATCGCCACCCCACGCCAGCTGCTCCCGGCCCCGGACCCCGCAAGGTCGTCGGCGGGCTGTTCGGTCGTACCCGAGTGACCTGTCCGACGCCCGATGGGCCCTGATCGAGCCGACTCTGACGGCATGGCGCAAAGCCCGGCTCGACCGTCGCCCCACCGGAGCCCCGGCACTGTCTACGCCCACTACGCCGCGTGGCGCGACGAGGGGCTTTTCGCTCAGCTCGATCATGACCTCACCACGCCCGGCTCGCGTGAGGGAAGGACGCAAGCCTGAACCGACGGCCCCTCGCCTCACCCACCAGCCGTCTATGACATCGCCCCCTTGGCCTGGCTGATGTGTCACCCAAATGCGCGGGTGGTGAACTCACGCGCCGTGGTCTCGGTACCGGTAGACAAGTGTCGTCATCATTCGGCAGCTCGGGGGCACGGGATGCGCGCTCGAACTGCTTTCCTGTTGCGTAGGGGAGTTCTCGCATGAGCGTGCCCACCGCCGAGCCACCTACCTTGGTGCCTGTCGCAGGTCGGGGCCCAGGCAGCGTCGTGATCAGCTGGCTGACCACGACGGATCACAAGAAGATCGGTCACCTGTATCTGGGTGCGTCGTTCTTCTTCTTCATTGTGGGCGGTGTGATGGCACTGCTGCTGCGTGCGGAACTGGCTCGCCCTGGGCTGCAGATGCTGTCCGCAGAGCAGTACAACCAGACGTTCACGCTGCACGGCACGATTATGCTGCTGCTCTTCGCGACTCCGACGTTCGCCGGGTTCGCCAACGCGATCATGCCCTTGCAGATCGGGGCTCCCGACGTGGCCTTCCCCCGGCTGAACATGCTGTCGTTCTGGCTGTTCCTCTTCGGTGGGCTCATCGTGCTCAGCAGCCTGCTGACCACGCAAGGCGCGCCCGATTTCGGCTGGACCGCGTACACGCCTCTGAGTGGCGGTGAACGCACCCCGTACGTCGGCGGCGACATGTGGATCATGGGTCTGGCCCTGGCCGGGTTCGGAACCATTCTCGGCGCGGTCAACTTCATCACCACGATCATCTGCATGCGTGGCCCGGGCATGACCATGTTCCGGATGCCGATCTTCACCTGGAACATTCTCCTGACGTCCGTCCTGGTCCTGCTGGCCTTCCCCGTGCTGGCCGCGGCGCTGCTGGTGCTGGAGGCCGACCGGCGCTTCGGCGCCGAGGTCTTCAACCCGGAGAACGGCGGCGCGCTTCTGTGGCAGCACCTGTTCTGGTTCTTCGGGCACCCAGAGGTCTACATCATCGCCCTGCCGTTCTTCGGCATCGTCACGGAGATCCTGCCCGTCTTCTCCCGGAAGCCGGTCTTCGGCTACGTGGGGCTGGTCGGTGCCACCATCGCCATCGCAGGACTCTCCGTGACCGTGTGGGCGCACCACATGTTCGCAACCGGAGCGGTGCTGCTGCCGTTCTTCTCCTTCATGACGTTCCTCATCGCGGTGCCGACCGGTGTGAAGTTTTTCAACTGGATCGGCACCATGTGGAAGGGTTCGTTGTCCTTCGAGACACCCATGCTCTGGTCGATCGGCTTCCTCGTGACGTTCCTCTTCGGTGGACTGACCGGCATCATCCTTGCCTCACCGCCTCTGGATTTCCACGTTCATGACAGCTACTTCGTCGTAGCCCACTTCCACTACGTCGTCTTCGGCACAGTCGTCTTCGCCACGTTCGCCGGCTTCCACTTCTGGTGGCCCAAGATGACCGGCACCATGCTCGACGAGCGCCTCGGAAAGATCCACTTCTGGACCCTGTTCATCGGTTTCCACACCACCTTCCTCGTCATGCACTGGCTTGGCGCCGAAGGCATGCCCCGCCGCTACGCCGACTATCTCGCCGCCGACGGCTTCACCGCCCTGAACACCCTCTCTTCCATCGGCGCCTTCCTTCTTGGGGCCTCCACGCTCCCGTTCCTCTACAACGTATGGAAGACCGCCAAGATCGGAAAACGCATCGACGTCGATGACCCCTGGGGCTACGGCCGCTCCCTGGAGTGGGCCACCTCCTGCCCGCCCCCGCGGCACAACTTCGTCACCCTGCCCAAGATCCGATCCGAATCACCCGCTTTCGACCTCCACTACCCGGCCATCGCCGAACTGGAGGAGGCCAGGCAGTCAGGCCGACGAGACGTCTTCGAACCCGGCAAAGGCATCGCACATCCACTGGGTCAGGACCGCGACGACACATGAAGCCCGCACGTCCGGAACGCCCCGCCCCAGATCCTGCCGCCGGAATTCACGCGCTCGAGCATTACCTCGCAGTTGCAACCGAACGCACACGAGCCCGGCACGCGGCGGAGGCGTTCGCCGACCGCATGCCCCACCTGACCACCACAGAACGCCGGCAACTCGTCAGCCTTTACGCACATGAGGCCTTCCTCGCCTCCCAGCGCCTACGAATGGAGCTAGCCTGGCAGCGCGCCGCCCACGACGCTCGCGACCTGCTTCGCCGCCGGTGCGTCACTGTTGCGCTGCTCGTCAGCCTGGCCTGCGGCGGCTTGGCGCTCTTCACCCTGCAGGCCCTTACAGCCCACTGAGAGGCCAAAAAAGGGGGTGGCGACTCGGGATGCAGCAATGGCGCGTATGGCCACAGTTTGCCGCCCTCGCCCAAGCGGGCTGAAGACCCGATAATGAGAGATGCTGCGGTTCTCCGCTGCCATGTGTGAGGAGGCATATCCATGGCCACCAATGCGGCATCACTACCTCCCCAGTCGACAGACCGGAATGTGCTGCTCCATGGTTGGCGCGAGCAGATCATCAGCGGCCTGATGTTCTTCGCGGGCATTGCCTTGGGCGTCGCGCCGTGGATCGGCGGTGACGGGCCGGTTGCGGCCAAAGACATCCACCGCAGCGAGGTCGGCATCGCCATCCTCGTCCTTATGGTGGCGCTGGCCCGGCTCAGCGGGCATGTCGGCAAATGGTCGGACTGGATCATCCTTCTGAGCGGGGCCTGGCTGGTTGCTTCACCGTGGCTTGTCGGCCTGCAGGACGCTGCGGTCTTCGACGGCGCTCAAGTTTTCGACGTTGCCGCAGGAGCAGTTCTACTTGCTCTGGCGGCGGCCTCAATGCTCTTGCGCATTGTGCTGGACCGCAGGGAGGAGCGCATGTAGTTCAGACCGCTGCCACGCCGCACCGCAGCTGAGCCGATGAGGGCGCATGGCGGCTTGCTCGCCGGCCCAACATCAGCATGGGAAGCTCGCGGATCACCGGCTTCGGTACAGCCACGTGGCACGGCGCGGGTGACATCGCTCTCCGCTGCATGGAAATCCTCGAAACTGACGAAGCCACTGGCGCGCCCCTCCGGCCGACCAGAGAGTACGAGCGCGACGAGGCTGGCCAAGCGGCATACCTGAGCGAGCTGCTGGAGATCTTCGACACCGAGGGCGTCGACAGCGCCTTCGTGTTCCTCTTCGCGCTCTACAACCAGCCCCACCGCCCTGACGGCGATCCCCGCGACGACCTGGACCTCGCCAGCCTTGGCATCGTCAAGATCCTCGAAGACCGCCACGGCGACACTTACCCTGATCTGCCCTGGGAGCCCAAGGCCGCCTTCGCAGCGATTGCCGACCACTACTACTGCGGCGGCTGACTGCGGCCGTGGACGCGTATCGCGAGAATCAGGCGTAACCCTGACGACGTGAGCTCTCCACCATGACGCTCAACTTCCCCTGCGGCCATGGCCTCCACGCTACGGAGGAGGGACAGGTTGACCGAACGGCTCGCTACCATCGAGGAACGAGCCCCGTTAGCCTCTCCGGCACTTCGCCATCTGCCATTGCACGCGGCGCCTGCGGACCAAGGCAGACAGCACAGGCGTTGGTCGGGGTCCTGCTGCTGAACCGGCATCGACTCCTGCCGCCTCGCCTCCTCAACCCGGGTACGAGCCGAGGGACCAGCCGACGCCGACTGAACACGCCAGGGGCGGCTCGCCACTCTCACTGCGTCGGGCCGCCCCCACCATCACGCCGTTACGCAGCGCTTGCGAAGACGCTCAACACCATTGCCTTCCAGGTCGTCGAGATACGTCACGCGTCCGGTCATGGCCATCGTCAGGGCCAAGGTAGTGCCGGACACGAGCGGCCCGGAGCCGGTCTTGAAAGAACTGTCATCTGCGACAAGTCGTAGGCCACCGATGCGTCCCTTGGCGAGGACCACGAGATCCGACCCCTGGTAGTACTCGGCCACCCGCGCGATCACTCCCATCGGGTAATCGCGGCGAATGCCCAGCGGCCGCCGGATGTCTTCTGCGTGCACGATCGTCTCGCCAAGCATGGCCACGGGAGGGAGAGGAGGCTTGGTCGTGCTGGTAACAACACGGCGGAACCGCTCAAGCGTCTCGGACGGGGTTGCACCGAGTTGTTCGGCCAGCCGCATGGCTACCTGTTTGTCGAAGTCGAATCGGCAGCGGATCACACCCGACAGCCAGCGAACAGGGCTGAGACTCGCTCCTGCGGTGAGGTGCGCCAGCACCTTACGCACCGACAATCCGATGCACAAGGACGGTGTCGCCCACTGCTCCTCAGGCAAAGCTGCAAGATCGGCTGCCAGCGCCGCTCGCTCCGCATGAATCAGCGGCCAGACCTCGGCTCCCGGACTGCGGTCCACCGACGGTTCCCTATCAGACATATGGTTGAAATCTCCTGTCGTAAGTCATGCTCTGCACCGCACCGAGGACCGGAAGAGCTGACCTTCCGGCAGGATGTTCCGAGAGGAAGACTCTTCCCCTGGAGCGAAGTCATCGCGATCAGTCTGTCGGAGGTGGCTCGGGAGACGGTCAAAAGCGGGGGTGATCGGCGAGTTCGCGCCGCCCGTCGAGTCGGTGCTGCCGGGGGACATTCTGATGAAGGCCGCGGTGGTCCACGGGTGGCTGGCCGCAGGATACGGGTTCACCGGCAATTACCAGCGGTTCAAGTTCTACGTTCAGGAAGCCCGGCCCCGCATCGCCCGAGGAACTGGCGGGCACGCACCGCCGGTTCGAGGTGATTTCTGACGCGCCAAGCCCAGGTGGACTGGGGCGACGAGGGCAAGATCCTCGCCCACATGGGGATTCCGAAGGTCTATTCGTTCCACATGACGCTGTACTCGCGCGCCCCGTTCTGCTGCTTCACCACCAGCCATGACCTGCAGGCGTTCTTGGGCTGTCACCGCCGGGCTTTCGCCCACTTCGGGGGCGTCCCGATGACGATCGTCCACGACCACACGAAGGCCGTCGTCCGCCGCCACGTCGCTCCGGGCGAGGCGGTCCCGCTGCATCCGGAAGGGGTCGGGCGAGGAGGCCGGACCTCTGCAGGCCCTGCTGAACCGGACCCCCCGGCCACTCGCAGCGAGGTCGCCCGACGTTCACCGTCGGTGTATGAGGAACTCGCCGTCCGCGACGACCGCCGCTTCCGCCGGGGCCTGCGTCTTTCCCGGCTGCCGCACCACAAGACGCTCGACGAGTACGACTTCTCTTTCCAGCCCGACATCGACACGCGCAAGGTCAAGGACCTCGCCACCCTCTCGTTCGTCGACGGCAAGGCGAACGTCGGCTTGCTCGGGCCGCCCGGGCAAGCCGCACATCGCCGTCGCTCTCACGGTCGCAGCCTGCCGGGCGGGCTAGTCGATTTGATTCACCACAGGCGATGTCCCGGACGCGGCGGGAGAGAGGCCCTGCCAGAGGGGGAAGCGGTCGCTGACCTGCATGGCATTGCGGCCGGCGCCGGCCGCAATGCCATGCAGGTAGGGGAGGGAGCCGTCGCGGCAGGCGACCTCGACCCCCAGGGTGCGCGCGAAGCCACCGACTGAGCTGTTCGGCGTCGCGTCCTTCCCAGAGTGTGAGCGGGAGCCGGGTGGTGGCGTCGACCAGGAAGGTGCCGTAGGTGTCGCCGTAAAGCGCGAAGTCGTCCACTCCCAGCACCCGAGGTGTCTCCAGTGGCGGAAGAGGCACCCGCATCAGCTCAGACAGGACGGTGCACCGCCAGAGCTTGATGTTCAAGACCTGCAGCCTCCGGGAACCGCCCCGGCCCGCCAGCACCACACCGACCGCCTCCACCAGGCCTGCAATTGTGGTGTGCGCCGCTGGTAGCGCACGATCAGCCCCGCCACCTGCTCTGCGGAGGTCGCCTTCGGGCACGTCGCGTTTCCACAGACAAACGGCGTACGGACAAGTCGATGCGCACAGGCCGGCCTCCTAGAGAGACGTCGGCGAGGCGCCGTACGTAGCGGCTGTGTCACCACTGGCTGAGTTGGCCGCATCCCGTACATGCCGTTGGAACACCGGACCTCGTGCGGGCGCGAACCGCCACGACAGCATCGGAGGCATCGGCTGAAACCACCAGTACGTTGGCTAACTGCGGTAACAGACCGGAAAGTTCAACAACCCACAGCCACAGGCTGCCCAGGTGGACGCCCAGGTATTTTCCCACGTGGCGTCGCGGTCACCACCTCAGCGTGAGGGTGGCTACGTCAAGCCGACTGCCGAACTTGCCCGGCTTCGATGACGTCGAGACCCCGGAGTCTTTCGGCGCCGTGCTCGCCCCTGCCTCACGGCACAGCTGGGCATATGGAAAAGGCTCACTGGTGTGTTTTTCTGCGGGGTTTGGTGTTTTGTGTGTTTGGTGTCAGGGGGTGGGGTTTGTTGGGGTGTGGGTGTGGGTGAGGTGGGTGGTGAATACTTGGTGTCCGTTTTGGTGTCCGGTTATGTGGGTGGTGGTTTGGTTGGGGTGTGGGGTGGGTGTTTTGGTGGCTTTGATGTAGCAGGGGGTGTGGAGTTCGGTGTATTGGTGGAAGGTGTTGGTGGTGTGGGTGGTGGTGGGGGTGTGTGGTGTGTGGAGGGTGTGGGTGGCTTGGTGTGCTGCTTCGAGGAGGACCATTCCGGGGATGTGGTCGGTGGTGTGGTCGAACATGACGGGGTGGGTGGGGTCTGGGGTGAGGAGCCAGGTGTTGGGTTGGTCGGTGGGGGTGAGTACGAGGTCGTTGGGGTGTGTGCGGCCGAAGGTGGTTGGTGTTTGGTTGGTGGGGTGGTGGGTGGTGGTGTGGTGGTGGGTTGTTGTGGGGGTGGTGTTGCGGAGTCGGTGGTAGGCGGCGGGTGAGATGCAGGTGAAGTGTCCGTTGCCGGTGGCCATGGTGTGGGGGCCGCGGCGGATGGTGATGTTGACGCCGAGGGTGGTGTTGCGTCGTTCTTTGGTGAAGGTGGTTTCGATGGTCAGGTCGCTGGGTGTGGGTCCTATGGTGAGGTGTTCGGTGTGGGTGGTGGCGGAGATGTCTCGCATTACGAAGTGGTGGCCGAGGGGGATTCCGTACTCGGAGTGGGCGAGGAAGATGCCGGTCTGGCGGATTGTTTCGACGGCTTGCAGGTGATTGTGGCTTCGGCCGCCGGGGGTGTTGAAGAATGTGTGGGCGCGTGGCCATTGTCCGGTGAGTGTGAAGGTGTTTTCGCCGGTTTTCTCGGAGCTGCTGAGGAATACTTCTGCGAGTGATGCGCGGTGGACGTATTCCTTGGGGACGGTGGTGGTGAGTCTGGGGAGTTCTGTTGGTTCATTCTGCTGGGATCTTCGGGCAGTGGTGTTGTCCCGGGTGTTTTTTGTGTGGGGTGCTGTCGTAGTGCGCATGATCTTTCTTCCCCCCAGGAAGCGTCTGAAAGCGTGGCCGTAAGATACATACTCACCGGTTTCATTTTCAAGGGGTGGCGGTGGTGGCTGGTTTTGTCGTGTGAGTTCTGTGTGGTGTGGTGGCGGGAGTTCTCTGTGTGGCTTCGGTGAGTGGCGGATTTGTGTCTGGATATGGATTGGTTCTGTCTTGGTTGGGGCTGTTACGGGGCTGGGTGTGCTGTTATCGGGTGGCTGCTGTGGGGGGAGGGGGTGGCCTGTGGGTCGTGGTGTTGTTGGCTGGTGTTTTGTGGTGGCTGGTGGGCGTCCATGGGCTCGGTCGGCGACTCCTGCGACTGTCAGTCTGTTCGTACCGGGTCCCGCAAGGATCAATGCCCTCGCGGAGAACCTTTGGATGCTGATCAAGATGGAGTGCATCCGCGGCTGGACCTTCAACACCAGAGCCGAGGCCAACCTCGCGCTCTTCGAATACATCGACGGTTTCTACAACCCCCGACGCATCCAGAAACGACTCGGATACCTCAGCCCCATCGAGTTCGAAGAGAAGCGCTACGCCAACCAGGCAGCGACCGAGCCAGTGAACCTGAAGCCACGTCAACCCGCCCTGACCAGCTACTGAACTTGATTGGGTGATGTCGGGCCGTTCGCCTGACAGGGGCTGAGTCGGGTCGGTAGCTGTGGGGTGTGAGATACGCGCAGGGCGGCGGTTTGACCGACGCCAAGAGGGCTGCAAGAGAGCGGATCCGGTTGGAAGCGGTCGGTCGCTTCGAGAGCGGCGTGAAGAACCGGGAGATCGCGGCCGCGCTGCGGGTGAGCGAGCGGTCGGTGGAGCGCTGGCGCCGTCAGTGGCGCGAGCAGGGCGAAGAGGGCGTTCGGTCGAAGGGGTCGCCCGGGCGCCCGAGGCTTTCGGTAGACCAGATCACGAAACTGGAGCGGGAGTTGGAGCGCGGTCTGCTCGCCCATGGCTGGGCTGATCAGCGGTGGACGCTGGCCCGGGTGAAGACTCTGATCGGACGGTTGTTCCACGTCAGCTACACGGTGGAGGGGACATGGCGGCTACTGAAGCGTCATGGCTGGTCGTGGCAGCAGCCGGCCCGCCGGGCGATTGAACGTGACGACAGCGCAGTGGAGTTGTGGAAGAAGGAGGTGTGGCCGCGGGTAAAAGCACGGCGGCGGCCCGCGGTGCCTGGATCGTCTGCGAGGACGAGGCCGGCCAGTCGCTGAGGCCGCCACGCGCGAGGTCCTGGGGCCGCATCGGCCAGACGCCGGTCGTCCGCGTCCGGGGCCGGGGTTCAGGGCGGGTTTCGATGGCGGGAGTGGTCTGCTTCCGCCCCGGAGACCGCTCCCGGATGATCTACAGCTTCCGCGTGCACCGGGGCCGAAAGGGTGAACCCAAGGGCTTCACCTGGCAGGACTACCGCGATCTCATCGTGCGGGCGCACAACCAGCTCAAAGGCCCCATTGTCCTGGTCTGGGACAACCTGCGCACTCATCTCATGCCGCAGATGAAGGACTTCGTCGCCGCGAACGAGGACTGGCTGACCGTCTTCCACTTCCCGTCCTACGCACCCGACCTCAACCGGCAGGAAGGCATCTGGTCCCTGGTGAAGCGAACGATCGGCAGCCTCGCCGCCGCAAACCTCGACCAGCTCGCCGCCGCAGTGAAGCGCAGCCTCAAGAAGACCCAGTACCGACCACACCTCATCGACGGCTGCCTCA
>NZ_JBSFUO010000046.1:0-26092 GCF_053591835.1 Streptomyces sp. NPDC002911 | reverse complement strand
CTCAAGCTGAACACCCGCCCCCGGCAGACCCTCGGGTTCGAAACTCCCGCTGGTAGGCTCGCGGCAGCTGTTGCATCAACCGATTGACTCCACCGCCGCTTTTCGCAGCACCTCGATCGTCTCGGCCTGCTCACGGTTCTGCCGCCGCAGTCGACCCAGCTCTTCCCGCTCCGCGCTCGTCAGCTCACCCGGCGCCCCCTGCGCGCGGTCGATCGTGTCCTGCTTGACTCAGTTTCGCAGCCCCTCGGCGCTGACCCCGATCTCCCGGGCCACCTCGGTGACGGTCCTGCCGGAGGCCCGGACCAGCGCGACCGCGTCGCGCTTGAACTCCTCCGTGTACCGCCTGCTGCGGTTGCTCTTGCTTCCCACCTGGCACTACTTCCTCTGGAACCTCACGTCCCAGTCTCCAGGTGTCCAACATCAAGGGCAAGCTTCAATGCGGAGCGAGCCCGACCAACGGCGAACGAGGGGTAGCGGCGTGAGTCTCGCCAAGAACGCAGCCGAACTGGGTGGGAAGCTCTGGTCGGAGCATGGGCACGCTCACTACTACTTTCCTCAATACGCCCTGCACGGTTTGCCGGGATCTCGTATCAGGGTGACAGCGGCCCCTGCTATCTTGGCCGGCCGATCACACCGATCCAGGCCCGCCGCCTGCGTACGGCGCTGTGGAAGGTCGTGGTGTCGGCCGAACCAGAGCAGCGGGGCAGGGTTTTGATTGCTTCAGACTCCTGCCGCGGTACACATCGCGCCAAGCTAATCCGGTCGCCGCTCGCCACCGCCACGGAGATGCGCGCGATTGCGCAAGAACGCGCTTCGCTACTTCTACGCGACGATGCCAGCATCCCCGCGGACATCTCTGACTGGCCGTGCGAGGTAAAGAGCGCGTTCTGAGCGCATGGTCGGCTACTGGTCAGGCCCGGAGGGCCGTGGGCTTGATCATCAGGCGCCCCATTCCACGCGTACAGGCTCGCGGGCAGCAGCGAGGGCACCATCAAAGTCGGCGAGTCGCTCGGCAAGGGTGGCAGTAGCGATGCGGGGCGGAAGAGCCACCGAGAACTTCAGGCCGCGGACAGCCCGCGGGTCGACGGTAGGCAGCGTGAGGGAATCGGGGAGTTCGGCGCGGGCGACTTTCCAGTCTGCGGGGGAGAGGTCCTGGCGCAGCCGGATGTGGGTGTCGGTAAGGCGCTGCACCGGGTCGGCGAGGTTGCCCAGGGAAGATGCGAGGGTGGCGTTGGCGCGGTAGCCGGCCCAGGTCCACCAGCGGGCGGCGTCCGCGTCGCGGACCAACAGGGTGCCCGCCGGGTGTACTTCGTGGGGTGCACGGTCCATGCGGAGTTCTGCGAGGGTCGCTGTGGCGCGGCGGGTGAGCTTGACGCCGGGGTCGGTGCCGAGCAGGACTTCGCGCATCGCGCGGGTGAGCGTGTACGACAGGCCGCGGGCCTCGCTGCCCTGCCACTTGGCGACGCCCCCGTCCTCGACCGGTTCGACGAAAGCGCGGCGTCGGGCCCAGTCGATGAAGGTGACCTGCCAGCTGCGGCCGGCCAGGAGCAGCCTGCGCGGCCCCTGTCGTTCCTCGGTGAGGACAGCGGGGTCGGTGGTGCCGATCTCGGTACGTCCGGCGAGCACGGTGAACTCGGGAGGCGCGGTGAAGGAGGCGGTCAGTTCCATGAAGTGCCGACGCCCGAAGTGCTTCTCGGCTTCGGGGCCGATGAACAGCATGCCGCCGTCGTTGTTGAGGAAACCTTCGGAGACAAGGTGCGAGAGGAGTGGCGCGGCGGACCGGTCGAAGGGGGCTAGGCCGTTCCACTGCCTGGGCCACAGCCGGTCACCGATGCGGTGCTCCTGCAGGGTGACGGCGAGGAGTTGCTGGGCGACGAGATGGCGGGGAGAGGGCGGCGGAGTGACGGCCTCCACCCAGCCGCGGGACCACAGGGTGAGCAGGCCGGCGGCCTGGAGCAGGCTGCTGGGCCGGGTGGCGAGGAAGAGACAGTTGCGAGTGGTGCCGCTGCGGCGTCCGGTGCGGCCGATGCGCTGTAGGAACGAGGCGACGGTGCCGGGGGAGTCGATCTGGACGACTCGGTCGAGGTCGCCGACGTCGATACCGAGTTCCAGGGTGGAGGTGGACACGATGACGCAGTCTCGCGCCTCGGCGAACGCCTGCTCGGAGCGTGCGCGTTCGTCGGTGGAGAGGGAGGCGTGGGAGAGGAAGACGGTGACCTCGCGGGCGCGCAGAGCCGCGCCGAGCTCCTCCACCTGCTTGCGGGAGTCGCAGAAGACCAGCCGCTTCTCGCCGCGGTGCAGGGCGGAGATCACCTTGGCGGCGTTGGCCAGCGAGCCGACGTAGTCGAGTTCGACGTCTCCGTCGGGGCGGGGGAGACCACCGGAACCAGAGGTGTTGTCACCGGCGGGCAGGGTGACACCCGGGGCGATGACCCGGCCCGGCCGGCCGGTGGGGCTCGCGCCCTGGAGCCAGGTGAGCAGGGCGTCGGGGTTACCGACGGTGGCGGAGAGGCCGATGCGCTGGATGCGGTGGCCGGTCAGCCGTTCCAGGCGTTCGAGTACGGCGAGCAGGTGCCAGCCGCGGTCGTCCCCGGCGAAGGCGTGCACCTCGTCGACTACGACGGCGCGCACCCGGCCCAGCGTGTGCGTGTGGTCGGTCTTGACGCTGATGAGCATCGCTTCGAGGGACTCGGGTGTGGTGAGCATGAAGTCCGGGGAATCGGTCCGGATACGGCGGCGTACGGACTCGGGGGTGTCCCCGTGCCACAGGGCGGCTCGGCGTCCCACCCACTGGGCGTAGCCGTCGATCCGGGGCGCCAGGTTGTTCAGGAGTGCCTTGAGCGGGCAGAGGTAGAGCACGCCGGTGCCCGTCCAGCCCTGCTGGTTCATCCGCGTCAGCAGGGGGAACACTGCGGCCTCGGTCTTGCCTCCGGCGGTGGGGGCAAGCAGGAGGGCGTCCTCACCGGCGAGCAGCGGTGTGACGGCTTCCGCCTGCAGCGGGCGGAGCCCGCGCCAGCCGAGGGTGTTGACGACGTGGTGTCCGAGGATCGGGTCGAGCAGGTCGAAGACGTCGGCCGGGGCCGGGGGGACCGTCATGACGACTTCGATTCCGTACTCGGCTCGGATGCGGTGTCCTCGAACGGTTCCAGTTCCAGCTCGATGTCGTCGGCGCCGGCCGCGTTGCGTTCCGTGGGAGTGAGTTCGGCGCTGTCCAGGGTGAGGGCGTAGTGCTTGCGTGGGTCGAAGTCGTCGAACTCGTCGATTCGGTCCAGCACGTCGGCGACGAGTTTGCGCAGGTACAGGCGGGGTGCGATGCCGACCTTGCCACCGAGCGATCCGGTGAGCGAGCGGGCCAGCTCTTCCAGGTAGGTGTCGTCGGCGTGGGTGGCGAGACGGTCGGGCCGGCGGGCGTCGGCCGCGTAGATCTCGCGGACCTTGCGGCCCAGTTCGCCGAGTGAGGCCAGGTCGAATCCGGGCAGGCGAAGCTGCACGGCCCGCGGGGAGTCGAAGCGGGGGTCGGTGGTGAAGTCGGTGGCCAGGCGCTGGGCCAGCGGGGGGAGGCGCTGGACGCCCTGCGGCCCGTCGTAGAAGGCGGGGGTACCGGTGATGACGAGGAACAGCCCGGGGAACCGGCCGCTGTCGATCTCGTCGAGGAGCTGGCGCAGCGCGTTGAGGGACTTCTCCCGTACGTCGCCCCGCACCCGCTGCAGGGTCTCCACTTCATCGAGGACGAGCAGCAGGCCCGGATGCCCGCAGTCGCGCAGGACGGTCAGCAGCCCCTGGAGGAATCCCAGGGCGCCGAAGTGGTCGAGGTCGCCGCGGATTCCGGCGGAGCGTTTGGCGGCGGCGGCCACGGATTTCTGTCCGCCGAGCCAGGCGATGAGCGCTTCGGCCTGCGGCCCGTCCCCCGAGGCCACGGCCCGGTGGTAGCCGCGCAGTGCGGCGGAGAAGGCCGGGGTGGTGCGGGCGACGGCGGCGAGCCGGAGTTCCAGGAGCTCGTCCACCGCGGCTGCGAGGCCGCCCTCGTCGTCGTCCTCGATCTCACCGGATGCGAGTGCCTCCTCCTCCAGGGCGTACAGCCATGAGTCGATCACCGCCCGCAGCGCGGAGGGCTGGTGGGTGGCCGTGGTGAGGCGTTCGGTGAGCTTGCGGTAGACGGTCTCCAGGCGGTGCAGGGGGGTCTCGGTCTCGGAGATCTGCACCTCGCTGACGGCGAGCCCGCGCCGCTTGGCGTTCTCGGCGAGCCAGCGGGCGAAGAAGGTCTTGCCCGAGCCGTACTCGCCGCGCAGGGCGTGGAAGGCGGAGCCGCCGCGGGTGACCGTGTCCAGGTTGTCGTCGAGCGCCGCCTCGAAGCGGGTCAGGCCGACGGCGAACAGGCCGAGTCCCGCCTGGGGCACGGTGCCGCGCCGCAGTGCGTCGAGGACGTCCTGGCGCCGCGCGGTGCTGATGTCGGGTGTCGGCCGGGTCATGCGGGGCCGCCTCCCAGGAACTGCTCCTGGAGCAGGGCCTTGTCGAGCTGGACGGTGCGGCCGGACTCGATGAGCCGGAGCACGGGATAGCCGTCGATGTTGAGCAGCCGCTCCAGGACGGTGGCGAAGCGCTCCGGGTTGCGCTGGGACTTGCCGGTGGCGGCCCGGGCGGCGTCGGCGACCGCACCCGGCGAGAGCTTCCCGCCGGCTGCGACCAGTGCGTCGAGGACGGCCGCGACGGCTTTCTCACCGGGAGCCAGACGTACGAACTCCTTCTGTGCCTTGTACGGGAGGCTGCGCACGACGTGCTCGCCCAGGCTCGTCCGGGGGAGCGGGCGGGGAGCGGCGTCCACGTCGACGGCCCGGAGTGCGACCGGAACAGGGGAGCCGGAGGCAGCCGTGGCGGGAACCCGCTCGGCCTTCTGTCGTCCGGCGGCCTTCGGTGGGCTGTCGGTCGTCTCCGGTCCTGGGTCCGTGGTTCTCGCCAAGGCGGCGGCATCCGTGGTCCGGGTGTGCCACGGCGCGGGACCCGCCCCCGAGGAGGAGTTCCACCATCCGGGTTCGGTCGCCTCGGAGGGCAGCAGGATCCATCCCGACGGCACGACTCCTTCGGCCGGGATCAGGGTGATGACGGGGACGGTGACCTCGGCGAGTGAGGCACCGCCGTGGTAGCCCGCCTGCCGTGCGGTGTAGCGGATGTCGTCGCGCCAGGCCAGGGTTGCGCGGCCGCTGTCGGTCCGGACGCGCGGCCCGCTCAGCGACACCTCCCCGTCCTGGGGGGTGCCGGTACGCCAGCGGGTTCCCTTGACGCCGGTGACCTGGAGGGGCAGGTTCCCGCGGTCGGTACGGTCGATGACATGTCCGTGGTCGGAGACCAGGAGGACGGGGCGACCGTGGTCGCGGGCCGCGTTCAGCAGGTCGGGCAGTTTGCCGATGTCGCGCAGTCCCCAGCGTCCACTGGTGCCCTCCCGGCCGCTGGACAGCGCGTCGTCGATGGTGTTGACCACGACCGCGACCACCTCGTCCGAGGCGAGCGCCTCGACGAACTCGGGGGCGAGGCGGTGCCCGGCCGCGCCTTCGAAGCTGCCCTTGTGGAAGAGCCGGCCCTCCCGGTGACGCTTGCGCCAGAAGGCGGCGAACCCCGAGCGCTCCGCGTCCTGCCCGCCTTCGGAGGCCCGCCCGCACAGCAGGGAGGCCCGGCTGACCCGGGTGATGGAAGGCAGCATCGAGACCGCCGCCTGCCGGGCGGGGAGGGCGCCCCTGCCGGGGGAAGGGACGATTTCGGTCCATACCCGCCGGTCCAGCTCGCCGGCGAGACGGACGGCGACATCCGCGCTCATTCCGTCGAGTACGACGATCAGCGGACGGCCGCCGTCGCGGGCCAGCGGGGCCGCGGCCCGGGCCAGCACGTCCTCGATGAGCAGGGCGCCCCCGTCGGCCTGCTGGGCCGCGCTGTCGGTCCAGCGGGCGAGCAGCGCGGCGAACGCCTCGTCGATGGCGGACCGGCGCTCCCGTACGGCTCTTATGAGCCGCCGGTAGGCCTCGCCGATGACCGGGTCGGGTGATTCGTCGCCCTCGGCGAGGATGCCGACGGCCAGGTCGACCCAGCCGGTGTCGGTGAGATGTTCCTGTACGGCCTGGCCGACGTGGGAGAGGGCGGGCATGGGCACGGCGAGTCGGCGCAGCAGGCGGACCGCGGTGTGTGCGGTCTCGGTCGAGTGGCCGTACACGGCGGCCAGTTGGTGCGCGGCGAGGTCGTTCAATGCTGATTCGGCGTCTCCGGCCGCATCGCCGCTCCTGGCGTGCGCACCCTCGGTGAGGGCGGTGGCCAGGGCGCGCAGCCGGCCGCGGTAGCCGGAGGGCAGCAGGCGGTCCGAGGTGATCAGGGTGTCGAGCCGGGCTCCGGCGGCCAGTCGGTCGGCGCGTTCGAGGACGCCGAGGAGCCGGTGCCGGGCCTGGTCGGCCTGGGCCCCGCCGCCTTCCGCTTGCGCGGTCCAGCGGGTGAGGACCCCGGTGGCTGCTTCCGCGAAGGGCTTCAGCCGGTCGAAGGCGGTGAGCGCGCTGCCGAAGAGCGAGCCGAGGGCGAAGACAGCGGCTTCGGACCGGGACGAGGCGAGGGCGGCGGAGGCCAGTGCGCCGAGCGGCAGAGCGTCGGCGCCCCGTCCTTCGGCGGCCAGGGTGAGGAGGATGGGGGCCGCTTCTCCGGCAGCCCGGCCGAGCCATTCGCCGAGACCGCGCCGCTCGTCCTCGGACAGCGCGGCGAATCGTGCGGGGCCCGAGGCGCCGCGGGTCCAGGAGAAGAGGGTGTCGGCGTCCAGGTCCAGGGTGTCGGCCTCGGTGTCGCCGAGGCCGAGCCGGGCCGCGAGCAGGGCACGTACGGCCCGGTCGCGGGTGAGGACGCCACTGGTGCGGGGCCAGCCGTCGAGGGGTTCGGCCGCCAGGAGGGCGTCGAGCAGCCAGTGCTCGCCGAGCATCCGGGGGTCGAGGTCGGCCGCCCCGAAGATCTGGGCGACGATCTCGGTCCGGTTCACGGGCAGCGGCCGCCGGTGCGGCGCGTGGGCGCGCAGGTCCCAGCCGAGCTGGTCGGGCGGGACGGTACCGGTGACGACGAGGACACGGTCGTCACCGGTACCGTCCTCAGCCTGCGCGAGGTGGCGGTTCCAGGCGTCGGCGATGCCGAGCAGGGAGTCCTGGTCGGTGACGAGGACCCGGCGGTGCCCGGTCCCGACCCGCACGGTGAACTCCGTGTCCTTGTCCGCGCTGTCCCAGACGGCGTCGACCAGGACGAGCCGGCAGCCGGGAGCGCGGGCGAGCTCGGTCTCCAGGAGTACCTCGACGGCCCGGCGGCTGGCGACGGGACGGGTGGTGCTCATCCCTGTTCGCCCTCCCCCGTCTGTACGGTGCCGTCGCCGACAACCTGCCAGACGATCCGCACCGCCGCGTCCGGGTGTGCGGCACGGTAGGCCTCGATCTCCTCCCGTACGGCGGTCAGCTTCCGGGGGAGCTCAGCGGCTCCGGAGGGGCCGGCGTCCACGACGTGCGGGGCGGCCGGAAGACGGTCTTCCGGCCTGCTGTCGTCACCGGAGCGCTCGTCGGCCGGCGGGATGCGGAGCTGCTGGGAGGGGCCGGGGGCGGGCAGCTTCGAGGGCACCGGCGGGATGCCGTGCTGGGACAGGGTGACCTGCTCGGCGTCCACCGGCGGCTGCGGGCCGGGGGCGGGGGCGGGCGGTTCCAGCTGGAGGGCCACGTCCATCAGCGCGTGGGCGCTCTCGCGGACCTCCTTGAGCACGGGAATCAGGGACCGCTCCAGCTCCGTGGCCCGGGCGGCCTCCGTGATGCGGTCCAGGAACCGCTGGGCCCGGTCGCCCACGGTGTCGTCCCGTGCGCTGAGCTTGCGCACACGTTCGAGGAGCGCCCAGTCGGTGCTGTCCAGGGCCGCGGCGAGCTCCGCGGCGCTGTCCATGGTGTGTGAGAGATCGCGGTCCGGTGTCTCGTACGACAGGGCGGCCAGTTCGCGGACGAGGGCGGTGGGGTCGTCGCCGTGCCGGACGAGCCGGGCCAGGAGCGCGGCGGCGGTGTGCAAGTCCTCGGTGCGCGGGGCCTGCTCCGTTATGTCGAGGCCGAGGAGTGAGGCGTGGCGCTTGAGGACGGACCGGACGTCTCCCACGCTCTTCTCGTATGCGGAGGCCTTGGCGTGGACGCCGGCGGCCAGCTCGTGGACGTTGCGGGCGAACAGGGCGGGCTTGGCGGGGACGCCGAACAGCCGTCCGGCCCGGGTCCGGGCCGCCGCGTACTCCTCCTCGCCGGGCATCTCCTTGGCACGCAGCGCCCACCCGGGCCCGATTTCGTCCAGTGCGGGGGCCGCCTCGACGGCACCGTACTTCTCCCAGGTGCGGTTGTCGAGCAGGGCGTAGACGGCGATCAGCAGATTGGTGATCTGCTTGTCGAGGCCGCGGTACCCCAGTCCCTTGTCCTCGGCGGGACGGGTGATCCAGCGGCGGATGTCCTCGGCGGTCAGCTCGGTGGCGTCCTTCTGGCCGTTGAGGGAGGCGACCTGGTTGATGCGGGTCCACCACTCCCGCTTCAGGAGCAACGGCCCCTCGTGGACGGTGCCGAGGTCCAGGGGCTCCACGACCCGCTTGACGGCCCGCAGGTCCTTGGAGTCGACCTCGATGCGGGTGTCGCTCTCGCCGAGCGCCAGGGTGATCCACTTCAGGGCGGTGGTCAGCTCGCTCTGACTGACTGCCTTGGGTACGGAGCCGGTGCCGGGACCGAAGTCCGGGTGCTTGTCGTACATCGCCGAGAACAGTCCGTCGGCGAGCTGGGCCACCGCCTGCGGGAACTGCCTGCTCGCCGGGGGCTGCGGGCGCGGGTGCTCGGGCTGCAGGGACAGGAGGTGCCGGCCGTCGGTCACCTCCGCGCCGACGGTTCCCTCCTTGGCCTGAGTGAGGCCGTAGACCTCGCTCAGTGCGCCGGCCAGGGTCTCGGTGAGCGTCTCCCGGGCCCGCTCCAGCTGGTTGCGGGCCTTGGTCCGCTCCTCGGGCAGGAAGTTGCGGGTGTACTCGGAGAGCCGGTCGCGTTCGAGCAGGAAGTTGATCCGCATCAGCCGCCCCAGCTGAGCCTTGCGCTGCTCGGAGAGGTAGTCGCTCAGCCAGACCAGGACGGGAGCCTCGTGGCCGCTGTTGATCAGGCTCTGGACCCGGTGGTAGGCGTCGTCGGGCGAGCGGCGGAGGCTCTCGTCGAAGGGGTAGTCGAAGACGATCCTGATGCGGCCCTGTTCGGAGGCGGTGAACTGTTCATCGGTGATGCTGACGGGGGAGTGGACCGATCCGAAGAAGAACTCCACGGTGCGCTCGGAACCACGCCAGACGATCTTCTTGGTGTCGAGGAACTGCTCCGGGCCCTTGCCGAGTCCCAGCTCCTGCCGCATCCGCTCCCGTGCCCAGGTCTGGCGGACCCCGGTCTTGTCCTCGCCGGCCACGGCGTCCAGGATCGGCTCGACGTCGAGGTCGGACAGGTGGATGGAGAAGACCGGGTCGTCCCCGCCCTCGGCGCGCAGCTCGGCGGGGAACTCCAGCTGCAGGGCCTTCATCCGCTCTCGCACCCGCTCGCCGACCGGGACGGTCCTGGAGCGGACCGAGCCGTGGTTGAGCGCGGCGAGTCGGGTGCCGGTGAGCTGGCGCAGCGCGGGCACCTCGGGAGCGAGCGCGGCAAGCAGCAGGGTCTTGACGAAGCGTTCGTCGGCCCGGAAGTCGGTGTTGTCCGGAGAGCCGTACTTCTCCAGGAGGTGCGCCCGGGCCTTGGCGTGGAACCGCATCGCGGACTCCGACTCCTGGTTCAGCTTGTCGGTGAAGGCGGTGCCGGTGCCGTGGATCAGCACGTCCCACAGGTCGCCGAGCGGAATCAGGCTGCCGAGCTCGGTGTCGGCATTGAGTTCCATGAGCTGCTGCACCAGCTTCAGCCCTGAGCGCTCGCGCTGGAGCGCTCCGGACAGGGCGACCAGCACGTTGAGCAGGGCCGGGGAGAGCGGGTACACCGACCTGAAGTCCTCCCAGCGCGAGCCGGTGGCGCCCTCCCCGTCGAGGAGTACGTCCTTCACGATCTGGCTGGTCCGGTCGATACCGGCGAACGCGGCGTCGAGGACCGCCTCCTGACCGGCGCGCGGCTTCAGGACCCGCTCCTTGATGATCTCCGGGAGGTTGCGGTCCTCCAGATTGATCACCTCGAAGCGCTCTTCGAGGTACTTCAGGGCCTGGTTGAGGTTGTCCACGTCGGAGCCGAGGACGTCCTTGCCGACGAGCTGGGAGAGGTCACGCTGCCGGGAGACGAAGGAAATGATCGGCACAGGCCGGTCGGGGTTGGTGGTCTCGATCAGCTTGACGGTCTTTTGGATCTGCTCGTTGATGAAGGTGCGGTCGGACATCTTGGCCTGCAGCCACAGCACCAGCTCGTCCAGGAACAGCACCACACCCTGGTAGCCGAGGCGCTTGGCGTGCTTGCTGATCTCGCTCAGCCCGTCGTCCAGCGGGATGTACGCCCCCTCCTCGCCGCCGGTGCTGCCCGCGTACGACTTCATCGGGCCGTCGAACAGCGCGGTGACCAGCTGGTCGCGGCCCGGGTCGCCGGCGGGGGCGTCGAGTGCGGCGTCGAGCGCGGCGGCCGTCCAGCCCTGGGCGGGGGCGGCGCCGATCGGCCGCAGCTCGGGGGCGTCGTCCCCGTCGGCCGGGGCGGCGGGCTGCACGGAGGCCTTCTGCGACCTGGGTGCGGGGAGCAGCCGGAGGAACGCCTCGTCGCCGATGGAGGCGCGCAGGTTTCGGGCGTCGGCGAGCAGGGAGTCGGCCCGGAAGACCAGGGGGGTGGCCTCGTCGGGGTGCAGCTTGCGTACGGCGTCGGCGTAGCCGCCGAGCAGCGCCCCCTCCAGGCTGGGGTAGCCGACCAGGTGGAACGGCACCATCAGGAATTTCTTTTCCCGCAGCCACTCCTGGTGCCCGGCCACCACCTCACCGAGGCGTTCCTTGGTCTGGGCGGCCGGGTCTCCGTTGAGCACGGCGTGCAGCACCGTGAGGAAGTGACTCTTACCGGCGCCGAAGGATCCGTGCAGGTAAGCGGCGTACGAGGTGTTCTTCCGCAGGGCGTCGCGGACCAGCCGCAACGCCTTGTCGAACTCCTTCGCCAGCTGGGGAGTGACCACGTACTCCGCGATGGAACCGGCCGACTTCCCGGAGAAGCCCTGCGACAGCTCGATCTTGAAGTCGCCGGCGTGGGCGTCCTCCTTGATGTCGAGAACGTCCTTCAGTACGGTCCCGTTGCCCCTGGCCATCAGTAGTTCCAGCTCCCCACAGCGTTCTCGCCCCGCGCTGCCGCACCACCACGGCCGGGCGTCCCCTCCATCCTGCCAGCTCACCCGGGTGGAGGAGTCTGGATCGGGACGAGGAAGCGGATCAGCCAGGGGCTCCGGAAGCGCGGAGGCAGGGGCCCACACGGTCTTGCCGGGCGCGCCCTTGCGGGGCCGCACCCCCAGTCCTCGGCGAGCGCCTCGACGATCACGAGGCCCCGCCCGGCCACGGCGGTGGCGTCGAGGGCGTCGGGGCGGGCAGGCGCTCGCCCCGGGTGTCGCTGATCTCCACCCGGATCAGGCCGTCCCGCTCGTGGCTCAGCCGCAACAGCGCGCCTCGCCCGCGTACCGCCCCGTGCGTGACGGAGTTCGCCGCCAGCTCGGCGACCACCAGGGCGACGGCGTCGTTCGTCTCCGAGCCGTAGCGGTGTGCAGTTACAGCGCGGGCAACGGTGGGGACTGCGTCGAGGTCGCCGCTACCGTCGACGCCGTCCACGTGCGGGACTCCAAGCGGGCCGAAGGGCCGACCTTCGCCGTCGGGGCCGAGGCGTGGGCCGCTTTCCTGCGCAACGCGGGGTGCGGCTGACGGACGCCGAGGGGCTGGGTATCTCAGGAGTGAGGTACCCAGCCCCTCCGTGCTGTCCGGGTTAGTTCGCCCCGTGACCGCGCCGCTTCGGCTCGGGACGCCAGTCCCGCAGGTCGGAGAAAGAGAGGTTGCGAGCCTCCAGGCCGATCTTGAGAGCGGTGCGGAACTCCTCTGCCGCGTTGCTGCCCCAGTCCTCGTCGTACGCGTCGTACCACTGCTCGACCCAGGGCAGGACCTCGGCGAGACCGGCCAGGAGCGGCACGTATCGAGGGTCCTCGCGGGGCCAGCCGTTCTGCTCCAGGCGGTCGGTGATGAGACCGGACAGGGCCTCGGCCTGTTCACGGTGGTCCCAGCCAGCCCAGCCGATCAGGAGCGAGGGGTCGCCGTCGGGAGCGGAACCCGGGTAGGAGATGAACCGTTCCTTGGGTACGTCGAGCTTGCCGCGGTTCGACCAGTAGCTGTGCTTGAGGAAGTCCGCGGATGTGTATTTGGGCGGGACCTTGATGTCGAGGCGCTCGGCGGACTTGTCCTCTTCCCGCTGGCGCTCCCAGACCTCCTCCCACTGTGCGCGCTTGCGCAGCCCAGACTCCTTGTAGCGCAGGACCGCCAGGTGCGGCACGTGCTCGGTGTTGATGACGGCGGCGAGGACCGTGGACAGCCGGGCCTCGCGCTGGCCGAGATGGTCGGCTGCGTAGAGCGCGGCGACGGTCTGCACATCCTCGTCGTGGCGGAGCCGGTCGGCGAGCTGGTAGATGGTGAGCGGGCAGGCGGAATCGAAGCCCTCCCGGTCCGTGTACCAGAGGTCCTTGCGTTCGGCGGCGTCCAGCAGCCAGGTCCGCAGGGCGGCGGCCTCCCGCTTCTCCCACGGCTCGGTGGACCAGCGGCGCTTGAACTCGGGGCGCTCAAGGAGGCGGATGTCCTTGTCGTGCGCGATGAGGTCGAGGCGGGCCTCGACGACGCGGCGATAGGACTCGGGCCAGTCGGCGGGGATCTCGGTGGTGGGGGTGGAGTGGTGCCGGGTGAACCAGGCGGTCTCCGCATTGTTGCGGGCGAGGGCGATCTCGAATGCGCGCTGGCCCAGGGCGAGTTGGGGCACGTCTGCGTCGGTCAGCGTGTCGGGGCTGCCGGACAGGGTGGTCCGTTCGACCTCCTCGGGGGTGAGGAGTCCGTAGAGCCCGTACGCGGTCCAGTCCAGCTCCTCCTGGAGGAGGATCATGCGGGCGCGAATGCGGTCTTGCTCGGAGCGGGCCTCGTCCAGGGAGGCACGGGAAGGAGGTGCGGCGGCTGTAAGGCTAGATGGGTCGTTTTCGGTCAATTGTAGAGCGAGTGAGTCGATCTCGCGTGTCAGGGTGAGCGGGAAATGCTCAGGGAGCGGGCACTCCTGCAGCCGGGTTCCATTGAAAGCGAAGCGGTTCTCCCACGCTTCGTCCTGAACGCCACGGCCGATACCACTGCCACCCTTGACATGGCTTACCTGCTTCATCCAGAAACAGACAGTCGAAGAATTCAGCAGCCCGAGCAGCTCAAGATGACGCTCCTCGCTCGCCCCCTCGGGCAGCTTGATCACCGGAGCGGTCCTGTTGAACACCTTCCCGCCCCGGTCCAGCACGAAGTGATTGTGCGTGGCGACCTCGCCGTACGCGATCGTCAGTGGCGTCCGCAGCTTGCTCGTGGTCAGCCGTCCGTACTCCGACCACTTCAGACCGCCCTCGACCTTGGTCTTCCCGCCGAAGAGGATGTTGTTCGAGACGCTGGTCCGGCTTGGCCACATGAAATGATGCAGAGGTTCGATGCCCTCCACGTCAATTGGTTCGAACTCCGGTGAGTACGGGAACAGGGCGGCTTCGAACTCTCCGCTGTTCCAGTCTCGGAGGAGATCTCCGGTGACCATGGGGCGTGTCCATTCCTCCGGAATGCCGGAGGTCTTCACCGCACTCGTCGGCAGTAGATAAAGATCGTCCTCAAGCGTGAACGAAGTAATCCCCAACGACTCGGCGACGCTGCTCAAGCGGGCTGCCGAAGCATCTTCGATCCGCTCCAGCAGATCCCCCGCCCCACCCCCGCTCAGCGACCACGGGTGCTCCGCGAACCGCGCCCGCTCCGCGTCCTCCACGCTCACCCACTCCGACTCGCTCCCCGGCTTGCGCCACTGCGAGACGATCGCCTGCCAGACCTTGCCGTTCGCCTCGTAACCCTTCTTCGGCTGTTCCGGCTCGCCCCGGACGCCCAGGACGGCCCGGATCGGCCGGCCCTGCCGGGCCACCTGGTGGCGGCCCGCCAGGATGACGGTCGGCGTGCCGTGGCCGGGGATGAACGCCCCGGAGGTGTCGATGATGTGGGTGAGGTCGACGCCCATGTAGTTGTCCATGCGCCGGGTGCCCGGGTCCCGGTAGGGCCCCCCGTGGAAGAAGGACTGGATCAGCGTCGACCCGAACTCCCGCTTCATGAAGGAGTTCGCCGTGATCTGCCCGGTGAACCCACCGTCAACCCCCGATCCGCCCGCCCGGACCGCCAGCTCGAAGATCCGCTGGGCGAAGGGCACGGACAGCGCGTACTTCCCGGAGCAAGTCCAGTACGCCTTGCGGTAGTTCGCGTTCTCCAACGGGTCCTTCACCGTGATGTACGGCGGGTTCGCCACCACCACGTGGTACGAGCCGCGCCCGAGCAGGTCCACCCGCTTGACGTAGTCCTGGACGTCCTCCGTCCGGTACGTGAAGACCTCGTCGTTCCGCTCGGCGTCGTCCAGGGTGGCGTCCGTCTTCCGGCCGGCCTCGCGCCCGTGCAGCAGGGAGTCGGCGACCGCGATGTTGATCGGCACTCCGGGGGCGGCGGAGATCGTCCTGACTCCGCACTCCTGGACCACGGCGACCAGCATCCGGAAGCGGGCGATGGCGACAGCGAAGGGGTTCTTGTCCGCTCCGTGCACCGCCTCCAGGGAGCGGCGGATCAGCAGCCAGTCCTCCTCGCCGGGTGCCGCTTCGCGCCACTTGGCGAGAATCCGGCGGAAGAGCCCGAGCAGGAAGTGACCGGAACCGCAGGCCGGGTCGATGCAGCGCAGACCCCGTACCTCCGGATTCTCCGGGTCGTGGGTGTCGTACATCTCGCCGTCCCAGTTCACCGGGCGGTGCTTCCACACCGGCTCCAGGGTGAACTCTTCCACCGCCGGCTCCAGAGTCAGGTCGAGGATGAACTCCTCGACGAAGTCCGGGGTCTGGAGCAGGGCATAGGTCTTGCGGGCGTGCTCGGACAGGTCCTGGTAGAGGTCGCCGAGGAAGCGGGTGTCGAGAGCGGGGTCGGTGAAGTCGTGGCGCAGGGTGCCGTCGGCACCGCGCTCACGCCAGAAGGCGAGCAGCCGGGCCCCCGCCGTGTAGGACGGATTCAGCTCCCACAGCGGGTTGTGGGCGGGGTCGAAGAGGCCCCCGGTGATCTCGTGTTCGCGGCCCAGCGCCCGGAAGGACTCCTGCAGCCAGTCACGGTCGTTCTTCTCGGGGTGGCGGCGGAAGAACGCGTCGTGGTTGTCCTGGGCCTCGGCCAGCCGCTCGCCGGGACCGGACAGCCGGGCCTCCCGTACGAGGCGGTTGTCCTCGCAGAATCGGACGAAGACGCAGGCGAGCACCCAGGCGGAGGCGATCTGGACCAGACGCTCGTCCAGCCAGCCCTCGTACCGCAGGGACGTGCGTTCCGCGCCCAGAGCACGCTGGTACTCGGCGGTCAGGGCCGCTTTCGCCTCGCCGTCTTCCGCCTCGCGCTCCCGCAGGTCCTCCACCAGGAGGGCGACCTGCTTCTGCAGATCCTTCAGCAGCACGTCACGGTCCAGCGAGGCGGTGGCCGCCTCCGTGGTCTCGGGCGTGCGTGCGTCCTCGGGGGGCACGGGCGGCACCTCGTCTTCCTGGTTCTCCGGAGCTTCGTCCCGCGAGGTCGCTCGTCCTCGCGGGTCCGTCCATCCTGCCAGGTCGGTGTCCGGTACCGGCCGCTACCTGCGGCCGGTCAGCGGGATGCCGCCCTTGCGTCCGAGGCCGAAGGCGAGGCGGTAGATGTCGGGCAGGTCGAGCAGCGCGTGCTCGTCCCGCTCCTTGTCGCGCCGGCGCATCACGCCCAGGTCGACCAGCTCCTGGATCAGCCGGGGCAGATCGTCGGGGTGGCGGGGGCCGGTGACGACCAGCTCGGGCCGGTCGTGCTGGGTGTAGCGGGCGGAGTCCCGGCGCAGCTCACTCGGCAGATCGTGTTCCTGCCAGTTCTCGATGATCTTCCCCTGGGCGATCGGCACCTGGCAGCCGGACAGCGGCTCTATCGCCGCGCTGACCCACGGGGTGTCCTCGCCGACCTGGTCCACCCGCACCCTGGACGCCGCGCGCACCCCGCTGTGAATGGCGGAGTGGTGCAGCGCACGGTCGTGCCCCGGCCGGGTGACCTCGGCCGCCTCGGACAGGGCCTTAAGGAAACTGCGCGGGCTGATCCGGTCCTTGCTGTCCATGAGGTGGTTGGGCAGCCAGGTGTAAGGGCGTCCCTGGCGGACGTTGCTGCCCATGTACGGGTCGGCGATCTGTTCGAACAGCTCCGTCTGGGCCTTGGCGTCGTTGCGCAGGGCGATCGGCGGGACGTGCCGGGCGGACACCCCGTCCAGCCCCTGCGTGCTCTCCCAGCCGCCGGTGATCCGGCGGAACCGCTCGGCGTCCGCGCTGCCCTCGTTGCCTAGATGATGAAAGAGAAGCCCGTACAGATCGGTACGGGACCAGGTCAGCTCCGCCGCGTTCCCCGACAGTTTCGACGCATCGGGGAAGAGCTGCTTCGCGGCCTCGAACATGTCGGGGCGCAGGAACACCTTGAAACGGATGTTGCGCGTGCCGAAGCGCATCCGCTGGGCGACCCTGAGCAGTCCCGCGATCAGCCGGTCCACGACGCGCTGATCGGGGTGCAGATGCTCCAGGCCGTCGAAGACCAGGAGATGCACCACGTCCTCGGCGAAGGCCCGCGCGTCCACCTCCTCGATGGTCCGGTCGGCCGGACCGGGATTCGCCCGGAGCCAGGAGAGCTTGTCGCCCCACTCGGTGAGCGCACACAGCTCCGGCTGCCCGAGCGCGGTGAGCAGCACGGCGTACCAGATCTCCTCCGGCGTAGCGCCACCGTCCACCAGGCGCGGCAGCGCCATCGGGCCGGGATAGGAGTCCGACCGTACGTCCTGGCCGTAACCGGGGAAGACCCGCAGCTTGTTGAGCCGGTTGATGCGGTACTCGGCCGCCGCCGCTGCCCGCAGGACCGGGTCGAGGAGGGACCGCGCCCAGAAGGTCTTCCCGTCACCCCGGCCGCCCTCGACCACCGTGGAGTCCACGTACAGGGCGGACCGGTGGAGATCCGGCATGTACAGCGAGTGCGAGTCCGGCCGCCGGGTGTCCGCGTCGACCGTGCCCTCCAGCGCCCTCGACAGCAGATCGCGGTAGGCGTCGGCGCTCAGCGGCTCGGTCATCCCGTCTCTTCCTCGTCGTCGTTCCCGTCGACCGGGTCGGCCAGGACCAGCGGAACGACCGTCGCGAGGAACTCAAAGTACGCGGCCCGTACGAAGACTCGCTCCTGCCACTGCGGGGAGTCCGGGACGTTCATGCCGACCAGGCCCGGCTCGAAGAGGATCGGGACCGGGTGATGAGGAGCGGAGTCGTCCTCCGGGGACGGGGCGAACGGGATACCGCCGGAAGGCCCCTCTCCGGAATCCGCCTGCTGCGGTTCCTCGGCCATGACCTCGTCGTAGAGCGTGGAGAAGCAATCGTAGGAGTTCAGCCGGAAGGATCTCAGGTAGATCTCCATCGGGTGGTGGACCGAGTCCGGCACCATCGAGGCCACCATGCGGAGCTTGTGCCGGATGTCCGGGCCCTGCCCGGACGCCGCCCACGCCTCGAAGAGGTCCCGGTACCCCGACCAGGTCTGCGCGTTGTCCGCGCCGAAGAGCAGCGCGAGGTCGCACAGCCGGGAGATGGTCACGGCAGCGACGTCGTGGATGCCGGCCCGGCTGTCGAGCAGCACCACATCGGGGCGGCGCCCGCTGTCGCCCTTCTCCACCGCCTCCTCGCAGGCACGGACGGTCGCCTCCAGGCGGTCCGCGAAACTCGCGCCTGGGGAATCGGCGTAGACACGGTTGAGCTTGTCCACGTAGGCGTTGGGCGTGTCGTCGCCCGCCCCCCGAGCCGGGGCGATCCACAACTCGCCCCGATTGCGCGGCTCGTACCCCGACCTGGCCACGATCTCCAGGCCCCCCTCGTTGCCGAGAGCCGCCTCCACGAGGTGGTCGACGACACCGTGGCGACACAACCGCCCCGTCCCGAGAAGCAGCGGGCCGATACCCGGCGACTCCAGGTCCAGGTCGATCACCAGCACGATCTTGCCGGTGTCGGCGAGGGCGCGGGCGAGGACCGAGGTCGCCGTGGTACGGCCGACGCCGCCCTTGAAGCCGTACAGAGCGGTGCGGTGGGTGCGGGGCCCGATCTTCGGTGCGGACGGCGTGGAGACCTGGGTCCAGCTCTCGCCGACCACGGTGTTGTCCAGGAACCGGACAGAGCCGACGGAGGTGGACCCGTCGGGGACGTTGATCGCACGAGGAGACCTGAGCAAGGCGTCTGCCGAGAACATCCGGGACTTCAGCAGGATCCGCCGCTTGCCGCAGTATGGACCGAGCCGGTCGTGCAGGGTCGCCGACCAGCGGTCGTGCTGCCCGGCATCCACGCCTTTGCTGTCGTCATCGACGATGAGAGTGAACCGGCCGAGCACGTCCCGTACCAGTACGACGTCGTACCCCTCCTCCGCCACGTCCCGTGCGATCCCGAACGCGATCGGGCGGGAACTGTCGAAGCGGACCGGGAAGTCGTACGCGGTCATGAGGTCCTTCCGGTGAGCTCGTACAGCTCGTACAAGGAGAGGGCGAGGCGCGCGGCCTCCTGGCGGCTGGCCACGACCGAGTCGGAGACCTGTCTGCCGTCCCGGTAGCGGTCCGCCAGGTCCCAGGACGCGAAGACGTTCAGCCGGTCGACGGCCTCCACGAACGCGGGGCCTCCGCGGCCGTACGCCAGCAGAGGGGCCGCCCCCAGGACCTGGTTGATGTGGCCCAGCCAGTCCTCTTTCCCAGTCCGGGGATTCACCCACCGTGCCCGGTTCATCGCATTCCCGTTGCGGTACGTGGACACGTCGTGCACGGCGAACCGCAGCAGCAGGCTCTTCAGCGCGCACTCGGCGGCGAACCCGAAGAGGTGGTCGGCGGTCGGCCACCGCTGGTCGCCGCAGAGATAGACGGCATCGTGGTAATGCCGTGCTCCGGCGAGGGCGTACTGCTGCTCCATCACCGCGTCCTGGGCTCTCGCGTCGTCATCCGGCACGCCGCTGATCATAAGGGGCGATGCTGCTCCGAAAAGGTGAATTCGCGCACGTCGTGGGCGGTTGAGCTTGCGTCAGGGGCGGCGGGTTAGGGAAGGGGCCCGGCGCCTTGACGCCCCCGCTCACCTCCGCCCTCACTCCTCGCCGAGAAGTTCCCTCAACGGCAGACCCTCCAGGACCACCCACTCGCTCACCCGGTCCACCACGTCCACCGTGCGTCCCTCCAGGGCCGGGGTGGCCTGCGGGTCGTCCATCGGGGTGAGCAGCCACAAACCGTGCGGGGTCTCGGCCGGGCGGCGGGCCGACTGCTGCAGGGAGACCAGGAGTTCGCGGCCGCCGGCCTCCCAGTAGCGGGCCACCAGACCGGCCCGGTGCAGCAGCGGGACAGTGCGTGGGCCCGCCTGCTCGGCCAGGTCCGCGCACCGCTGTGCCACGCGCTCGGCGGCGAACCGGGTGTAGGAGCCCAGGGCGGTGCCTAGGAGGCCGGTGGCGGTGAACCCGGCGTCTGCCTTCAGCAGGGCCCGCCAGGGCACCCCCTGCTCCTCGGCCAGTTCGCGCAGCGCGGTGAGGAACAGGTCGTCCAGGGCGATCGGGAGAACACCGCAGCGCTCGGCCAGCCGCTCGGCGAGGCCCGGAAGGTAGGCGCCCCTGACGGTCAGCGCAAGGAACCCGCCCCGGCGCAGCGCATCGTCGAGGCGCAGAGCGAGGATCCGGCGCGGATCGCGCCCCTCGGCTAGCTCCGCCTGCGCGTCGCCGTAGAGGGTGCCGGTCCCGGGCACGGACGTCACGGTGTACGCGGGCCGGCTGCGGTCGGGATCGCGTGCGGGAGGGAAGAACAGCGAGCGGTCCCGGTCGTACTCCAGCGGGAAGCCGGCCTTCTCCAGGGCCTCTTCCAGCTCCACGTACGTGAGGTCGGCCAGTACCGCCAGGCCCGGGAAGCGGGAGCGGAGTCGGGCCAGCAGGTCATCGGCCCCGATGCCGATGGCGCGCCGCACCCCGGCCGCCGCCTGGGAGACGCGCAGTGCCTGGTCCAGACCGAGGTCCAGGGGGAACAGCTCGAACCGCGGGGAGACGCCGACCCCGCCGGCCATCGACGCGGCCAGTGCCACCAGACGGGTGTCGGCCGGCGGGGCCATCCCCTCCGGTGCGGGGACCGCGCGCAGTTCGCGCAGGACGGCCTCCTTGCCCGGCAGGGGATCGCGGGCCGCCAGGGCCTGGGCGGCGTGGCCGAGCTCGGTCGCGTGATCGGCCAGCTCCACCGGGGTCGGGTCGTCGCTTCCGGGAAGGTCCTCCAGCGCCAGCAGGACCCTGCCGCCGCGCCGCAGCACGGCGATCCGGGGCGGAGGAGCGGAGCCCTCCCCGTCTCCGTCCCCGTGCTCGATCCCGCGGGCCTCGTCCGGCCGGCGCGACTCGGCCTCGACCGCGGCCCGCACCACGGCCAGCGCCAGCGCCTGCAGGTCCGCGCGGTCCGTGTCGTCGTCCGCGTCCTGCGGGGCGTGCCTGACCCTGAGCTCGGCCGCGAGCTCGGCGGCCGTCATCACCCGGCCCTGCTCGGACAGCACCGTCACCAGCTCGTCGCGGACCCGGCCGAGCCAGGGCAGTGCGGCCCACTGCTCTATCGCGGCGCTCTGGTGCTGCGAAACGGTCGGCTGGCTGATGTTCAGGGTCCTGGCGATGGCCGGCTGGGAGGGCCAGCTCTCGGCCAGGGCGGCACCGGGCAGACCCAGGGTGGCCAGGACGACGTCCGGCCGCGGCCGGGTGCGCCGGCCGGTCGTCGCCGCCGGGGTGAGCCGGGCGGCCAGGGTCTCCACCGATTCCAGCGCCTCCTCGGGGGCGTCGGCGGGCAGCGAGACGGGCTTTCTCCCCGCAGGGCGCTGCCGCAGCTCCTGGAGCCACTGCTTGCGCCGCCGGTTCAGCTCCTTGCGGATCACGTTCCCGGCGCCCCGGGCACGGGAGATCGTGTACGCCGGGACGTCCAGGAGCGCCTCCACGGTGGAGGCCCCGAGACCGGCCGCCACCGAGACGGCCCGCGGCGAGAGCCCCGCCGCGTCCAACGAGGTCTTCGGCCCGGCAGCCGCGGCCGCCTGTTCCCGGGCGTCCTCCACGTCCTCGGCCTGCCGGTCCACCGTGGCCGGGGTGGTCGGGGGCCGGGCCGAGTCCGCCCGGCGGAAGACGTCCCGCCAGGCATCCTGCAGCAGACGCAGACTGCCGTAGCGCTGATCGAGATCTCGATGCAGTGCCCGGTGGAAGAAACTGGTCAGTCCCTCGCGCAGGGCGGACTCGAACAGCTCGTCAGCGACATGGAGCTCGGCGTCCGCGACGGTCAGCGGATCCACCTGTCCGTCGCCCCACACCGGTCGTTCGCCCGTGGCCATCTCGTAGAGGGTGACCGCCGCCGCGTACCACTCGGCGTGATCGTCGTAACGGGAACGACGGCTACTGCCCAGGAACGGGTCGAGATAGCCGCGGGTGCCGGCCCGCAGATCCTGGTCGGGTGCGTCGGCAAGCGAGAAGTCGAACAGCATCAACTGCCAGGAACCGTCGTTGCGTTTGAACAGGCCGAGGTTGTCCGGCTTGATGTCACGGTGCCGCACCCCACGGGCGGCGAGCGTGTCCAGAGCGTCGAAGAGGTCGGTGCCGAACCGCTCCAGCTGCCCGTACCCGAGGCGCCCCTCACCGCGCAGCCGTGAGCCCAGGCTGACCGGCTCCCGGTCCTGGGGGGAACGGAACCCGCCCGCGTACTCGATCTCCAGAACGGTGCGGCCGCCCACCTCACGCGGGTCGGCGAGCAGCTTGACGATGCGGCTGCCGCCGACCTCGCGCAGCGCCTTCGCCTCGGCGTAGAGACGGGCGTCCTTCTCACGGTCGAGGGCCACCTTGAACACCCGCAGGGAGGCTTCGTCGTAGGCGCCCTCTTCGGTGCGGCGGGCGACCAGGATCGCGCGGGCGGTGGCGCCGGTGCCGAGGACCCGTACGACCTCCCACTCCTGGTCCAGATACTGCCCGGCCTTAGCGGTCAACGGGTCGACCGTCACCGCCGCCGACCGTCCGGTCTGCGCGAACTCGGCCTCCGCGGCGTCGAGCAGCCGCAGGAACTCCTCGGCCGAGGTGAGCCTGTGCTGCACATCGGAGGCGGTGGCACGGAAGACCAGGTCGTCCAGGGTGGCCGAGACGCTGTCGGAGACCGCGTACGGATGCAGTCCGCCCTCGGCGGCCAGCCGGTCCACCAGGGAGCTGCGTGCCTCGGCGGGCGGCTTCCCGGTCAGCAGGAGGTAGGAGAGGCTGCCGAGGCCGAAGATGTCCAGGTCGACCGGGTCGGCGAACTCCCGAGACGTCTCCGGGGCGAGATACACCTGGGCCGTGTCGGCCACCAGACCGGAGTCCAGCGGAGTGTCGGCCAGCGACAGATGGGAACTGGATTCGAAGTCCCGAGCGGCCGTCTGCCAGTCCGCGATCCGCAAGGTCGGGTCCGTGCCGTCCTCGCGGGTGCTGACGTACACCGAGCGGGCGGCCAGCGCCCGGTGGTAGAGCGAGCGATTGTGCGCGTACCGCACGGCCTCGGCGAGCTGGCGCACCAGATCCAGACGTATCGCGGGGGAGAGGAGGCCCCCATAGGCGTTCAGGTAGGCGTCCAGCCGCAGATCGGCCTCGCGGTGCCGGAAGAGGATCGCCGGGCCGCCCTGGTGCTCGCGGATCTGTACGGCCTGGACAATGCCGCGGTGGTTGATCCCCTGCAGGACCTGGTACTCGCGACGGGCCGCACGGTCGAGGCGGGTGCGCTGTTCGGCGGACGAGTCCTGCCCCGACAGGTAGATCCGGACCCGGCCGCTCTCCTTGGCCAGGCTGTCGTCGCGGACCGCGAGGCGGTCCTCCCACCCAGGGCCCGCGTCCAGGGCCCGCGACTCGAGGCGCCAGTCGTCTCCGTACCGCAGATGAGCGTTGGAGTGGCTGATCCCGACGCGTTTCATCAGCTGTTCGAGGCGGGCGCTGTCCTGTGGGGTGACCCGCCAGCTCTCCCGCTCCGGAGGGAGCCCGAGCAGCCCGTCCCAGATGCCCGGCAGCCCGCCCTCGGAGCCGTTCAGCCCGTAGACGGCGGTGCGCTGGAACTCGTCGAGCTCGCTCACTAGGGCGGCGTCGTGCAGGAACACGGCCGGCTTGATGAAGGGCACCTTGCGCGGATCGATACCGGAGGCGCGGGCCGCCCGCTCCAGCTGGGCCTTGAGTTCCTTGGCCTTGAGATCGGTCAGGTGCAGCGGATTACGGAGCGTGCGCACCCGGTCGCTGTGGAACTGCCAGGTGTCACCGTGGTTCACCACCCGGCCCGGATGTCCCTTGAGCTCCAGGAGATACACGCCACCGGGCACCGCGATCAGTAGATCGCACTCGTTGACCCGGCCGGTGACGCCGGTGAACTGGAAGGTGGCCCAGGCCCGGTACGGCTCGGTCGCCGGCATCAGCCGCCGGATGTGGTCCAGACCTTCCTGCTCCCAGCGGAAACCGGAACGCCGCGGCTGGAACCAGTGCTCACGGGCCGGCGGCGGACCGGGGCGAGGAGCGGACGGCCGGGGAGTCGACGACACCTGGGGACCTCCGGTACGGGACAGGCGGGGACGGGCTTCACGAACGGTGGCGGGCGCCGGGGTGCGGGCCGGGTCCGGCGCATGCCCCGGACCTGTACGGAATCGTAGTCGCAGCTGGCTGACCGGCTGGTCCTGTTCGCGATCACCCTCCCTCTCCGGCTCTCTTCCGGGCCTGGGGGCGTATGAGGAGGCGGCCCAAGTCACTCAAGGGCCCGGAGAGTTCGCCACGGTGGCCGGCCGCGGAAGGTGGCAGGAGTCGGCGGTCCCCGCCGTCGCCGACGGGCCCGGGCGATGGGCCGCGTCCCTGAGCCTGGCGGGGCGCGGCTCACGGGTGTGCGAAAGGGCTGCACACTTCGAGGGCGAGGTGCGCCGGGCCTTTGTCGTAGCGGGCGGTAACGGGGCCGTGTTCGGCTTCAGCTCACACGCCGTCGGGGGTGTTGTCCTCGGTGCACGGCTCGGCCAGGCGCTGGGCGAGGTCGTCCAGCCATTGCTGTGCTCATTGCCGGAGTGAGGAAATCCGGGCGGCGTCAAGACCGTACGCCTCGCACTCCGTGTCGCTGACCCATTCCAGGGTATCCAGGTGGTCGTGGCGTTCCCGCAGGTCGAATCCTCGGGGCGGCGTGCGCCCAGGTTCTCCAGCTTGCCGATGCTGAACTGTTCGACTGCGTCGTGCGGTGTCGTGGGAGCTGAGGATGAAGTCGCGCAGGGTGCGGCGAATCTGGATTTGCTCTTACTGCCCTCGAGCTTCAGCTCCGTGATCCGCGGGCGTGATTCTGGGTCACCCTGTGAGCATGTGAAGGGCGTGTGATAGGCGGTAAGTCAGCGTCTCGCCTGCCGAAGGAAGCCCGTGCTGCTAAAAAGCGCCGGATCGCCGTGCAGATGGTCTGGGGCTGTTTCAGGGGGCGTTCCGACCGTGTTGGTGAGGAGCCCGGTAGAGCAGGTGCTTAGAAGGCACGTGCTCTATCCGCTGAGCTACGGGGGACTGACCTGCGAAAAGGCAGTCTTCCAGGCGCTAGTCCCGCGATCCTGTGGGACGTATGTGGGATCTGCCGATCCCTGGGAACCGTGGGACGAGGATGCCTCACGGCGGCCCGCACGTAGCTTCTCACACCACCTTCACACGCCCGAAGCCTCTCGCGGAAACAATCCTGACCCGGCTCGGCGTTGATGATCTCCGTACCGAGGAGGGGGAGGTGTCGGGTGAAGCTGTTCCACACGACGAAAGGCGGCGTGACTGAGGTCATGCCGCGTCTTGCTGACGTCGAGGCGGATGTGCAGAGCCTTATCGAGGCGCACATGGAGACGATGCTGGGGGTGCGGTTCCTGGCGAGCGAGTACGTGATCGACTGCGTCGACGGCGGGCGGATCGACTCGCTCGGGATTGACGAGAACGGCGCGCCGGTCATCGTTGAGTACAAGCGCGGCACGGATGCCGGCGTGATCAACCAGGGCCTTTACTACTTGTCGTGGCTCACCCGGCACCGGAGCGCCTTCGACAGCCTGGTCCGCGACAGGCTCGGAGTGCCGACCGCAGCCCAGGTCCTGTGGAGCGCCCCCGCCTGATCTGTGTCGCCGGCGACTTCACCCGCTACGACGCGCACGCCGTGCGCGAGCACCGTCGCAGCATCGACCTGGTCCGCTACCGGTACTACGGCAGCGACCACGTCAGCCTGGAGACGGTGGTCTCCGTCACCGGCAAGTCGGGCGCGGCGGACCGGCGCACTCGCCGCCACGCGCACATGGACGCGCCACAGGCGCTCCAGCGGCAGACCGGCGCAATGGCGGAGCTGGCCGTGGCTGCGGACGAGACGCTCCGCGGCCTGGGAGATGGAATCACGCGAGTTCAGCGCAAGCAGTACGCCGCCTACCAGCGGCTGCGGAATTTCGCCTGCGTCATCCCGCCCCAGCAGACCAAGCTGCTCGTCTACCTGAAGGCCGACCCGAAAAGCGTCGATCTCACGCCCGGATTCACCCGGGACGTGACGGGGCTCGGTCACCACGGCACGGGCGACCTGGAGGTGCAGCTGCGCACCGAACGGGACCTGGAGCGTGCTCAGGACCTGTTCCGGCTGAGCTACGCCGCGGCGTGAATGAGTAATGGCCCTCAAGGCCCTGTGCGCTTGCCTGATCAAGTTGTCGTCTGTCGCGATGTGGCCCTTCGAAGTGGCGGTCCAATGCCGTTGCTTGAACTCGACAAGCAGTTCGCGGTGACGCTGGAGGGGCGGGGTCGTTGGGCCAGACATGCATCCTTGGGTGGGGTTGTCCG
>NZ_JBSFUO010000045.1:0-28269 GCF_053591835.1 Streptomyces sp. NPDC002911 | reverse complement strand
CCCGACGCAGGATCTCCCGCTCGAGTTCCCACTCCTTCTCCGCTTTGCGCAGTCGGCCGTTCTCCGCGCGCAGCCGGGCCAGTTCCTCATCCCGGCTCTGCGCGGTCTGGTCCTCGCGGCCGTGATCCCGGCCCGCGTGCTCGTCGGCCTGGCGCACCCAGCTCCGCAGCGTCTCGCCGGTCACGCCGACGTCCGCCGCGACCGCCGCATACGTACGCTTCCCGCCCGCCGCGCGGTACAGCGCGACGGCATCGTTCCTGAACTCCGCCGGATACGGAGACTTCCGTCCCACCAGGACACCCTTCCTCGGATCTGCAAGATCCATTGTCAGCGTGTCCACACAACCGGGGTCGCCTCACAGACCGCCGCAACCCTCGAAGACATCGAGAAGATCCTCCGCCAGGGCTACGAGTGCCGCCCCGAGGCACACGGATGTGAAACATTCCCGTCTCGAAGGTGGGTGCGTCACCGGCCTGGCCTACGGTGCCGGTAAAGGCCACGGGGCGTGCTCCGCCATCGGCAACCGGGTGGACCTTGTGCCGTAGCTCGTCGGACGGTTTGCCGGACGCAGCCCCGGGCCCCCTCGCGAAGCGCACTGCACTCACGTGGACGCCAATGTCGGCCACGAGCTGCTGCACCGGCGGGGGTGCACATCCGGGCGGTGCGGCCGTACCGGCGGGCCGTGCGCGGGTTCAGGCTGATTCTCGTCACGGCACGATTATCCGATCATCCCACCACTGTGGATACTTTTGGACATTCAGTGATCGATTCTAGTCAGGGGTAAAGGGTGGGATTGTCACAATGGGGACCTGTGAGTGATCCTCGATGGAGGCGCGGGGTAGGTGGCAAAAATGGCCGCACGGCCAACTCCGTCAGTTTCCCTATCCCCGTACCGTGACCGCACAATTCGGCACTCACTCATGTGGAGAATCGTAATGCCACTCACCAAGAAGATGGTGTGGTCCTCGGCTATGGCAGTCGCCGCAGCCGCCGCTCTCACCGTCGCCGTTCCGGTCGGCAGCGCCTACGCCATCGACGAAGTTCGCTGCCTGGACGACGCGGCGGGCTATCTGGTGGTCGAGGGGCGCAGCGAATTGGGAGGGTCCGTCAAGGACTGCTTCGCGAACGCCGGCACGTATAACTACGTGCCCAGCATGTGGGCGACCCGGATCGCCACCGGCAACAACGCCGTGGTCGTCTACGACGTCAACGGGACCAAGTTTTCGCTCAACAAATGGACCGTATACAAACCGACAAATGCGACCCACGTCGACGCAATTGAAATCCGGTGACGACCCTGCGGGACGCGATTGCGTGATACGGAACCTCGCTAGATAGCGATGGGAACCGTCCGCCAGTAGCTGAGGGGCGAGAATCCCCTCGGCTACTCGGCGGGCCGAGCATGCGGGCTCGACAAGAAGGCGGCGGGCAGATGAGTGACAAGAAGAAGTAAAGAACCGCGCCAACTCGCGTTCGGAGATGATCCGTTAGGACTTGCCGGGAATTAACACGCTGGTTTGATCTTGGATTTGTCGGTGTCGAGAAACCTCACGACGCCTTTCGGTGTGTGGAAACGGGTTGTTGAGGCGGTGGGGTGAACATCATGGGCTTCCAGGAGCGGGCGGACGTCTTTCGCTGCGCGGCTGATGGTCATGACGGTGGTATTGAAGAGCTGGCCCAGGAGGTCCATGGGCGCGAGTTTTCGCAGGTGGAGCACGGTGGCCAGGACCGGGACTGTAAAACGTTCTCGGCTCTGTTCCGTAGTCGGTGGTGACGTTCCGTCGTCACGGTAGGAGGATGCGGTGGCGGAGGAGGTCGAATCCTGCTCGGCCATACATCTGCCGCGTGATCCTCTTGGTGCGGGTCGGGTTTCATGACGTACGGCGGCGGTCCTGACGCGGGCATGCCGCAGGTCGAAGTCCTTCTCTCCGGCGTGAACAGCACGACGACGAGGGCGAAGATGCTCACGCCCATGATGTAGAAGGCCGGGGCGATGGCCGATCCGGTCGCACTCACCAGGACCCCCGAGATGAGCGCGACGGTGCCGCCGAGCAGGGCGTTGCCGAGGTTGGTGGCGATGGCGTGCCCGGAGTACCTCATGGAGGTCGGGGACATCTCGGCCTGGACGGCGAATTGGGGTGTGGTGATGAGCGCCGTGCCGACCATCAGGATGGCGGCGGCGCCACAGGCGGCCGGGATGGAACCGCTGGACGCGAGCGCGAACGCCGGGTAGATGCCCGCCGCCGTCCAGACAGTGCCCGCGACGAGCAGTGGTTTGCGACCGTAGTGGTCGGCCATGGCGCCGGTCACGGGGTACAGGATCGCGCCGCCCGCGATGCGCGGAGGTGACAAGCTTGTTGCGGGCGATGAAGGCGGCGCACTGCCGCTGCTGCACGATGGACATCGTCCACGAGGTCATGAGCGTCATCTGACTGCGGTGCACATCGACCGTCCTGAAGCGGGCCTCGCCGCCGAGCCCGACCAGACACACCTTTCCCCACGGCGCGACGGCCGCGATCCCGTCCCTGATCGCCGACGAGGCACCGGAGGTCTCCAGGACCAGCGGTACACCCTCTATCCCCGTCAACTCCCGTAGTACGTCTGGCGCTTGTTTGGTGTTCGGGTCGAACGCAGCGACCGCGCCGAACCGCTGGGCGTGGGCGCTCCGCGCGGGCTCCGGGTCGATGGCGACGACCCGGGTGCCACGTGCCGTGGCGAGCATCGTCGCGGAGAGACCGACCGGGCCCTGGCCGAACACCGCGAGCGTCCTGCCCCCGATGTCACCAAGACGCTCCAGGCCGCCCCACGCCGTGCCGGTGCCGCAGCCGATGGCGGCTCCCGCCTCGAAGCTCAGCGCGTCGTCGAGCGGGACCAGAGTCGCGGCGGGCACCCTCATCAAGGGCGCATGTCCACCGTGCTCCTGCGTGCCGAAGGCACGGAACGGCTCTCCGGAACACATCTGCGGCCAGCCCGAGCGACAGTGATCACACCGGGTGCAGCCGACATAGTGATGGACCATGACACGGTCGCCGACCTTGGCGGTGTCCGGTGGCACACCGGGGCCGACAGATTGCACGACGCCGGCCGGTTCATGGCCGTTGATGTGTTTTCCGGATGTGGTGTCGCGGCCCGGCTGTTCGCGCTACACGTGCAGGTCACTGCCGCACATGCCGGAAGCCTTGATGGCGACGACGACCTCGCCCGGGCGGGGCTGCGGATCGGGAAAGTCCCGGAGCTCGACCGTGCGGCCGCCCAGGGAAACCGCGCCCTTCATATGTACTCCGTAAGGTTGTTGCGACTGGAGAAGTCGTCAGCCGGTCGTCGCCGGCGCCCGCGAGTCCCCGGGTACGGCCGTACCGCCCCGCGACCGCAGACATCCCATCAGCACGATGGCGACGGCCAGGCTCACCGCAGGGACGACGAGGCCGAACGCGGTGTTGTCTTCCTTGGCCACCTTCGCGATGAGCAGCGGCCCGACGAAGCCCCCGAACGACGCGACGGAGTTGATGACCGCGAGGCCGACGGCACTCTGCGCGCGGCTGAGCACTTCTGTGGCCAGGGCGAAGAAGGGCGGGAGGTAGGAGACGATGCCGACGGCGAACAGGCACAGCCCGATGGGGCCTGGCACCGGAACACTGCGGAAGACCATGGTCATGACGAGGCCCGCGACGGCGGTCATCAGGCAGCCGATGACCGCGGCCCTGCGTCTGCCGGTTCGGTCGGAGATCCGGGCGACGATCAGCATCGCCACCGCCGCGCAGAGGTACGGGAGGGCCCCGATGAAGCCGATGCTGGTGGGCGAGTATCCGGGATCCAGCTGCGCGACGATCTGCGGGAGGAAGAAGGTCATCCCGTAGGTGCCGACGCCACCGAGGAATGACACGACGGCCAAGTGGAGAACCCGGGGGTTCTTGATGGCCCGCAGTTCGGGATGGACGGCCTCTTTGGCGACCTGGTCCGCGCCGTCCCTGGACCGATAGTCGGCGTTGATTGCGCTGTCGAGCCAGGTGGACTCGGAGCTGGTCAGCCACGGGGCCTTGGCCGGGCGGTCGGCCATGCGGAAGAAGGTCCACACACCCAGGAGAATCGGCGGCAGGCCCTGCAGGACGAACAGCCACCGCCACGAGGCAAGACCGAACCAGTCGACGTGGTCCAGGATCAGGCCCGCACACTGCCGACGATGAGTCCGACAGGCTGGGCGAACACCATTCCGGCCAGCGCGCGGCTGCGGTCCTGACTGACAAACCAGTAGGTGAGGTAGAGGACGAGCCCCGGGAAGAGCCCCGCCTCCGCGATGCCCAGGGCGACCCGCGCGATGTACAGATGAGTCGTGTTGGCGATGAAGCCGGTGAGCAGGGTGACGAGTCCCCAGGTGACGGCTATGCGGGAGAGCCAGGCACGGGCCCCGATCTTCGCCATGACGATGTTGCTCGGCACCTCCAGGAGCACGTACACGATGAAGAACACGGACGCGGCCGCCGCGTACGTGGTGAGGCCGATGCCGAGGTCTTTCGACATCGTCAGTTCCGCGTAACTGATAGTGGAGCGGTCCATGTAGCTGAACATGTAGAGCAGAAAAGCGACCGGCAGGATGGAACGCTTCACCTTGCGTACGACAGCCGGGACGTCGACGCCCGGAGGTGGTGGTGCGGTGTCGCCTGTGGTCATGAGATCCGTCCAACTTCATTGTTGTCCAGGACATTCACGAGGGGCGTAGGGCGGTGGGAGGCGTTCAGTGACCGTTCGGGGACTGGGTGAGGGACCGGACCAGATCCGCGGCGTCGCCGACAGATTCGAGGTCCGCCGCAGTCCGCTGTGTCGCGGCGATCTGCTCCGGCGGCGGCGGTGCGGCGGCCAGGGCGGCGCAGTCGGCGAACTTCTTGCTGATGTCGTGCCAGGTCAACGGCCTGGTGGCGGAACCTGGTGTGTGCTCGCCGCTCTGCTGGTTGCGGCGGCCGTCGCGAGTCACGATCTCGACGCGTCCGCTGGGAAGCTCGTCCTTCCAGTCGAGGGCGGGGTCGGACACGGCTACGACCTTGTGCGCGAGATCGAGGACACGGTGGTCCTTCAGCGCCTCCTGGGTCAGATCGCCGGCCTTCAGATCCCCGTGCACTGCCGCCATCGCCACCAGGAACGGCAGGCTGAAGCGCGCGTCCATGAGGGTGGTGGGCGCCCGCCGTGCCTGCAGGGGCGCACACAGACCCTCGTGGCAGTCGCCGGCATAGACGCGCAGCTCCTGGATGTCGTCGCTGCCCAGGCCGTGGCAAGACATCGCCTCAAGCGTCGCGTGGATGTGGCTGTGCGCGGTGCCGACGGCAGCCCAGGGCTTGTAGAGCGTTGCCCCGCCGTAGTACTCGCCGCCGAGGTTTTCGAGGATCTTCTCCCGGTCGTAGGTGCCTCCGAAGTAGGTCGCGAAGAAGCCGTTCGTCCCCTCGAAGAGGGTGTCGGTGCCCTTCGCTCCCCGCTGTGCAAGGAGGGCGGCGAGCACGCCTCCCTTGGCGGAGAATCCGGCGTACATGCCGCCGAGTTCACTGCCGGGGCCGCTCACCATGTCCATGAAGCCACCGGACTGGATGGCGCCGAAACTGAAGCCGTGGGCAAGCCGGTCGGGCGGGAGGTTCAACAGGCGTCCGGCCGTGGCGGTGGCGGCGATGACGCCGATGACGGACGACAGATTCCAGTCCTGGCGCCAGCCGACGTGCCGCCGCAGCCGAGTGAAGAGGTCCTGCCCGACCGCGACGGCGGCGATCAGGTCTGCCGGGGATCCCGCCCTGCCGTTCCACGATTGCGAGGGCGGGGACGATGGAGGTGGCGGAGTGCTGGCCCCACGGTGTCTAATCGTCGAAGTTGAGGCAGTGTGCCATGGCACCGTTGGCGAAAGCCGCCATGATCGCCGGGGCCCGGAAGCCATGGCCGAGGACAGTCGACTGGGGCCGCCCACCGGTGTCCCTGACGACATCGACGGCGGCGTGCGCCGCGGGCTCGGTGCCGCTGGCGGCGAGGATCACGCCGAGCGTGTCGAGGAGCGACTTCTTGGCACTGTCGACGGCGGGTTGCGGCAGCTTGTCGTACGTGACTTCGGCCGCAAACTCGGCCAGTACGCCGGACACTTCGGCGGGACGGGCCGCCACGCCGGTGGCATGCGTCATGGGTTTCCTCCGGTCGGATCTGTGCGAGGTGGGCTCCGGCCCGGCCGTGGCCGGGCCGGAGCATGGTGCGGGCGGCTTACGGCGGACTACCGGACCATGTAGCCCGCGTCGGCGGTCAGTACGGAGCCGGGCATGAACGCGGAGACGTCCGAGGCCAGGAAGAGGGCCACGCGTGCGATGTCCTCGGGCTCGCCCAGCTTGCGCAGCGGCGTGCCCTGCGCGTAGCTGTCCCGCCAGGCTTCATCGGCGAGGATGTTCGCGACGAGTTCGGTCTGGATCAGGCCCGGGGCGATGACGTTTGCGCGGATCTTGTCGACCCCGTAGGTCTGGGCCACGGCCCGGATCAGGCCGACGACGCCGGCCTTGGCGGCGGTGTAGGCGTGGTTGGGGGCGCCGATCCAGTGGCCGGCCGGCGACGCGACGTTGATCACGGATCCTCCGCCGCCCTCGATCATGTGCGGCAGTGCGTACTTGCCCATCAGGAAGACGCTCTTGAGGTTGACGCCGATGGACTTGTCGAAGAGCTCCTCGGTGAGGTCGATCGTGGGACCGTCCTGGGAGTCATCACGAGGACCGGGCCTGCGGAAGTTCGCGCCGGCGTTGTTGTAAAGGACGTCGATCCGACCGAACTACTCCACGACGCGGGCCACCGCCGCGCGGACACTCGCGGCGTCGGCGACGTCGCAGGCGAGCGGAAGCAGTCCGGCGACGCCGAGCTCCCCGGCCGCCGCGGCGACCTTCTCACCGTCGAGGTGCAGCATCGCGACCCTGGCGCCCTCCTGCTGGAAGATACGAGCCGCGGCGAGCCCCTGGCCTCGCGCCGCTCCGGTGATGATGGCGACCTTGCCGTCGAGCCGTCCGGACATGGGTGTACTCCTGACTGGGTTATGGAAACGCGGAATGGGCAGCAGCGCGGGAGAAGCGAACCCGGCAGAATGCTGCGGTCATGTGAGGTCGAGGTGTGGCCGCGGAGACATCACACGCCGACACGTTGGTCGCGCGGGTTGTTGTCGGCGATCCACTACCTCGGCGCCGACGCCCGCCTGGGGGCGGCGGGACGCGTTCTCAGTGGAACGCGCGGCCCCCGTCGACGCCCAGGACCGAGCCGGTGACATAGGAAGCGTCGGTGCTGGTGAGGAAGAGGAGGGAGGCCGCGATCTCGCGCGGGTCGGCGATGCGCTTGAGCGCGTAGTGTGAGGCGCCGTCCCGGTGCCCGTCGGCCATCGCGGTGTCCACCATGCCGGGTGAGATGCAGTTCACGCGGATCTGCGGCGCGAGCTCGGCCGCGAGGGCCTTCGTCAGCGCGATGATCCCACCCTTGGATGCTGCATAGGCCGTGTAGCCCGGGGCGTTGGGCAGCAGCCCCTGCGCGGAGGCGATGTTTACGACGCTGGCGGAGGATTCCCGGGTCAGCCAGGGCAGAATGCTGCGGGTCACGAGATATGTGCCGGTCAGATTCACTTCCAGAACCCGGCGCCAGTCGGCCGCGGGTACGTCCGCGGCCCGGCCTCGGAACATGATGCCGGCCGCGTTCACCAAGTCGTCGATGCTGCCCAGTTCCACAGCTGCGCGCTCAGCGGCGGCAGCCACCTCGTCCTCCGCGGTGATGTCCACCTCGAAGCCGGACGCCCCGAGCTCCCGGGCGATCTCCTTCAGGCCACCCGGGTCCCGATCCAGGAGTGCGAGCGTGGCGCCCTCCTGAGCGAAGAGGCGGGCGGTCGCCCGTCCGATGCCGGATGCCGCGCCGGTCACCGCGATGCGGCGCCCGCGCAGTCGGCCGTTCGTAGCATCGGCCGGTATCGGTGCACTGCTCATGCTTCTGCTCCATCCAGTGGGTGGGTCCGGGGGCGACGTGCGCGTCGCGGGCTGGGGTGGCTCGAGCGCGCTGGTCAGCGCATCACGAAGGCGTTCGCAGGTGCGTCGTCCTCCGTGGAGAGCACGATGCTCTTGGTCTCCAGGTACGCGTCCACGGCCTCGACACCGTGCTCGCGCCCGAGCCCGGGCCGCTTCATGCCGCCGAAAGGCACCATGTAGCTGTACGTCCGGTAGGTGTTGACCCATACGCTGCCCACCTTGAGCGCCTTGGACATGCGCATGGCCCGGCCGATGCCGCGAGTCCAGACCCCGGCGACCAGGCCGTACGGAATGTCGTTCGCGATGCGGATCGCCTCCGCCTCGTCGTCGAATTCGAGGACGCAGAGGACCGGGCCGAAGACCTCTTCCTGGGCGATCCGCATGTCGTTGGTGACATCGGTGAAGATGGTGGGCTCGACGAACTGGCCGCCGGTCAGGCCGGGTCCTGTCGCGGGGCTGCCGCCGAGGATGCGGCGGGCGCCGTCCTGCTCGGCCACGTCGATGTAGTGGAGGACCTTCTCGTACTGGGCGGGGGTGGAGATCGGGCCCACGTTCGTGGCCGGGTCCATGGGGTCGCCGAGCCGGATGCCCTTGGCGAGTTCGGTGACCTTGGCTTGGAAGGGGCAGGCCGCTGGCGCCGTAGGTGTGGGCGATGATCTCCGCGGCGATGGAGAGGGCTGTTTCCTCTGGCGTGTGCGCACCGAGGTCGAGACCGATGGGTGAGTGGAGTGTGGCCAGGCGCCCGGGCGGGATCCCGGCCTCGTCCAGGAGGCGTAGGCGCTCCTCGTGGGTGCGGCGGGAACCCATCGCGCCGACGTAGCCGACGGGCAGCGTAAGCGCCCGGCGCAGGAGAGGGAGTGTCGAACTTTGCGTCGTGGACAGGGTCAACAGCACAGCGGTGGCGTGCCCGTGCGGGAGGGCATGGCCCGATGGCTACCTGGCGGGGCAGGAGGCTTGCGCGAGTTCGATGTGTACGAGGGCGGGGACCAGGCGTTGTGACGCACCATCCGTCCCGGGGCGTCTACCGGGCGGTGTAGCCGCCGTCGACAGGCAGGGCGATACCGGTGACGTAGCTGGCGCCGTCGCTGCACAGCCACAAGACGGCCTGAGCGATCTCATCTGCGGTGCCGAGCCGGTCGATGGCTTGGCCGGCTTCGGCCTGGCTGCGGTCGAGCTCTCCGCCTTCGACCATGGCATCGACCATCGGGGTGCTGATCGTGCCGGGACAGGCGGCGTTGATTCGAACATTGCGGGAGCCGTATTCGAGGGCTGCGCTCTTGGTCAGGCCGATCACACCGTGCTTGGAGGCGTGGTAGGCGGCGCGTCCGGGGTTGCCCACCAGACCGCCGAGGGAGGAGCAGTTGACGATCGCGCCGCTGCCCTGAGTGCGCATGTGGCGCAGTTCGTGCTTCACGCTCGCCCAGATGCCCCGCAGGTTGATGTCCTGCACCCGGTCGAACTGCTCGGCGTTCTCGTCGGCGGCATCCGTGGGCGGGGGCATGATCCCGGCGTTGTTGTAGGCCATGTCCAGTCGCCCGAACGCTTCGACTGTGCGGTCGACAGCGGCGGCGACCTGGTCCTCGTCGGTGACGTCGCAGACCAGCGCGAGGACCTGGTGACCGTCGTCGGCGAGCTGCTTGGCGGCAGCGCTGACGGCGTCCTCGTTGATGTCGGCGAGGGCGACAGCGGCCCCCGAGGCGGTGAAGGCGCGGGCGGTGGCCAGGCCCATGCCGGATGAGGCGCCGGTGACGAAAGCGACCTGGCCGGTGAAGTCGTAGGTGGGGTTCATGGCGGTTGCTCCCAACGAAAGTTGCGGACGTGGAGTTCAGCGTGCGGTCGTGCTGGCGTCGGCTGTCTGCTGCGGCTCATCGGCGTCGGTGGTGTGGTGGGCGACGATCCGCGAGGGGCCGGCGGTGCCGCGCAGGGCGAGGGCGATCAGGGGCAGCAGGGTGAGCGCGGCGAAGACTGCACCGACCAGGGCCGGACCGGTCAGGCCGAGCGAGGAGTCAAGGGCCCGTCCCGCGACGAGGGAGCCGGCGGCGACGCCCGTGTTGTAACCGGAGGTGGTCAGTGCCGAGGTGAGAGTGGGGGCGTCCCCGGCGAAACGGACCGCGAGGGAGGTGATGACAGGGTTGACGGTGAACCCGGCCATGGCCATGCCGAAGACCAGCACCACGGCGGCCACCGGACTGTTCGAGGCCGGGATCAGGGCCAGCATGATCAGGGAAGTCGCCGCCGAGGCAGTGATCGTCGTGAACATTGGGCGGTGATCCCCGAGACGCCCGCCGATCGCGGTGCCGCCCAGCGCACCGATACCGAAGGCGATCAGCACCAGTGGCACCGCACCGGCAGGTATGCCCGCCCGGTCGGTCAGCAACGGCGTGATGTACGTGTACGTCGCCAGGACACTGCCCATGATCAACACCGCTGCGCCGAGTGCCAGCCACAGCTGCCCCTGCTTGAGGGCCCGGACCTCGGCCCGCACCGATACCTCGGCCCGCTGCCCGATATGGGGGATGAACCGGCCGACGAACACGGCGGCCAGGGCGGCGAGGATGGCCAGTGCCCAGAACGGGCCGCGCCAGCCGGTGTACTGGCCGACAAACGAGCCGATCGGCACGCCGATGACGTTGGCCAGCGTGAGGCCCCCCATCATCACGCCGACCGCCCGCGTGGCGCTCGCGGGCCCGGCAGCAGCGGTGGCGATCACGAAGCCGACGGCCCAGAACGCTCCAGTGGCCAGCGCGGTCACCACCCGGGCGGTCAGCACGACGCTGAAGGAGGTGCTGAGCGCGGCGACGGCGTGCCCGAGGGCGAAAACGGCGAGCGCGCCGATGAGGGTGTGACGCTGGGGCAGGCGCAGGGTGGCCATGGCCATCGTGGGCCCGCCGACGATCATCCCGACGGCGAACGCGGTGATCAGCAGACCTGCGTGGGACACGCTCACGTTCAGGTCGGCGGCCATCTCGGGCAGCAGCCCGGCGATGACGAACTCGGTGGTGCCCATCAGGAACGTGCCGGCGGCGAGCACCCAGACGACGGAGGGCAGCTTGCCGGAGGCGGACCCGGTGGCGGAGGACATGCGAAAACTTCTTCCCATACGAGGGGATAGGTGGACTCGGGTGACGAGCGAGGTCAGGAGGCTGCCTCGATGGTGATCCGGTCGGCCCCGGACAGTTGGTCGGCGTCGGCGTCGATGTGGCCGAGGATCAGCAGATCCTCGGAGGCGGAGGGGCCGTCCTTGTAGAAGATGGCGAGGTTGCCCCACGGTGCGAAGTAGGCGATGTCTCCGACCTTTGCGGCGGCCGGCTCAGGGGCGCCTTCCGTGGTCAGCTTCCTCGGCGGGTCGGCGATCCGCTCGGTCCCGTGGAAGTCCTCCAGGTCCAGGGTGAGCGGGAGCAGAGAGGCCAGGTCACGGGCGGCGGGGCTGGCATTCAAGGTCGCCTCGACGGGCTCGCCGTCGATGGTGACGCGGGTGTCCATTCGAGTGCTCCTGTCTGATGCGGACGCTTGCCGAGGCCGAGGACGGCGGCTGCTCCGAGGCCGGCCCCGGCGCGGACGATGATGCGGAGGGGGCCGCTCGGCGGATGAGTCGTCGGAGCAGGCGGTCGCGGCCAGCAGCAGTACGCCGAGGGCGGCCGTGGTGGTCAAGGCCCGGCAGAGGGTGAAAGTCATGGGGTGTTGTCCTGCGCTTCGGGCATGGGCTCGGCGTAGTGGCGGAAGCCCTTGCGGTCGGTGTGCAGGCCGTACAACAGCTCGGCCAGAGCCTGGGGGCTGGAGGTCGCGGAGTCGGGGCTGATCGCCCCAGGGACGATGAGCTGTGCGGCGTAGATGCTCTCCGGGGCGAGCGCGGTGTGGAGCATCGCCGCGTAGGCGCTCTCGGCGGCGAACGCGATCGAGGTGCCAGCCACGCTCGCCTTCGGGCGTACCGCGCTGCCCCCGTTGACGAACAGCAACGTGCCCCGGCCCAGCTCCCGCATGCCGGGAAGAACCGCGTTCACGCAGGTGAGCGGCCCCTTGACGGAAAAGGACAAGGGGTCGTCCAGGTCAGCCGCGGTGGTGTCCAGGACCGGCTTCATGAAGTCCCCACGGGGCACCGGGCTGAACTGCAGGATCTCGACGGGGCCCAGAGTGTCCGCCGCTTGGCGCAGGGCCGCGGTGAGGGAGGCGGGGTCGAGGACGTCGGCGGTGAAGCCGCAGGCATGGATGTTCTCCCTCGCCAGCTCGGCGACCAGGTTGTCCTGGTGCTGGGCGCTGCGCGAGAGGAGGGCGACGTCGTGGCCGGCGGCACCGAAGCGACGGGCGGCCGCGAGCCCCAGGCCGGGGCCGGCACCGATGAGAGCGAAGGTGGTCACGGGAGTTCTCCTCAACAACGTGGGTGGGGTGGGCCGCATCAGAGCCCAGGGAAAGGCTGTGTGATTCACGGGAAGGGGCTGCCTGGTGGCGCAGCTGGTCCACGGCCGTGCCGCCCTGTGGCGTCCAGGGCGCTCGGCTTCAGCCGGTGGCCGGGGCGGTGGCGTACTCCTCGTCGGTGACAGGGTTCAGCCAGTGCACGACGTCGTGGGTCTCGTCGCCCTCGTTGATGGCCAGGTGCACCATCAACCGGTTCGGCGCCGCACCGTGCCAGTGCTCCTCATCGGCCTCGAACAGGACGCGGTCACCGGGCCGGATGACTTCCACCGGCCCGCCCCGGCGCCGGCACAGACCGACGCCTTCGGTGACGAAGACCGTCTGGCCCAGCGGATGGCGGTGCCAGTGGGTGCGGGCACCGGGCATGAAGTGCACCAGGGACGCGGTGACCCTCGACGGGGCGGGGTCAGCGGCAACGGCGTCGATGTAGACGTCGCCGGTGAACCAGTCCGCCGGCCCCTTGACGGTGTCGATCGAGGTGCGGGTGGTCTGCACGGATACTCCTCGTACGGGTGCGGGGCGGGGTCAGGGGGTGAGGAGGGTCTTGATGGCGCGGCGTTCGTCCATGGCCCGGTAGCCCTCGGCGACCTGGTCCAGGGGCAGAGTGAGGTCGAAGACCTTGCCCGGTTCGATCGCGCCGGAAAGGACGCGGTCGATGAGGTCGGGCATGTAGCGGCGGACGGGGGCCGGGCCACCACGCAGACCGACGTGGGAGAAGAACAGCTCCTGCCCGTCAATGGCGACCTCGTGGGGGACACCGACGAAGCCGACGCTGCCACCAGGGCGGGCGGAGTGCAGGGCCTGCTGCATGGACTGGGCGGTGCCCACGCACTCCAGGACGCTGTCCGCACCGATCCCGCCGGTCATCTCCTTGATCCGGGCCACGCCTTCCTCGCCGCGCTCGGCGACGATGTCCGTGGCCCCGAACTCGCGGGCGAGCTTCTGCCTCGACTCATGGCGGGACATAGCGATGATCCGCTCCGCCCCCATTTCCTTCGCGGCGATCACCGCGCACAGGCCGACCGCGCCGTCACCGACGACCACGGCGGTGGAGCCGGGCTTGACCTCGGCGGCGTCAGCGGCCCACCAGCCGGTGCCCATCACATCCGACACGGCCAGCAGCCCCGGCCAGAACCCTTCGTCAGGGATGCCGTCGGTGGCAACCAGGGTGCCCTGGGCGTTCGGGATGCGGACGTAGTCGGCCTGGCAGGTGGACATGAACTCGCGGTTCAGACAGCTCGACTGGAACCCGTTACGGCAGTTCGCACATACGTTGTCCGACGTCGCGAACGAGCCGACGACGAACTGTCCCGGCTTGACCGCCGTCACCTCAGACCCGACCTCCTCCACGAAGCCGACGTACTCGTGCCCCATCGGATGGGCCGCGTCGGTGGGCTCCGCACCGCGATACGGCCACAGGTCCGAACCGCACACACACGTCACGGCCGTGCGGATGATCGCATCGGTCGGCTTGAGGATCTTCGGGTCCTCCAGGTTCTCGAAGCGGATGTCGCCAGGGGCATGGATCACTGCGCCGCGCATGAGAGATTCCTTTGCGATACCGAGTACAGGTGCGAAGCCCGGAGCCTCGGGCGGCGGACCGCCCGAACCGAGCCGGGCACGGAACTCCTCCTTCGCCGCCTTCGCGGCCGGAAGGAAAAACACCACGCCTTCCAGGTAACTCCTTCTTCACTCGCGTAGCGAGTCACTGACAAGGGGTGTACCGCCAGTACATCCCTATGGCCGCGTGCGGGACGTACCGGCGACGGGCTCAAGGGCCTGCCCGACGCCGTCGAGGCCGTCTGGCCCCGCACGGTCGTGCAGACCTGCGTGGTCGGCCTGCATGGCTCCGCGACCACCCCGAGGTGATGGGACCACTCGTCTCCGCCACGGCGTCAGCGTGCGCTCCAGCAGCTCGTGCTGGTGCGCACGCGGGCGCGTTCCCCTCCTTCGCTTCCGGAGCCTCGACCATGCACGCCCCTGATGCCCCGAACCGGTACCAAGAGGTGCTGGTCAGGTCCATGTATCTGGCCGGTTCCAACGGGACCGGCGAGGCTGGCTTCGCCCCCGTCGCCCACTGGCCACACCACTACCTCGACGAGGGGCCCTGCCAACTCCTCGTCACCTCGACCGACCAGCGGGTCAGGATCGGCTGGTTCGGCGACGACTTCGACCTGTGGCAGATCAGCGCGGCTACCGAGGCCGCCTCCGCCACCCGCTGGACCGCCACCTTCAACCACGTCACCCCGGCCGAGATCGTCGCCGGCTTGACCACCGCGCTGGCCCACGACTACGCCGAGGCCGACGCCTACGACAGCAACGGACGCTTCCTGGCGAACCCATCGATCTACTGGGCTGACGCCGTCCGTCCGCTTATGGATCCCGGCTGGAAGCGCGGCGTGCCCGACTCGCCCGGCACCGTCGAGATAGTCGCCCCCGACGGCCAGGCCGGCGCCGTCATCGACCGGCGCGACTACGGGCCGGCCGACGAGACCGTCACCCTGTGGGCCGGTCCACCGGGATGGGGCACTCGGGCGAAGGCCGCGTTCACCGCTCGGACCCCCTCCCACTTGATCGCCGCGACAGCGGCCGTGATGGCAGAGTCGGCCCCGGTGGTCCGTGAACGGCACCAGATCGACCGGCGGATGCAGCACCTGGTCACGATGACCCCTGTCGCTTCGGTCACCCCGAACGCCGATGCTCAGTTCTCCCGCGCTCCGACTCCGCTGGACATACGCCGTACGGCAGTCACCCAGGCGGTACACCGTGCCGCGCGGGCACCACGCACGGCAGCCGACCTCGGGTGATGGCCGCCCAAAGCCGCACACAAGGTGCGGAGCAGAACCGGCCGAGCAACTTCGCGCCCACAACCGCGGCCACGAAACCGGCCCGCTCGTCGGCTCCACGGCTGAGCCGCTAATTCCCGGACCGGGCCTTCCGGGACGCCATCTTCGGCCCGATCCGCGCCTCGGAACCACTGGTGCCGTCGTGATCATCAGGCTCACTTCTTCGTTGAGATCCACACCTCAGTCCCGGCTTCGAGGCGCAGGTGTGCTTCGGCCTTGAGTACAGGGGGTGCATCTCCGCGGGGAATCCCCGATCCCCATCCAGCACAACGTCGGCCTTCACGACGAGAAGGGACGTGAAGGCCGACGTGACGCTCGCCCGCAGGATCCACCATCAAGATCCAGATGAGTCTCTGCCTCTGCAGAGGAGGTAGCCCTCGGCAGGGTTCATCCGACTCAGCTGACGGTGACGAGGCGCTGTACAGACAGGCTGCGGGAGGACCGGCCGGCGTGGACGGTGTAGGAGCCGGGAGTGAGTTTCCAGGCGCCAGCAGTCCACACCGACAGGTCGCGGGCAGTGACGCTGAAGGTGATCCGGGTGCTTGCACCGGGAGCGAGCGCGACCTTGCGGAAGCCGATCAGCCGCCGTGGCTCGGCCTGGGCGCCGGCAGGCAGCCCCGCGTAGAGCTGCACGACTTCGGTACCTTCGCGGGATCCGGAGTTGGTGAGGGTGACGGCGGCAGTCAGCGTCTTGGTCGCTGTGTTGTAGGACGTTTCCAGGGAGCCGAGGTTGAAGGTGGTGTAGGACAAGCCGTGCCCGAAGGGGAACAGCGGGCTCTGGTTCTTCGCGTCGTAGTAGCGGTAGCCGACCAGATGACCCTCGCTGTGGGAGACCGTGGGGCCACTGCCCGGGTAGGTGGCCTGTGTGACCCCGGGTCCCTGGGACGCTGTGACAGGGAAGGTGATCGGAAGACGGCCTGAAGGGTCTGCGTCGCCGAAGAGGACGGCTGCCAATGCGGTGCCCGTGGCGCGTCCGGCGTACCAGAGCTGGACGACCGCTTCGACATTGTTGCTCCACGGCATGGCGACGGGGCCGTCGGTGTTCAGGACCACGATGGTGCGGGAGTTGGCTGCTGCGACGTCGGCGATGAGTTTGTCCTGGTCGCCCGGCAGGTCGAGGGATCCGTGGTCCATGTCCTCGCCCGCGACCCGGTTGACGATGACCACGGCGGCGTCGCTGGTCCGTGCCGCGGCAACCGCGTCGGGTATGAGGGACTTCGGCTGCCAGCCGAGGGTGAGGCCGCAGGTACCGACGTCGGCGGTGCTGTTGCTGTACTCGACACTGATGCTCACCGCCTTCCCGGCTGTGAGGTCGATGGTGCCCTGGAGCGGATAGTCGTACGGCCCGAGGAAGAACCGGCGGCTGTGACGGGTGCCGGAGACGACCGTCTTGGCGTTGATGACGAGCTTGGTGGTGCCTGAGGGCAGCAGTGAGAAACGGTGCGTGCCCGTGGTCGTCGGCGTGAGGGTGCCGCTCCAGCGGGCCGACCACACGGCGGGCAGACCGGCCACGGGCGCACTGGTGAAGTCGATACCGGCGCTGACCTGTGTGGCGACGGGAGTACCGGACGGTTGGGCCGCGGCGTAGAAGCTGCCGGTCAGCCCCGCCGCGCCGGAGGCTGTGCGCAGCACCGTCGCCGGGACGGCGGTGAGGGGGATGTCTCCGACGGTTCCCTGGCGGTAGGTGACGGTGACCCCGGCACCGGCCCGGTCCTTGATGGCCGCCAGCGGGGTGGTCCAGGTGCCGGGGTTCACGTAGGTGGAGCCGGAGACTCCTGTCAGGACGGTGTTCTCGGCCGGGCCGATCACTGCGAGCGACCTGATGGTGGAGGTCAGTGGGAGGGCTCGGCTGCGGTTGGTGAGCAAGACCGTGGAGTTGACGGCAAGTTCGTGGGCGAGGTCCTTGTGTGTCTGTGTACTGACGTTCGCGGCGGGCTCCGGTACGGGGTGGTCGAACAGCCCATTGACATACATGGTGTTGAGGATGCGCAGGGCGGCGTCGTCCAGGCGGGCTGCGGGGACGCTGGCGTCGGTGAGGCCGCCGACAGGTATCTTCACGCCCCCGGGGCCAAGTCCGCCGAGGTCCATGCCTGCCTTGACGGCTCCCACGGGGTCGTCGCCGGCCCAGAAGTCGGGGACGGTGTAGCCCTCCAGACCGATGGTCTTCTTGAGGTCGTTGAACAGCGCGGGGCTCTGAGTGGCGAACGTTCCGTTGATCTTGGGGTAGGCCATCATCACCGAGGTGACGGGCACGGTGTCGATGATGCGTTCGAAGGCGGCGTGGTAGATCTCGTGCAGTGCTCGGTCGGAGATCTGCGCGTCGACGAAGAAGCGGTTGACTTCCTGGGTGTAGGCGCTGAAATGCTTGACGGTGGCAACGACGTGCTGTTCCTGGATGCGCCGGGTGAGCACGGCGCCGAGGGCGCCGGAGAGGAGCGGGTCCTCCCCCATGCTCTCGGCCTGCCGGCCGAAGTGCCAAGTGCGGGCGGTGTCGACGGTGGGGCCCAGGAGGTTGTTGTAACCCTTGGCGCGCCCTTCGGCGCCCAGCGCCTGGCCGAGCCGGCCGGCGAGGTCGACATCGAAAGTCGCGGCCTGCGCGAGGGGGACGGGGAAGGCCGTGACGCCGGTTTCCCCGCGCAGGCCGGCTGAGGCGTCCACCATGGTCAGGGCAGGTATGTCGAGGGAGCTCAGGGCTGCGAAGTCGCAGCGGACGAGGGCCTCTTTCTGTGCGGAGGTCATCTTGGCCAGGAGGGCGACGGCCCTGCTGTCGGGGGCGGCACTCGCGGTACGGCGGGGCGCTGCGGCGGCCGGCGCGATGCCGGAGGCCAGAGCGGTGAGGACAGCGGCTGAGAGAAACGTACGACGATTCATGGCGGCTCTTCCATGAGGAATCGGGGCAGGACAAAACAGCGCCTTGGTCGGCGCGCGCAGCGGGACGCCGCACCTTGCGGGGATGAGGGGTTGCTCACTGGCGCGCGCCGCACTGGGCACGGCACCTGCGGCCTATCCCTCCTGGTAGGCCTCATCGAGGGCGGCAAGGACGCCATCGATATCAGTGCGCCCGGAGAACAACTTCTGGATCTGGATGAGGTGCTCCTGCTGGACCTGCGGGTTGGGCCACAGCTGATCCATGAAGGGCACGAGGGTGCCGGCCTTCTGGTGGGCGACCAGTTCCGTGGGAACGGGGTCGGCCGTGAAGCGGTCGTTGGGGATGGCAGGCAGGGTGCCACTGTCCTGGTTGTAGAGGTTCTGTCCGGTGTCGGACCCGAGGAACTCGGCGGACTTCATGGCCAGCTCCTTGTTGTCACTGTCGGAGTTGACTCCATAAGCGGCTGACACGGCGCCGGGCATGTGGGTCTGTGCCGCGTTGTTGCTCGCGGGCATGCCGCACGCCGCAGAGTGGGCATAAAGGATGTCGCGCGGGAGGCCGACGTTTCTCTCGGCACCGTCTCCAACGTGCTCAACCGTCCGGAACTCGTGGCTGGGCCCACAAGAGCCCGCGTGCTGGCGATAGTCGACTCGTTGGGCTACGTGAGGACAGAAGGAGCCCGCCAACTGCATGGATGGGCGGCCCGTGTCCTCGCAGTTCTCGTGCCGGATCTGGCTCACCCGTTCTTCACGGCCCTGGCCATGGGCGTGGAACAGGCCGCCCGCGAAGCCGACCTCGGCGTGATGGTCTGCACCGGCACCCGCGACCCCGAAGAGGAGGCGCGCCATCTCTCCCTGATCACCTCGCACCGGATCCGAGGTGCCGTGCTGGCCTCCGGAGAGTCCGTCGGGCGGACAGTGGCTGCCTTTCAGCGGAATGCTGTCCCATTCGTCGTCGCCGACCAGAGCGGCCCCCAGCCCGGCGCCTGCTCCGTCGGCATCGACGATGAGGCGGGTGGGCACGCCGCGGTGCGCCACTTGATCGACCAGGGACACCGCTCCATCGCCTATGTCAGCGGTCCGGACCTCCAGCAGGTACGGGACCGCCGCAAGGGAGCCGTCAACGCCGTCACCCAAGCCGGGCTTCAGCTCACAGCCCTGAGGGAGCTCGCCTGTGCGGACCTCACCGTGGGCGCGGGCAAGGACGCCGGGCACCGCGTCCTCGGGCTCCCCCACCGCCCCTCCGCCGTATTCTGCGCCAACGACGTGCTTGCCCTGGGCGTGCTCCAGGCTCTGTACGAAGCCGGGCTGAGGGTGCCGGAGGATATTGCGGTGGTCGGCTACGACGACATCGAATTCGCCGCGTCCGCCGTGGTCCCGCTCACCTCGGTGCGACGGCCTGCCGTGGCGATGGGTCGGCGGGCCGGCCGTCTGCTCGTCGAGGAAACGACCCGCGGTTCCGGCCACGAACATGCCCACGTCGTACTGCAACCGGAACTGGTCGTGCGCCGGTCGACCCTGGCCGCGCCGGCGCGGTGACCCGGATCGGTCAGGGCTGTTCAGGAGCACGGTGATGCAGTTCCCGCTGCGTTGCACGGCGCGTGAAGGGCAGCAGTGCGGCTGGCAGCCTGCCCGCCACAGCCGGGTGGTCATCGCGCTCGCTGACAGGCGGGTCAGCAGAAACCGGCATGGCGGCACTCCAGGATGTGAGGCGGGGAGGTCGCGCCATGAAGCGGGCGAGTCCGGCGTCGGAGATCGCTGCGTATGGGCGCGTGACGTGCCATGACTATGCGGTTCAGGCGCTGCAGTGCCCACCCCCCACGCGATCCAAGTTTCGGATGACGTCGATCCAAGCCGTGGATGGCGCGATGTTTCCCGGCCGGGTCTCACTGGTGGCCGCAGGGACGCACACTCATTAGTCTGCGGTCGGCGCCTCGGCCACGTCAGCCATGCGCCTGCCTACGCGGGCAGTCGTTTCACGCAGCCAGATGTGGGCCGCGTCGTGCGTGTGCACCGGGTGCCACCACATCGCCTCCCGCAGCGGGACCGCTTCGTAGGGCGGCTGCACCACGTGCACGGCGGCCAGCGGTGCGAGGAGTCGGGCGAGGCGGGCCTGGATCAGGGCGATGCGCCGAGTGCCCGCCACCAGCAGCGGCAGCAGTTGGAAGCTGTCGACGGAAACTTCCACGCGTGGCTCGATGCCGAGCATGCCGAGCTGGCGCACGGCGGGGGCGTCGTAGGTCCGCTGGTAGGTGACCCACGGCAGTCGTCCCAGATCGTTGAGGGTGAGCCGGTCCTCGACGCTCGGGTGGTCGTCCGCGACGAGGAAGACCCAGCTGTCCTCGTAGAGGTCGGTGGCGGGGAAGTCACTGATGACGCCGTGCGGCATGAGCAGTCCGTCGGTGGTGCTCAGCAGCGTGGCCGTGTCGTCGACCACGGTGGGCGGGGTCTGGACGAAGCGCAGCCGGATGCCGGGCGCCTCTTCGTGGACCGCCCGGGCGAGTTCGGCCCCGAACACGGCGACCGCGTAGTCGGACGCCACGAGTTTGAACTCGCGCTTCTCGCTGCCCGGGTCGAAGTCGGCCTGGCTGGCGAAGAGGCGTTCCACCACTTCGTAGGCGGTGGAAGTGCGGTGCAGGAGAACTTGGCCGAGGGCTGTGAGTTCGTAGTGGCCGCCGACACGGGCGAGCAGATCGTCGCCGAAGTGGCGGCGCAACCGGGCCAGGGAAGCGCTCATCGCGGGCTGACTGAGCCCGACGCGCTCCCCAGCGCGGGTGACGTTGCGCTCCTCGAGCAGGGCACGCAGGGCGACTACGAGGTTGAGGTCGAGGCGAGCCAGATTCACGAATTTTCCCCTTGCGGTAAGGCTCGGCCAGGAAGGAATAAATGTGATGGATGGCGGCCATCCATCGAATCGATTTCCGTGATCCCGGGTGCTGGGTCCAGATTAGTCACACCGCAATCAGGAGGACATGTTCGTGAAATCTGCATCCGCGTCCGCGCTGTTCGCCGGGCCGTTCGCTCTGGCCACGCTCTCGGTACCGGACGGACCCGCCTTCCCCGCGCTCGTCACGGCGGACGCCCAGGTAGTCGACCTGCGCGCCGCCTTTGGTGATGAGTCCCTGTCCATCCGTGGTCTCCTGGAGACCTGGGACACGGCTGCGGAGCGGCTTACGGTGCTGGCAGGCGACAGTGCTCCGGAGCGAAGGCCTCTGGCGGACTTTCGAGTGCACGCACCGGTCGAGCCCCGCCAGGTGTTCCAGTCGGGCGCCAATTACCGGCAGCACGTGATAGACCTGCACGTCGCGCACCGTGCCCCGGGCGACGATCGTTCCGAGGAGGAGCGTCGCGCGGAGGCGGCGGAGATCATGGACCGCCGGGCGGACGAGGACCTGCCGTACGTCTTCATCGGCCTGCCGAGCGCGATCACGGGCCCGTACGACGACGTCGTGCTCCCCTCCTGGGCCGGGAAGCCCGACTGGGAGCTGGAGCTGGTGGCGGTCATCGGCCGCCCCGCCCACCGGGTGACCGTGGACGAGGCTCTCGGCCACGTCGCCGGCTACACCATCGCCAACGACCTCACCGACCGCGCCACCGTCTTCCGCCGGGACATGCCGCAGATCGGCACCGACTGGCTGCGCAGCAAGAACGCCCCCGGGTTCACCCCGCTCGGCCCCTGGATCGTGCCGGCCGAGTCCGTCGCGGACACCGACGACCTGCGTCTCGTGCTGAAGCTGAACGGCGAAACCATGCAGGACGAGACCACCAAGGACATGATCTTCGACGTCGCACGCATGGTCTCCTACGCCTCGCAGAGCGCCCGGCTGCTCCCCGGCGACCTGGTGCTGACCGGCTCCCCGGCCGGCAACGGCATGCACTGGGGACGGCTGCTGCGCGACGGCGATGTCATGGACGGCTCCATCACCGGACTCGGTGCTCAGCGCACCCGATGTGTCGCGGAGGCGTCATGACCCTCGACCGCACCGATCCCGAGGGCTCGATCGCCGAGGCCGTCAGGGCGTACTCCAACTGGGGGCGTTGGGGCGAGGACGATGTGCTGGGAACCCTCAACTTCCTGGACGAGGCGAAGCGGCGTGAGGCCGCCACGCTCATCCGCCGGGGCGCCAGTTTCTCGCTCGCCCAGAGCTTCGACATGAACGGCCCCCAAAAGGGCTGGCGCCGCCGCACCAATCCGGTACACACCATGCTCGACACCGGCACCGACGCGGCACTCGGCCTGCAGGGCTTCCCGCACGGGCTCGGCGGTGCCGACGACGTCATCGCGATGCCGTTGCAGTGCTCGACCCAGTGGGACGGCCTCGGCCACATCTTCGACCACGGCAAGACGTGGAACGGCCGGGACGCGGCGAAGACTGTCACCTCCGAAGGCGACCTGGTCACCGGCATCGAGCACATGGCCCCGCACGTCGCCGGACGCGGTGTGCTCCTGGACCTCGGCCGCACGATCGGTGAGGACGGTGAACTGCCCGACGGCTTCGCGATCACCGAGGAACACCTGACGGCGACTGCTGAGGCCCAGGGCGTGCGCGTCGGTCGCGGCGACATCGTCCTGGTCCGTACCGGACAGCTCGCCCGCGCCCGCCGCGACGGCTGGGGCGACTACGCAGGCGGACCCGCCCCCGGCCTGTCCTTCACCACCGCCGGCTGGCTGCACGGCACCGAGATCGCCGCGATCGCGACCGACACCTGGGGCTTCGAGGTGCGGCCCAACGAGTTCGACGTCGCCTTCCAGCCGTTGCACCAGGTCGCCATCCCCAACATCGGCCTGCTCATCGGGGAGATGTGGGACCTGGAGGCCCTTGCCGAAGACTGTGCCGCCGACGGCGCGTACGAGTTCTGGCTCACCGCCGCGCCTCTTCCCATCACTGGTGCGGTCGGCTCCCCCATCAACCCGATCGCCGTCAAGTAGTCCCAGCCAGGAACAAGGGAGTTCCCCTATGAATGAAGCTCGTACGGTCCTGGTGATCGGCGGCGGCGCGGCCGGGAACGCCGTGACCCTCCTACTGCGGCGAGCCGGCCTCGACGTCAACCTCATCGAGGCCAAGGACGACTGGAACGCCACCGCCGGCTCCGGCATCACCCTCCAGGGCAACGCCCTGCGCGTGCTGCGCGAGCTGGGCGTGTGGGAGCAAATTGAGGCTTCCGGCTTCGGCTTCGGGTCGGTCGGCATCACCGCCCCTGACGGGACCGTCCTGCACGCGCAGGACGACATCCGCAGCGGTGGCGACGACCTCCCCGCCACCGTCGGCATGCAGCGGCCCCAGCTCCAGCGCATCCTGATCGAGGCCGTGCGCGCCAGCGGCGCCTCCGTCCGCCTGGGGGTCACCGCAGAGATCATGGACCAAGACGCCGACGGCGTCTCCGTCCGCTTCAGTGACGGCTCCGAGGGCCGCTACGACCTGGTGATCGCCGCCGACGGCCTCGGCTCCACGACCCGGGCCGCCATCGGCATCACGGCGAAGCCCGAACCGACCGGCATGGCCATCTGGCGCGTCGCCGCCCCCCGCCCCACAGGCGTGGAGCGCACCGACCTCGCCTATGGCGGCCCGGCCTTCATCGCCGGCTACTGCCCGACCAGCGACACCACGCTCTACGCGTACGTCGTCGAGGCCAACCGCGACCGCGCCACCATCCCGGCCGAGTCGTACGCCGACGAGATGCGCCGCCTGGCCTCCGCCTACGGCGGCAACTGGCCGGAGATCACCGAACACATCACCGACCCGGCGCAGGTCAACTACACCTGGTTCGACCGCATGCTGGTCGAGGGGTCATGGCACCGGGGCCGGGTCGTCCTCGTCGGCGACGCCGCCCACTGCTGCCCGCCCACCCTCGCCCAGGGTGCCGCCCTGTCCCTGGAGGACGCCTGGGTCCTCGCGCAGCTCCTGACCGAGTCCGACACCTGGGACGACACCCTGTTCCAGCAGTACTACGAGCGACGGATCGCAAGGGTCCGGCCGGTGGTGGAAGCGTCTGTGCAGATCGGGCAGTGGCAGCTCGACGGCGTACGCGACGCCGACGTGCCCGGCCTGATGGGCCGCACCATGACGATGCTCCGGGAGCTGCCGTGACCGCCCCGACCGTAGACGTACACGCGCACGTCCTGCTTCCGGAGGTCGAGGCGCTCGTGGCCGGGCTGCCCGGCCACGATGCGGCAAAAGCTCTGGACGCCCGACGCAACGGCGCCGAGGCTCTCGCGGTGAGCGGACCCATGGTGGGTAAGCGCATCCCGGAACTGACTGACGTCGCGGTGCGCCTTGCGGCGATGGACCAGCAGAGCGTCGACATACAACTGGTCAGCCCGTCCCCCTCGCACTACCACTACTGGACCGACGAGGAGACGGCCGAGAAGGTGTACCGGCTGGCCAACGAGGCCACCGCGGCGCACTGCTCGGCGGCCCCGAAACGGCTGCGCGGGCTCGGACTCGTACCGCTCCAGCACCCGGAGCGGGCGGTGCGCGCCCTCGACCACGCCCTGGAGCAGGGGCTGCTCGGGGTGGAGATCTCCAGCCACGCACCGGGCAGGGAGCTGTCCGACCCCGCGTACGAGCCTCTGTGGACCCGGGCGGAGGAGAGCGGCGCGGTGCTGTTCCTACATCCCTTCGGCTGCACGCTCGACGAGCGTCTGGACCGGTGGTACCTGTCCAACACGGTAGGCCAGCCCACCGAGAACGCCGTCGCGCTCTCCCACCTCATCTTCTCGGGGGTCCTCGACCGCCACCCGGGCCTGAAACTGATCGCCGCACACGGCGGCGGCTACCTGCCCACCCACATCGGCCGCTCCGACCACGCCTGGTCCACGCGCTCCGACGCCGGTGCCGGCTGCGCCCACCCGCCGAGCAGCTACCTCGGGCGGCTGTACTTCGACTCCCTCGTTCACGACCCGCACGTCCTGCGCGAGCTGATCCGGGTGGCCGGAGCCGACCGCGTACTCCTCGGCTCCGACTTCCCCTTCGACATGGGCACCGAGGACCCGGTGGGCGCCCTGCGCGCCGCGAGGCTGCCCCGGGCCGACTTCGACGCCGTACGCGGTGACAACGCCGCCGCCCTGCTCGGCCCCGCTCTCACCTGAGGAGGAACCACCATGAGCGCACGCCTGCTCACCCACCTGCGTCATGTCGACCTGGCGGTGCCCGACTACGACAAGCAACTCGACTTCTACGCCGGCGTCTGGGGCCTGACCAAGGTCACCGAGGACTCCGGGATCTCCTTCCTGGCCGCCGAGGGCTCCCCCGAGCAGTACGTCGTACGGCTGCGCAAGGCCGAGGAGAAGCGGCTCGACCTCGTCTCCTACGGCGCCGCGAGCCCGGCCGATGTGGACACCCTGGCCGAGCGGCTCCTGGCCGGCGGCGTACAGCTGATCTCGCGGCCCGATGCCGTGGACACCCCGGGCGGCGGGTACGGTTTCCGCTTCTTCGACGTCGACGGCCGCACCATCGAGGTCTCGGCCGACGTCGGGGTCCGGCAGCACCGGAAGATCGAGGAGAAGGAGGCCATTCCGGTCAAGCTCTCCCACGTCGTCCTCAACTCCCCCGACCTGAACCGCACCCGCCAGTGGTACGAGCGCCACCTCGGCTTCGCCCTCTCCGACACGCTCTCCTCGCCGCACATGGGCGAGGTCATGCACTTCATGCGGATCAGCAACCAGCACCACTCCATGGCCATCGCCCAGGGCCCGCACACCGCCCTGCACCACGTCTCCTTCGAGATGCGCGGCATCGACGAGTACATGCGCGGCTCCGGCCGTGTCATGCGGGCCGGCTTCCGCAAGATCTGGGGGCCCGGACGGCACATGGCGGGCGACAACACCTTCACGTACTTCCTCGACCCGCACGGCAACACCGTCGAGTACACGACCGAGCTGGAGAACCTCGACGAGGACACCTGGCACCCGCACGTCTACGACTTCTCCAAGCCCGAGGTCACCGACCAGTGGGGCACCGCCAACGCGATGAACGAACTCGTCGCCAAGGAGTCCTTCAACGACCCCGACCGCGGCGTGTTCGTCGCCCCGCCGGTCTGAGCCGGACCACTCCTCTCCTGTCGGGGGCCGCTGCGGCCGTCACGCACACTGCCGCAGCGGCCCTTCCCCGCCCCCTTCTGGAGCCGCACCATGCGTTTCGCCGCTTACGAACATCAGCACCGCCACCGCGTTGCCGTCGTGGAAGAGGACGGCACACTCTTCCCCTTGCCCGGCGTCACCTCACTCACCATGCTGCTCGCGGAGACCGACGGGCTGCCCGGCCTGCTCGCCGCGGGAGCCGCAGCACTCGACGTACCGGCCGGCCCCCATGTCTCCCAGGTCCGGCTGCTGGCCCCACTCCAGCCCACGTCCGTACGCGACTTCGTCACCTTCGAGGAGCACGTCGAAGGTGTGCGCCGGTCAGTCGACGGAGTGGCGGGTGTACCCGAGCAGTGGTACGCGGCACCGACCTTCTACTTCACCAACCCCCACGCGATCTACGGCCCCCACGACGGCGTCCCCGTGCCACCCGGCTCCGCCGTGCTCGACTTCGAACTCGAGGTCGCAGCCGTCATCGGCCGTGAAGGCCGCGACCTCACCCCGGAACGGGCCCGTGACCACATCGTCGGCTACACCGTCTTCAACGACTGGTCCGCCCGCGACCTCCAGTCGGCGGAGATGAAGGTCGGGCTCGGCCCGTGCAAGGGCAAGGACACCGCAACCACCCTCGGCCCCTACCTGGTCACCGCGGACGAGCTGGAGCCCTACCGCGACTCCGAAGGCTTCCTGCGGCTGGCCCTCACCGCCGCGATCAACGGAGAGACCGTCGGCGAGGACCTCCTGTCCAACATGAGCTGGACCTTCGAGGAGATGACCGCCTACGCCTCACGCGGCACCCGGGTGGTCCCGGGCGACGTCCTCGGCTCCGGCACGTGCGGCAACGGCGGCTGCCTCGCCGAGCTGTGGGGCCGGCGCGGTGAGCAGACCCCGCCCCCCTTGCAACCGGGTGACACCGTCAGCCTGACCGTCGAGGGCGTCGGCACGCTCACCAACACCGTTGTCCCCGGTGCTGAGCCCCTGCCCCTGCCGACCGGCCGGCGTCGAAACCGGGAGCGGCCGTGACCGTCCCGCACCCCATGCGACTGCTCGGCAAGGTGGTCGTCGTCACCGGCGCGGCCCGTGGTCAGGGCGCAGCCGAGGCCGCCGCTCTTGCCCACGAGGGAGCCCACGTCATCGCCACGGATGTCGAACCCGGGGACGGCTGCCGCGCTCTGGACGTCACCAGCGAGCAGGACTGGGCCGACCTCGCGGCCGAACTCCGGGAGACGTACGGGCAGGTGCACGGCCTGGTCCACAACGCGGGCATCACCTGGCGCGCCCGCGTCGGCGACGTGCACCCCGAGGACATGGCACGCGTCCACGCGGTCAACGTCACCGGCCCTCTCCTCGGCATCCAGCACCTCATGCCCCTGATGCCCCCGGGCTCCTCCATCGTGAACGTCGGCTCCTCCGCAGCCCTAACATCCGCGAAACCCCGCTGGGGCGCACGGGAAACGTCGACGAAGTGGCGCCGCTGGTGGTCTTCCTGATGTCCGACCAGTCCTCGTTCATCACCGGAGCCGAGATCCCCGTCGACGGCGGCCTCACCGCGCACGGCGGCGTCAAGTCCGTCTCCGACGCCCTGCGCCCCGAGGCCGCAGCGTGCCGAAGTCCGCTCCCACGCCGCCTGCTGGGCCATCGTTGTGAACCCCGCCCGACCTGGGGGCGTGCGCGAGCAGACCACCCGCGAGCGCCGGCGGCGGATTTACCATCTGCTCGACCAGGGCGTCGGCCTCCTCGAATGCGCCCGCCGCCTCGATGTCGCCCTGAACACCGTCAAGCGATACGCCCGCATGAAGGAGCCCACCGGCGACCGCCGCGCACCCCGCTACAAGCCCACACTCGCCGACCCCTACCGCGACCACCTGCGCCGGCGCCGAAGTGAAGACCCCGCGGTGCCCGTCACTCACCTCCTGCGCGAGATCAAGGAGCTGGGCTACACCGGCAGCGCCAACCTCCTGGTCCGTTACCTCACCCAAGGCCGCGCCGAGGGCGACAGGCCAGTCACCACCCCGCAGCGTTTCGCCCGCCTCCTGCTCACCCGCCCCGAGAATCTGCGCGA
>NZ_JBSFUO010000044.1:0-33359 GCF_053591835.1 Streptomyces sp. NPDC002911 | reverse complement strand
CTGTGGGCGCACGGACATGGAGTCCGTGCGCCCACAGGTATGTCCGCGCCCTACTTGACCGAGCCGGCCATCACTCCCTGGACGAAGTGCCGCTGGAAGGCGAGGAAGACGATCAGGGGTACGACCAGCGAGAGGAAGGCCCCCGGCGCCAGGATCCCGATGTTGGACCCGAACTGCCGCATCTCGGACTGCAGGGCGACCGTGAGCGGCTGTGCGTCGTTGGAGGCGAACAGCAGGGCGACGAGCATGTCGTTCCAGACCCAGAGGAACTGGAAGATCGCGAGGCTCGCGATGGCAGGCCTGCCCACAGGCAGCACCAGCTGGGCAAAGATCCGCCATTCGCCGCCGCCGTCCATCCGCGCGGCCTCCAGCATCTCCTTCGGGATCTCCGCGAAGTAGTTGCGCAGCAGGAAGACGGCGAAAGGCAGCCCGTACGCGACGTGGAAGAGCACCACCCCCGGAATGGTGCCGAACAGGCCGAGCTGTCCGAAGAGCTTGGCGATCGGCAGCAGGCCGATCTGCACGGGCACGACCAGCATGGCGACCACGGCCAGGAAGAGGACGTCGCGGCCCGGGAACTCCAGCCAGGCGAAGGCGTATCCGGCGAGCGCCGCGAGGATCACGACCAGGGCGGTGGTGGGTACGGAGATGAGGACCGTGTTCCAGAATGCCCGGGTGATGCCCGAGTCGGCCAGGAGAGCGCTGTAGTTGTCGAGGGACAGCTGTCCGGGATCGGTGAGGGCGGTCCACCAGCCGCTGCTCGCATTGTCGTCGTCGCCGCGCAGGGAGGAGAGGAACAGCCCTCCGAGCGGCGTGATCCAGATCAGGCCTACAAGGACCAGGAGTGCTTGGACCACTCCGTTGCCGAACCACCGCATCGCGCCGCGGTTCTTGGCGGACCGCGGTGGCCGTGGCACCTGCGGCGGTTCCTGGCGGGCCGCGACATCGGGCTCGGTGAGTGTTGTGGTCATGACTGACTCCTGCGGAAACGTCGTACGTTGAAGACCATGGCGGGTACGACCAGGAGCAGCAGGAGCACTCCGAGGGCGCTGCCGAGACCCTGGTTGTTGCCACCGCCGAAGGAGACCAGCCACATCTGGGTGGCGAGCACGGTCGCGTCCTCCTGCACCGGGCCGGGGGCGATGATGTAGACGAGGTCGAATACCTTCAGGACGTTGATGACCAGCGTCACGAAGACCACAGTCAGCACGGGTGACAGCAGGGGGACGGTGATGCGGCGGAAGATCTGCCAGCCGCCGGCGCCGTCCATCCTGGCGGCCTCGAGCGTCTCCCGGGGCAGTGCGGCGAGCCCGGCACCGATGAGCACCATGGCGAACCCTGTCCAGATCCAGAGATAAGCGCCGATGATGGCCGGTGTGACGAGGGCGGGGCCTAGCCAGGCGATGCCTTCGTAGGGTGCGGCGAAGTTCTCGGCGGGCAGGCGCAGACCGTATGTGCCCGGCTCGAGGCCGGTGAACCGGAAGGAGCCGTCCGCGGCGGTCGAGGTACTCCCCACCGTGCTTCCGTTCCTGACGGCCTCGACGGTCATGCCGGGAAGTCCGCTCTCCTCGGCATCCACGCGGCCGCGCTCGCCGCCGCCGCCGGGGGCGAAGTCGAGGTAGACCACACCACGGACCTCGTCGTCTCCTGCGGCCGTGGCTGCGGCCGGGGCCGCAGGGCGCGCGGCCGCGGCGATGTCCTTCGGCTGGATGCCCACGAGTCCGAGACCCGTGGTGCTGCCCGGCTCGACGGATGCTTCCGTCCGGTACGAGCCGTCCGGCTCCGGTTTGAGTCCCTCGCCGTCGCGGGCCCTCGCCGTGGGGTAGGCGGAGGTCCCGTTGACGCTGTCGTGGACACCGACGACGACCGCGTTGAGCACCCCCCGGTCGGGGTCCTGTTCGTAGGCCAGCCGGAAGATGATGCCCGCGGCGAGGAAGGAGACCGCCATGGGCATGAACAGCAGGAGCTTGAACGCGGTGGCCCAGCGGATCTTCTCCGTGAGGACGGCGAGGATCAGGCCCAGGCCGGTCAGCAGTGTGGGGGCGACGACCACCCACACTGCGGTGTTCCGGATCGCCTTGAGCGTGGCCGGGTCACGGAACATCTCGCTGTAGTTGTCGGCCCCGACGAACGTGTCTCCCGAGGCGTCGAAGAAGCTGCGGCCGATGGAGAAGACCACGGGGTAGAGCACGAGTGCCCCGAGCAGCAGCAGGGTGGGCAGTACGAAGGCGAGTGCGACCAGGCGCCGCCTGCGCCGGGCGGCGCGCTGCCCCGGCGCCGGGCCCGCGGCGGGCACCGCCGCGAGGGTGTCGATGGAAGTCACTGTCCGGCCTCAGTTCTTGTAGGCTTTGGCCGCGGCGTTCTCGAGCTGGGCCGCAGTGGCCTCGGGGTCCGAGGAGTCCCGGAGGAAGTCCTGCAGGATCTTCCACTCCCCCACGCCCTTGGTGCCGCCGAAGGCGGCGGGGGCCTGGTCGGACATGTCGAAGCGGACCGAGTCCCCGGCGTCGATGAGGGACTTCGCCGTATCGCGTGCGGTCCTGTCGCCGTAGCTGGAGAGGTCGAGTGCGGTGTTGGGGGACAGGAACCCTCCCGCCTGTGCCCAGACCTCAGCGGCTTCGGGAGTGGCGAGGAATTCCAGGAACGCCATGCCGGCCTTCTTGTTGCGGCCGTCCTTGAGTACGGCGGCGGCGTCGCCGCCGCTGACCACGGATGCCTGTCCGCCCTTCACCGCGGGGAAGGGGAAGAAGACGGCGTCGTCGCCGACTTTCTTGTCGTGCTGCTCCTTGGCGAGTGCGCCGACGAAGTCGCCCTCGTACACCATGCCGGCCTCGGGATCGGTCCCGAAGACCTTCTCGACCGAGGTGGGGAAGTCGGTGCGCAGGGCGCCGGAGGCGCCACCCGCGACGAGGTCCTTGTCGGCGAAGAGTTTGCCGAGCGTGGTGAGCGCTTCGACGACGCTCGGATCGGTCCACTTGATCTCATGGGCGGCGAGCCGGTCGTACTTCTCGGGTCCGGCCTGGGAGAGGTAGACGTTCTCGAACCAGTCGGTGAGGGTCCAGCCGTCCTCACCGGCCACGGCGAAGGCGGGCAGACCGGAGTCGGCGATCGCGCGGCCGGTCTCCAGCATCTCCTCGTAGGTCTTGGGGGGCGTGACGCCGGCCTGTTCGAAGGTCTCGGGGCTGTACCACACGGTGGATTTGTGGGCGGCCTTGAAGTAGAGGCCGTAGAAGGTGCCGTCGATGGTGCCGTAGTTCTTCCACACCTCGGCGAAATTGGCGCCGACGGTCTTCTCGGTCTTCGCGGAGAGGGGTTCCAGCCAGCCGCTTCCCGCGAACTGCTTGAGAACGCCGACCTGCGGGACCATGACGACGTCCGGGGCGTCGCCGCCCTCGATCTTGCTGCCGACGACGGTGGAGAGGTTGTCGCCGGTGGAGACGAACTCGGTCTTGGCGCCGGTCTGCTCGGAGAAGGCGTCCAGTACCTTCTGGAAGTTCTCCTGCTCGGTGCCGGTCCAGACACCGGCGACCGTGACGGTCTGCCCGGCGAAGTCCTTGCCCTCTCCGCCGGCGGCTCCGACGGGGTCACCGCCGCAGGCGGTCGCGCCCAGCGCGAGCAGGAGCATTGAACTGCTGAGCAGGTGAGTACGCGGTTTCGGCATGGCTGTGGCCCTTCGGTCGGGGACGGACGGGGTGGCTGTCGTTCGGGGGGCTGTGGAGCGAGGTCAGAGCGTGGCGCTGTCGGAGATCCACCAGGCCGCGGTCGCTCCGGGCAGTTCGCCGTCCGAGCAGGGACCGCTGGCGAGCAGAGGAGTGCCGGGCACCGGGGCGGGTACGGCCGTGGAGCCGAAGTTGACGGCGCATACGAGTCCGTCGCCGCGGACGAAGGCAAGGACGCCGGGCGGGGTCTCCAGCCAGCGCAGGGTGCCCTCGCCGAGCTGGGGAAGACTGCGGCGCAGTTGGAGGCCGTCGCGGTAGAGGTGCCAGAAGGAGCGTGTGTCGGCCAGTGCACGGTCGGTGGCGTGCTCGGCGAACCACTCGGGCTGCGGCAGCCACGGCCGGGCGTCGCCGCTGCTCCGGGTGAAGCCGAACGGCGAGGCGTGCCCTGACCAGGGCAGCGGGACGCGGCAGCCGTCGCGGATCCGCGCGCGGCTGCCCGTGCGGCGGAAGATGGGGTCGGTCAGCACCTCGTCGGGCAGGTCGAGAACTTCGGGGAGCCCCAGTTCCTCGCCCTGGTAGATGTACGCGGCTCCGGGCAGCGCCAGCATGAGCAGTGCGGCAGCGCGGGCGCGGGCGGCGCCGAGTCCGCTGGCTTCGGCGCCCAGTTCGCCGTACCGGGTGACGGTGCGGACCTGGTCGTGGTTGTTGAGCACCCAGGTGACGGTGGAGCCGGTGCCGGCGATGTCCCGGATGGCCTCGTCGATGGTGCCGCGGAAGGCGGCAGCGTCCCAGTGCGCGCTGAGCAGGTCGAAGAAGAAGGCCTGGTGCAGCTCGTCGGGCCGTACGTACTCGGCCTGTTCGCGGGGAGTGGGTACGGAGACCTCGCCCACGAGGAGCCGTTCCCGGCCGTCGCGTGCCGTGTACTCCTCGCACACCGCGCGCCAGGCCCGCCACACGTCGTGGACCTCGGGCTGGTTCCAGGCCAGCGGGTTGACGGAGTCGCGGGTCCGCTCGTCGATGCCGGGGTCGTCCGAGTCGGGCAGCTCCCGGTGCTTGAACAGTCCGGCGGCCACGTCGATACGGAAGCCGTCGATACCTCGGTCGAGCCAGAAGCGCAGGACGTGGTCGAAGTGGGCGCCCACCTCGGGGTTGCGCCAGTTGAGGTCAGGCTGCTCGGGGGTGAACAGGTGGAGGTACCACTGTCCGGGGGTGCCGTCCGGATCCGTGGTCCGGCTCCAGGCAGGTCCACCGAACATGGCGCGCCAGTTGTTGGGCGGCTCCTCGCCGTCCGGCCCGCGGCCGTCCGCGAAGTGGAAGCGGGTGCGGGCCGGGGCGTCCGGGCCGGCGGCGAGCGCCTCGCGGAACCAGGGGTGCTCGCTGGAGCAGTGGTTGGGAACGATGTCCAGCAGCACCTTGACGCCGAGCCGGCGCGCGTCGCGGACGAGCAGGTCGAATTCGTCGAGGTCGCCGAAGACGGGGTCGACGCCGCAGTAGTCGGCGACGTCGTAGCCGTGGTCGTGCTGCGGCGAGGGGTAGAAGGGGCTGAGCCAGATGCCGTCCACATCGAGCTTCTTCAGGTACGGCAGTCCCGCGCGGACACCGGCGAGATCGCCGATGCCGTCCCCTGTGCTGTCCAGGAAACTCCGGACGTAGATCTGGTAGATCACCGCGTCACGCCACCAGCGGGGGTGTGTGACGTCATGTACGAGGCCGTTTCCGGCAGGGACTGTGAGCATGGCCCGTTGACCTGTTCCGCTTGGAGATGCCTGACCCATGCAGGCGGAAGTTATACATGCATGTTAAGTAGGCGTGCCAAGAAGATGTCAATGAAGCAAGCAAAAGATGCCCGCAATAAGCAGGTATGACTACCCAGGAAACCAAAAACCCCTACCTAACATGTAGGTAGGGGTCCGCAGATAATGCGCGTCCTGTTCAGCTCTGTCGGCTGATCTCCCGCAGCTCCTCGGACAGCCGCCGCACGGCTGCCTCCGGCGACAGCCGCAGCGCCAGGGCGTCGCTCACCACCGCCTGCACGGCCAGCGTCACCTGGTCGTAGTGCGGGGTCTTGGGGCGGGGCTGGGCCGCCAGCACACTTCTGCGCAGCGCGGGCAGGTAGGGGAACTGCCGCTTCAACGCCGGATCCCCGTACAGCGCCGCCCGTACAGGGGGCAGCGAGCCCTCGGTGAGCACCTTCCGCTGCACCGGCTCACTGGTCAGGTACGCGATCAGGTCTGCTGCCGAGTCCTTGTTCCGGGAGTGCGCCCCCACGGCCAGGTTGGAACCGCCGAGCACACTTGCACCCGGCCCGTCCGGACCCGGCAGCGGTGCTACGCCGAACCTGCCGGCCACCACGGAGTCGGGGCCGTCGGCCAGCGTGTGGACGTACGGCCAGTTCCGCAGGAAGAGGAGCTCGCCGTCCTGGAACGCCCGCCGCGACTCCTCCTCCTTGTACTCCAGGGCTTCGCGGGGTATCCAGCCTTCGCGGACTCCCCGGGCGAGGAAGCCGATGCCCGCCTCCGAGGCTGCGGAGTCCACGGTGACGCGCTGTCCCTCACCACTGAAGAAGGAACCGCCCGCCGAGTGGACGGCTTCCGTGACATTGACCGTCAGCCCCTCGTAGGGCAGGAACTGTCCCGCGTAGCCGCCCAGCCCGTACCGGGGCGCGACGGTCTTCGCCTGCCGGACCAGGTCCTCCCAGGTGCGCGGCGCCGCTTCGCCTTCCCTGTCGAGAAGGTCCTTGCGGTAGTAGAGCAGTCCGGCGTTGGTCACATAGGGCACTGCGTAGAGGCGCCGGTCGAACGTGGCGGTGTCCACCACCGGGGGAAGGAAGGCGCCCAGCGGGAAGCGTCCACGTTCGAGCGGGGCGATCCATCCTGCGGCCGCGAACTCCGAAGTCCACGCCACATCGATGTTGAGGACGTCGAAGCGGCCCGATCCCGACCGCAGATCGGTGATCATCTGATCACGGCTCTCGTCCGCGGAATCGGGCAGCTCGACCAGAGTGACCCGCTCATCCGGGTGCCGGCGGTTCCAGCCGTCGAGCAGCGGGCCCAGGTAATGGGTGAGATCACCGGCGGTCGCCAGTGTCATCGGGCCCCGGCCGCCGTCCCGCCTTGGCTCCACACCGCTCGCGGTGGAACCTCCCAGGATCACCACAACGGTCAGAAGCACCCTGGCCGCGGTCCACGTCCACCGCATGGGTTCCTCCCCGTGCAACGCGCCGGCCTTCATCGCCCGGCGTCAGCTGCCATATATACCTGTTAGCCATGCGCGATACTAGGCGCGCACACACCAGGTGGAACGACCGATCCGGAGCGTAGGGAGGGAGGGCGCATGCGGCTGGCCCTTCTGACGCTTCTGGCCCGTGGGCCCGCCCATGGCTATGAGCTCATGCAGGCCCTTGAGCAAGTCCTGGGTGCCGCGTACCCTCAGCCGAACGTCGGCCAGATCTATGTGACGCTCGGCCGGCTGGAGAAGGCCGGGCTGATCGAGGGCGAGGAGGTCCCGCAGGCCGGTCGGCCCAACAAAAAGACCTACCGGCTCACGGAGGCCGGACGCGAGGCCGTACTGGCTTGGTTCGAGGAGCCGGCCGAGGAGGCGCGGGTCCGGGACGAGTTCTTCATGAAGCTCGCTCTCGCCCCCGGATCGGGGATGGCCGACCAGATCGAACTCATCAACAAACAGCGGCGCCGATACCTGACCACCATGCGGAACCTGTCGAAGCTCGCCGCTGCGGAGGACCGGGACAACCGCATCGCGCAACTCCTCATCGAGGGCGCGATATTGCACCTGCAGGCCGACCTCGACTGGTTGGAGCGCTGCCAGGAGGAGCTGGAATGAGCGACGAACCGACTCGCCCGGCCGCACCTATCCTGCGCGTGGAGGGCGTTACCAAGACGCACCACGGCGAAGGCGCCCCGGCCAGGGCGGTGCGTGGGGTGGACCTGACCGTGCACCAGGGCGAGTTCGTGGCCGTGACCGGCCCTTCGGGAGCAGGCAAGTCGACACTGCTTCACCTGCTGGGCGGGCTCCAGCGCCCGGACGGCGGAGGCATCTGGCTGGACGGCGAGCGGGTCGATTCCTACAGCGAAGGACGCTGGGCGATGCTCCGCCGCCGCCGCATCGGCATTGTGTTCCAGTTCTTCAACCTGGTCTCCAACCTCACCGTCGCCGACAACATCGAACTGCCCGCTCTCCTGGCAGGCAGTACCCCACGGCAGGCCCGCGCCGAACGACGTCTGCTCCTGGCCGAGCTCGGCCTCGACGGCAAGGAGCGCAGCATGCCCGGCACACTGTCCGGTGGTGAACAACAACGTGTGGCCCTTGCCCGCGCCCTCGTCAACCACCCCGGCCTGCTGCTGGCCGACGAACCGGCCGGCAGTCTGGACAGCAGGGGCACCCGCGAGGTCATGCGGCTACTGACCCGCTTCCACGCGCAGGGCCAGACCATCGTGCTCGTCACCCACGACGCACGGATGGCCAGCGCGGCAGACCGCGTGATCAGCTTCTTCGACGGCCGGATCACCGACGACGCCCGCCTGGACGGGGCCACCGACCGGCGGCGGCCGCGCGACGGCGTTTCGGGCGTCCTCGAGCTCAAGGACTGAAGTCATGTGGACGACGCTGCGCTGGCTGCTGGCGGACCTGCGGGCACACCGTGGAGAGGCCCTGTTCGTCGTTCTCGCCACGTCCGGAATCGTTGTCTCGCTGCTCATGGCCGGCGCCCTGGTGAGCTACGCGTCCGACCCGTGGCAACGTGTGTTCAGCCAGTCGAAAGGTGCCCACGTAGTCCTTCACACCCGCCCCGGTACCGATGTGAGTGGACTGCGCGAGCAAAACGGTGTCACGGCCGTGTCAGGTCCGTTTCGAACTGCCCAAACCTCGGTGCAGTCCTCGTCGAGCTCTGCCTCCGTGGAACTGCGCGAGATGCCCGTTGCGCCCCCGGCTGTCGGCCGCCCCGTGCTGGCCGAGGGGCACTGGCCCGCCCGTGGCGCCAACGGCCGGATCGTACTGGAGAGCGGGGTCGCCCAGGCTCTGTGGGCCGAGCCGGGTGATCTCCTCACCTTGTCCGGGAAGGACGGGAGCAGACGGTCCCTGACCGTGACGGGCATCGCGGACAGCGCGGAACTGCCCTATGCGGCCGGGAAAAGGCCCGGCGTCGGCTGGGTGAGTCCCGGCGAGGTGGACAGCCTGGCCCTCGATGCGAGCGTCCGCGGCCAATTCGTCGCTCTGCGGCTCAGCGATCCCGCCGACACCGACTTCGCCGTGCAGCGCGCCGTCACCGTGCTCGGTGCGGACAATGTCGTCCAGGTGGCGGACTGGCGTCGGGCACGTGCGGAGACCGAGAGCGACGACCGGCTGCTCGGGCTGCTCGTCGGTCTGTTCGCAACCGGTGCGCTGCTCGCCGCCGCGCTGGCCGTCGTCGGGGCGATCAGCACCAGGATCCGCAGTCAGCTGCGGGACATCTCCGTGCTCAAAGCCATCGGATTCACTCCTGGCCATGTCGTGCGGGTCTTCCTCATCCGCCATCTCTCCCTGGCCCTGCTCGGCGCCGCACTGGGCACCGTATCGGCGGAGACGCTCGGGGCCTCGGTACCGGGCCGGGTCGGCGAGGCCGTGGGCATGTGGCAGGAGTTGCCCGGCCGGCCCTGGTCCGCACTGTCCATACCCGCGGCGGCCGTCCTCTTCATCGGCATCGCCACGGCGCTCGCCGCCTGGCGGGCCGGCCGGGTCCCCTCGGTCCCCGCGTCCCCCTCCCCACCGGCTCCGAGCAACCAGATATCCGCCCTGACCAGGAGTGCGCTGGGGCTGCGGGGTGTACGGCTCCCGCCCTCTGTCGTACTCGGCTGGCGCGGCGCCTTCCCGCGCAGGGCACGCACCCTGGCGTCGACAGCCTCACTGGCCCTTCCCTTGCTCCTGATCACCGTCGCCCTGGGGACACTGACCACGATCGACCGCTTCCAGAGCCGTCCGGGTGAACTAGGGCTCGCCGCGTCCCTGACCGCACGTGCGGGTGACGGGATGGACGACGCAGGCCTTCGCGCCCTGCTGGAATCCGCGCCCGACGTATCCGCCGCACATCCCGGAAGCGAGGTGACCGCGCTGGTGCCGGGGCAGACCGGCACACTCTCGCTGCGGGGACTGGGCACCCTCGCCGAGCCGTATCCCTTCGCACTGGCGGAAGGACGTGCCGTACACGGTCCGGACGAGGCGGTCGCCGGGCAGGGGATGATTGATCTGCTCGGCATCGAGACCGGCGACTGGGTACGGATGACAGTGGCCGGCCGCCCCCAGATCCTGCACATCGTGGGCCGTGTGGTCGAACCGGAGAACGGTGGCCGAATCATCAGCACGAGCATGGACACACTGTGGGAACGCAGTCCGTCGATGCGCCCGGACTTCTACCAGCTCCGGCTCAGGCAGGGAGCCGACCCCGACGCGGTGCGCAAGGAGCTGGTCTCGGCCGCCGGCGGTGGCGCGGAGATCCGCGCCGTGAGCAATCCCGCGGACCGGCTCACCCCCGCCCGGGGTGTCATCGCCGGACTGGTCGGGGTCCTGGTCCTCATCGGCTTGACCGAGCTGCTCAGCATGGTCGGAGCGATCCTGAGTGACCGCAGGCGGGACCTGTTCGCTCTCCGGGCCATCGGCCTGACGCCACGCCAGGTGATAGCGGTCGTGATGGCGGCCGGCGCGTTCAAAGCACTTGCGGCTGCCCTGTTGGCCACGGCACTGGGGGGCCCCCTGACTCGGTGGTTGATCGACAAGCAGGCCGCATCGATGGGCATCGGCTCCGGAGTCGCGGAGCTGCCGCCGCCGTGGGTCCTGCTGGCGGTCGTCGGTGGTTCGTGCCTCGCCGCGCTGCTGGCCGCCGCGCTGCCGGCGACCCGGGCCGCCCGGCACCGCCTCGGTGACACCCTAGGCACCGTGATCTGAGGCGGTGCGGCGCAGAGGCCCACGGTCAGTGGTGCCTGCTTGTCACGTGTGGCCCCCTGCGCGAGTCGGGACATCTTCTCCATGGATGGCGTACCAGGGTCGGCGTGGTGCACGACCAGGAGCCTGCCGTCGCTTCCGGCGAGCAGGAGGCGTTCACAGCGCAGCTCCAGGCGTCCTGCGCGGGTAGTTCAGTTGTGAGCGCCGGCGCCCTGAGGGCTGACGTCGTGGCGGGCCTCAGACGCCGTCCTTGCCGAGCTCCTCCCTCGCACGCTCCCGTCCCTCCGCGAGCGTGCGCAACTCCGCCTGGGTGAACGCGGCGTCGAAGCCGCCCCGCGACCGCCGAGCCGCCGCGTGGGCCCGGCACACCAGGCGCGTCTCCTCCGGCGTGAGGCCGGCCTTGTCCCGGGCCACAGTGATCCACGCCGGAAGTGCGGACAGGTTGTAGCGCCCCGCGAACGTGCTCACCTGGTCCCCGCTCAGGGCCCAGCTCAGCACCCAGAACCTCCGGTGGGCCACTCTGCCGCGGTCGTTCCACCTGGCCCGATTGGCCTCTGCCACACGGCGGCGTTGCCTGGCCTTCTTCCCGGCATTGGCCGGATCGTTCCACCATGCGCGGTTCCCTTCGGATATGAGCTGTCTGCGTTCGGCCCTGCCCGCCTCGTTGCCTGGATCGCTCCACCAGGCCCTGGTGGCCTCGGCCGCCCGTCGGCGCCTGCGCCGCTCGCCCTCCGGTACCTGCTCCGCGTCCCCGTTCTGCCCGGACACGAAATCACCTCCGTCCATGTCGACGGCCACTGCCGGGGCCGGACCGGCCCTCTGTCATCCGAGGGCGGAAGAGTGTGACCGTCACACTGTTGGTTCTTCTCCACCTGTACTGTTGTGTGCCGCATCAAACGCTCGGGCCGCCACGCCTTCGGCCCCGGTTCTCCTGAAAGGTCGTGTGCCATCACTACGTCCCCTGCGTACGTTTGGGTTCTGGATGAGCTAGCGGGTTTACCGGGCCGGGCTCCGTTGTGGAGGCCTTCCGCAGCCAGCGCCGGAGGTTCGTCGAGACCGTCTCCGCCTTCGGCCCCGCCGCGTGGCGGGCTCAGTCGCGGTGTACGGAGTGGTCGGTCCACGACGTGGTACGCCATGTGCGCGATGTGGCTGCCATCCATGTGGCCAGGCTCGACGGGAGCCGCCCTCCGTTCCCTGTGCGCGGCCCCTTCCACCCGGCCACCACCCCGGCCGAGTGGCTCGCGTCCTCCGCCGGGAGTCTCCGCAGGAGACGCTGCGCGAGTGACCGCCCTCGTCCGGGCGGAGGAGCGGCTACTGGTGGGGAAGGCCGCTCGTAACCCCCACGAGGTGCGGCCCGGACCGCTGCGGAGGGACCTGCACCGGTCCGTGTCGTCCCTGCACTCGTTCTGGGACGCCTGGTTGCACGAACGGGACATCGCCGCCGCCCACTGCCAGGAACCCGCCTGTACGGCCGACGAGTTGCGCATGGCCGCCATGCACGGGCTGCTGGGGGCGGCGGCGCCGGCGGGATGGACCGGGGACTTCGTCCGCACGGCGCTGCGACTGGGCGGAGCCCGGACGGGGTCTACGGGATCTCACACACGGCGGACGGCGCGATCAGCGTTGTCGCCTCGCCGGCGGAGACGACCGAGGTGCTGCACGGGCCCGTGCGCGAGGTGCTCGACAGCCTGGCGGGCCGCGGCCCCGTGCTGACCGAGGTCCTCGGCCGGTCGACGCCTTCGGTCATGAAGCTGAGCAGGCTGCGCGAGGTCGCCACTTAGGCTCCGGCCGGGTGCGTCGGCGTACCCGGCCGGTGGCCTGGTCTGCCAGGACCGCTACTTGCTGCGCCAGAGGTCCGGGCCGAAGACCTCGTAGTGGATGGCGGCAGGGCTCACTCCGTTGTTCAGCAGGTCACCCCGTACCGCCCGCATGAAGGGCAGCGGACCGCACAGGTACGCCGTCGTGGCGGGGGGCAGGACGAGACTGCTCAGGTCCGCGCGGCCGGTCGAGGCTCCGAGCGTCGGGTGCGTGTCTGCGCCGGCCTCGTACCAGAGGTGCAGGGAGCCGTTCGCCAGGCCGTCGACGAGTTCGGTCTGTTCCTCGCGGTGCACGTGGTCGGCAGGCGACCGGTCGGCGTGCACCACGAAGATCTCCCGTTGCGAGGAGCCTTTCGACAGGTGGTCCAGCATGGACAGCATCGGGGTGACGCCGATGCCTGCCGAGGCCAGCAGAATGGGGCCGTCGCCGTCTGGGAGCACCAGGTCCCCGTAGGGGAGGGACACCGCGATCCGGTCCCCGGCCCGTGCGTTGGCGTGCAGCCAGGTCGACACCTCACCGTCGGGTGTGGATCCGTCGGCCGCCCGCTCCCGCTTCACGGTGATGCGCCAGGTCTTCTCCACGGGTGCGGCGGACAGGCTGTACTGCCGTATCTGCCGTGCGCCGTCCGGAAGTTCCACCTGGACACTGACGTACTGGCCCGGGCGGAACGGCCCGGTCGGCAGGCCGTCGGTCCGGCGGAGCACGAGGGACACCGCGTCGGCGGTCTCCTCCAGGCGCCCGGCGATCTCCATCTCGCGCCAGACGTCGCCGTCGGCGACCGCTGCCTGCTCGTAGAGGCGCCCCTCCATGGAGATCAGCGCGTTGGCCATCAGCCAGTAGACCTCGTCCCACGCGGCTGCGACCTCCGGCGTGACGGCGTCGCCGAGCACCTCCGCGACCGCCCCCAGCAGGTGCCGGGCGACGATGACGTATTTGTCCGAGGTGATGCCGAGTGAGGCGTGCTTGTTGGCGATGCGGGTGAGTATGGCGTCGGGCCGTTCGTCCGGGCGCTCGATGATGAGTGTCGCGAAGGCCGCGACCGAGCCTGCGAGGGCCTCGCGTTGCGTGCCGTTGACCTGGTTGCCCCGGTTGAAGAGGTTCTTCAGCAGGTCGGGGTGGGCTTCGAACAGCCGCCGGTAGAACAGGTCGGTGATCTCTGCCAGCGAGGCCCCCACGGCGGGGAGGGTGGCGCGGATGACAGGGGTCGACTGCGCGGAAAGCATCCCGGGCTCCTTAATGTGCATCTCATAGTCGAATTTTGACTCACGACCGGGCAGGACTGTCTGCCGCAGACAGTGTGAATCTGGCGCACTTATGCACACTATCCACTCCCTCCGGATGCCCCGGCGAGAACGAGACAGACTCTATCAATGTTGCATCTCAGATTCCTATTTAATCGATGTGATCCACGCCGCTCCGCGGAAAATCGTGCACGATTTACGTGTACACGATATACACGGAGGTAAGGTAAAATCTGACATGAACAGGCGCCCCGTACCGGGGCCACGTCGGGAGGTGCGCTCATGGACAGACCCCGGATCGCGGTGCCGGCACCGGGCGAGGATCCTGATTTCGGCACCGAGGAGCCCGTGATCGTCCTCGACGACCAGTTCTGCTTCACCCTGTACGCGGCCTCCCGCGCCGTGACCAACGCCTATCGGCCGCTCCTCGACGAGGTGGGCCTGACCTACCCCCAGTACCTGGTGATGCTGGTGCTGTGGCAGCGAGATCCGGTGACCGTCAAGGAACTGATCGCGGCGCTGCACCTCGACTACGGGACAGTGACACCGCTCGTAAAACGTCTGGAGTCGCACGGCCTGCTGTCGCGACAACGACGCGGGGACGACGAACGCGTGGTCGACGTGACCCTGACCCGCGAGGGTGCGCTGATGCGGCGTCGCATCAGCGGCGTACCGCCCGCCATCGGGGCGGCGATGGGCCTGAGCGCCGAGGAGTTCGGGATCGCCCAGCTTCTGCTGCGCCGCCTGACCGGCAATCTGGACGGCCCTTCTCGGCCCTGAACTTCCTCCCTCTGCTGCTCACCCGCCCCAGCGGCACAGGAGCCGCCTCGGCCGTCGCGGCGCCGGTGCACCATGCCGCTCCCCCGGTGTTGTTTCGTGGGAGCGGCGTCGGTGGAGGCGCCTCAGCCCTGGTTCTGTGTGTCAGCGGGTAGCGCGGACCGCCTGCTCGATCAGCCGGGTGACGGCGGCCGGGCGGGAGACGGTCACCGCGTGGGACGCCTTGACCTCGACCTTGTGGGAACCCGCACGCGCCGCCATGAAGCGCTGGGCCTCCGCCGGAATGTTGAGGTCCTGCGTGGTGACCATGGTCCACGAGGGGATGGTCTTCCACCCGGGGGTCGACGCCCCTTCTTCCAGGGCCGCACTGGTGATGGGACGCTGCGTCGCCGCCATGACCCCCGCGGCGCTCTTCGGGACGTCGGCGGCGAACTGGTGGCGGAACTTGTCCTGGTCGATGTAGAGGTCGGTGACCGCGGCACCTCCAGGCAGCGTGGTGTTCACCTCGCGCAGCGCCTCTCCCAGGGTGCTGCCGGGGAACCTGCCGGAGAGCTCACCCGCGCTTTCGCCTGCCTGGGGGAGGAATGCCGCAAGGTAGACGAGCGCCTTGACGTCCTTGTCGCCGGCCGCGGCATTGCTGATGACTGATCCGCCGTAGGAGTGTCCGGCAAGGACGACAGGCCCTTCGACGCTGTCGAGTACGTCCTTCAGGTAGGCCGTGTCGCTGTTCAGCCCACGCAGCGGGTTGGCGGGGGCTACGACCGGATATCCGTCGCGCTCGAGGCGCTCGACAACGCCGTTCCAGCTCGACGCGTCCGCAAACGCACCATGTACCAGTACGACGGTGGGCTTGGGCGCTGCGGCAGGGCGGGCTTTGTCCGCGCTTGCGGGGGCGATCGTGGTGAGTGTCACGGCCGCCGCCGTGGCGACGGTCGCGATCGCGGCCAGGGCGAGAGATGTGCGGGGCAGACGCTTGCTGGTCATGTCGGGCTCCTTGGTCCTGTCGGGTCAGCACGGGCGTGCTGACCCGGCGGTGCAGCGCTCTGTGGATCTGAAGAGGGCTGGGCTCGAGCAAAAGACTAGAGCACATTTAAATTGCACACAACCAAAACGTGCTCTAGTTAGTGTGTTGCTCAGAGACACAGTGCATGAGTGTGCCTCTCGACTCCGCCGTCGGTTCGAGCCCCTGACGGGCCATCGGCAGCGCGCCTGCTGCCCTGTGGCCCGGATCATGGGACGGCTTGTCCCTGGCTACCTGTCCGGCTACGGAGTTCCCTGGGGCACATGAACCCCTCTGCGCTCACCTATCCCTCCCCTGCCCACTGGATCAACGGGCAGGCCGTTCCTGCAGCGAACGCCGTCATCGACGTGGTGAACCCGGCCACCGGTGCCGTGATCGCTACCGTTCCCCGTGGCACACCCGAGGATGTCGACCGCGCGGTGGCGGCGGCTGCCGCGGCTCTGCCCGGATGGTCCGCCACGTCTCCGCAGGAGCGGAACGACGTCATCCGGCGTGTGGCGGAGGGCATGACCGGGCGGGCCGCGGAGATAGCCGCGACGATCTCGGCCGAAATGGGCGCGCCGATCTCCTTCGCGCGAGCGGCGCAAGCCGGCCTCCCGGTCCTCGCTGCGGCTGCTGCCGTCACCGCAGCGGAGGACTTCCCCTGGACGGAAGACATCGCGAACTCGCTGGTGGTGCGCGAGCCGGTCGGAGTGGTGGGTGCGATCACCCCGTGGAACTTCCCCCTGCAACAGCTCACGACCAAGGTGGTGCCGGCGCTGCTTGCGGGGAACACCGTGGTCCTCAAACCGTCCGAGTCGGCGCCGCTCACCGCCCGGATCTTCGCAGAGATCACAGATCTCGCAGGTCTTCCCGCAGGCGTCCTGAATGTTGTGCACGGCACGGGCTCGGTCGTCGGCGAAGCGATAGCCGCGCACAGCGGCATCGACATGGTGTCGTTCACGGGATCGACCACGGCCGGCAAGCGAGTGGCTCTGGTCGCCTCCAGGACGGTCAAGCGGGTGGCCCTGGAACTCGGCGGCAAGGCCGCTCACATCATCCTGCCCGACGCGGACTTCGCGGAGGCCGTGCCCCGGGGCCTGGCCCTTGCCTGGGCGAACGCCGGGCAGGCATGCGGTGCGTGGGCGCGCATGCTGGTACCGGCCGACCGGCACGACGAGGTGGTGGAGCTGCTGCGCGAGGCCGCCGCCGGCTACCCGGTGGGCGATCCCTCCGATGCGAGCACGGTGATCGGGCCACTGGCCTCCGAGGCACAGCGCCGGCGTGTGGCCGAGTACATCGACCGGGGCGTCGCCGATGGTGCCGAGGCGGTCGTCGGGGGGCCGGGCCGGCCCGAGGGACTGGGAACCGGCGCCTACGTCCGACCGACCGTGTTCGCCGGTGCAGACCCGGAGTCCGTCATCGCGCAGGAGGAGATCTTCGGTCCCGTCCTGGTCGTGATCCCGTACGCGGACGAGGACCACGCAGTCGATATCGCGAACGGCACCGTCTACGGGCTGAACGCCGCCGTGACCGGCGAGGAGGGGCACGCCATGGCCGTGGCGCACAGGATCCGGGCCGGGCAGGTGGACGTGAACGGCGGTCAGCTCAACTTCCTGGCGCCGTTCGGCGGTTACAAGCAGTCCGGAAACGGACGGGAGATGGGCCGTGCGGGGCTGGAGGAGTTCCTGGAGACCAAGGCCATCACGCGCTGACCCCGAGGGCAGCCCGGCGCCGCCCCGGCGGGCGGCGCCGGGCTGCCACGAGGACTTGGTTCACACCCAGGGATGCTCGGGGGGAAGCGGCCGTGCACTTCCCGAAGTCCATGCGTGCGCCCGGGCGCACGCATGGACTTCGGTGTGAAAGGTGCCGGCGCCACGGGCCGTAGCGGAGGTACGGAACGTCAGCGGAAGCTGCCGGGCAGCGCCTCGGCCGCGTAGTCCCAGAGCCTGTCTGCGGTCTGCGGGTCGAGCGCGTGCGCTGCCACACCGCCGGGCTGCTCCTCGGGGCCGCCTACCGGGCGTGCCTCCTGGTTGTCCTCGAAATAACGCCCCGTCACGCCGTTCAGCAGCGGGGACGCCGCCAGCAGCACGGAGGTCGACGCCCCCTGGGCGGGTTCTTTGTAGTACGGCTGCGGAATGATGTTGCCCTCGTCGTCGATGGCACCCATGGCGCGCATGGTGTCGTCGTCGATATGGCGCTGGAGATTGGTGCTGATCCACCCAGGGTTGAGGGCGTTGGCCGTGATCCCGTCCGAGGCCCAGCGTCGGGCGCCCACACCGAACAGCACGTCTGCTGTCTTGGACTGGCCGTAGGCCGTCCAGCGGTCGTACGGGCGGTGTGCGAACTGGGGGTCTTCGAAGTCGAAGGCTGCGGTCAGGTGTGCGCCCGAGCTGACGATCACGATGCGCGCAGCCCCTGACGCCCGCAGATGCCCGTGCAGGGCCGTGGCCAGGGCGAAGTGCCCGAGGTAGTTCGTCGCGAGCTGGAGCTCCCAGCCCTGGGCGGTCACCCGGCGTTCCGGGACGGCCATGATCCCGGCGTTGGCGACGAGTATGTCGAGGGGGCCTTGCCAGGAACGTGCGAAGGCGTCGACCGACGACAGGTCGGCCAGGTCGAGCGTTGTCGATCGCACCGAACCCTCCCCCGATTCGGGGGCGAGGCCGGGGACCACGTGTCCGGCCGCTGTCGTGTCGCGGGTGGCGACCGTCACCTCCGCGCCGGCGGCGGCAAGCGCCCGGACAGTCTCCAGGCCGATGCCGGAGGCTCCGCCGGTGACGACGGCACGGCGTCCGGTGAGGTCCACCCCCTCGATGACGTCGGTGGTGGTGGCGTGGGAGTGGAACGGTGTGGTCAGGCGGTCGTGGTCGTACACGGGATGCCTTCCTTGAAGAGGCGGGTGGTCTCTCCTTGACGCTACCGATCCGACCGTGGATGATCCATGATGGATAGTCCGTGAAACTTGCTCATGCGTCCAGAGGGGGTTGCTTTGGATCCGTTGGAGGACGTACTCGCCCTACTGGACACCAGGAGTCATCTCTCCTCGGCCCTGGTGGCGGGGGGCGAGTGGGCCATCCGGTTCGAGGCACCGTCGGGGGTGAAGTTCAACGCCGTCCGGCAAGGCCGCTGCCTGCTCGAAGTCGAAGGGGAGCATGAACCGCTCGCCCTGGCGGCCGGGGACTGCTACCTGCTCACCCGGCCCCGCCGGTTCACCCTCCGCAGCGGCCCCGGAGTCGCCGCGATCGAGGCCGGGCAGGTCTTCGCTTCGTCCGCAGGCGGCGTCGCGCGGACGGGCAACGGTGCCGACGACGTCGTGCTCGTAGGCGGCCGCTTCTCCTTCGGGGACCGAGCGCAGGCGCTGTTGCTCGACGGACTCCCTCCGGTCGTCCACGTACCCGGGGGAACCTCCCAGGCCGAGACCCTGCAGTGGGCACTCACACAGATCGACCAAGAGCTGCGGATCAAGCCGATGGCATCGACCCTGGTCGCGGAGCACCTGGCTGTCGTCATGTTCGTCCATGTCCTGCGCCTGCATCTGGCACACGATCCGAACGCGGTGTCGGGCTGGCTGGCGGGCCTCGCGGACCCGGTGGTCGCCGCGGCCCTGACAGCGATACACGGCCGGCCGGAGCAAGCCTGGACCGTGGCCGAGCTGGCACAGGCGGCTTCGGTGTCCCGGTCCACCCTCGCCGCACGTTTCAAGGACACGGTGGGGCGCGGTCCGCTCGATTACCTCACCCGATGGCGCGTCGAACTCGCTTCCCGCCACCTGCGCCGGGACGACGGCACCGTGGCCACCATCGCCCGCGCGGTCGGCTACGGCTCAGAGAGTGCCTTCAGTACGGCGTTCAAGCGGGTCACTGGTGTCTCGCCACGGGACTACCGCAGCGGGTACCGGGCTTCTCGGGTCTCGTGATCCAGTCATCGAGTATTCACTGTCACAGCACTTTCACACCGTATGATGCGGAAACAGTGTGTCGGCGTTCGCAGCACGGACGGCAGGTAATCCTGTCGGCTCGTGCTTTCCCGGCACCGCCACGGCAGTTCCGACAGACAGGGAATCCAATGATCTTCAAGCGAAGCCGGCGACTCGCCGCGACCGCGGGACTCACCGCTGCTGCGTCTCTCGCGCTCCTCGCCGGCACAGCGGGTACCGCGTCCGCGGCGGCCCAGGCGGTCGAGTACCGGGGTGCGTACAGCAGCCCCATCGCCTGCCAACTCGCAGCCGTGTCCTTCCATGCGCAGGACGGGCTCACCTACTGGTGCGACGGCGCGTACCTCTTCCGCCTCGTGTAGGTCGGTGCGCCGCCGACGGCGCACCGGTCGACGGCGTACCGGTCGACGGCGTACTCGCCGGGAGATGCGGACAGCTGGATCCGTGCGGCTTGCCCGTACTGACCTGGCCGGGAAGCCGCGCAACAAGAGGGCCCGTCCTTCGCCTCCACCTCTCCCCTGCGGCCTCGCCGCAGTGACTCCCGTGTGTCTCGCTGCCACGGCACTTCCGGCGACAGCAGTACAACGGCCGGGACGGCGGTACAGGTGTTGCCGTAGGTGAGCCCCTCGGGCCTGTGCAGTGGGCAGGCTGGGCGGTCGCTCACGGTGACCGAACGGTCGGGCTCTTTCACCCTGGACTGCAGCACGAGGCCGGATGGTGGCTTGCGAGGACGGGCTCTTGGTACACCACTACTCCCGCAGACCGCCCATCGCTCGGCGCTACGGCACAGCAGGCCCAGCGCAGTCCACTACCCGGTGGGCATCCGCGCCGCAGCAATGCGCACGATTAAATTGTGCACAGTTTAATTGTGTGCTTTCATTGGAACCAGCAGGCGATCGGGCACTGCGCGAAATCGACAGAGGATGGTTCCCATGGATGCTCTCTACACCGCAGTCGCCACCGCGAACGGCCGTGACGGCCGTGCGGTCAGCTCGGACGGCCAGCTGGATCTCCAGCTCGCCATGCCGCCCGCCCTCGGCGGCAACGGCCAGGGCACCAATCCGGAACAGCTGTTCGCCGCCGGCTACGCGGCGTGCTTTTCCAGCGCCCTCGGTCTGGCCGGCAGGCAGGCCAAGGTGGACACCTCCGACGTGTCCGTGACAGCAGAGGTGAGCATAGGCAAGCACGAAAGCAGCTTCGGTCTCGCCGTCACCCTCCGTGTCGAGGTGCCGGAGGAGCTGTCCGGCAGTGCCGGCCGCGAGCTCGTCGAGCAGGCGCACCAGCTCTGCCCGTATTCCAAGGCGACCCGCGGCAACATCGACGTCACTCTCGTCGTGGAATAGGCCCCATCTGCAGAGCGCCGCTGTGCCTCCCCGCCCGGTCCCCCGTACAGTGATCCGGTCCGGGGAAGGAGCAGCGGCGCTGTCGTGCGGACGGGAGCACTCCGACTTCCCTTGTGCCGGGGCCTGTGCGTCAGACCGCACCTTCCGGGGATAACGGGGCGTGCTCGCAATGCGGGTCAGCCCGGCGAGCCGGCACTCCACAGCACGGCACCGCCAGCTGACCTGATCAGCAGCCGGCCCGTCTCCTGGAGGACCAGACGCGCCCCGGGATTGCCGGCCGTACCGGAGCTCCATACCGATCTGCCGTCCGCCGCGACCACCACGAGATTGCCGTCCCCCTGGAAGACCGCACGGTCTCCCAGGGTTGCCGTGTTTGCCGCCCAGCGGACGACCCCGGTGCTGTCCCGGACCACGAAGTTTCCGTCGGACTCCATGGACAGCTGCGCCCCGCCGGCGTAGACCGGCCCGCCCGGGGCGATCACATGGGTTCCGGTGATGACGGCGTCCGCACGTTCCGGGATCGAGGCCTCCTTGTCTCCCGGAGAAGCCGGCGCTGCCCCCGGAGAGGCGGGGTTTCTGCTCCCCTTCGGCTCCACCGGCGTTCGCCCGGCCGTACGAGTGTCGCCGGGCAGCGCCAGGTCGGCATGGCGCGTTGCCGAACCGCGCTGCTCGTGCTGGGACTTCGCAGCGGCGGCCTCTTTCTCGGCTGCTTCCTCGGCGAACCCCACGGGCTCCGTTCTGTCGTCGGTGCCCGTGGCCTCGGGAAGAAGTCCCGTCCCGTCGTCGGGAACGGCAGCGACCGGGGAGGTCCGGCTCCGGCTCTCGTCGCGGCCGCTCCCACCGTTGTGCGTCACGAAGGGCACGGCAGCCAGGGCAGCGCCCACAACAGCCGCCACCACGAGGGCCGGCTTGCGGCCCCGTCGTGCGGTCTGCCGGTGCCTGCCCCCGGTATGCCCGACGGCCCCGGCGGGATGCCAGTCGGTATCATCCCTGGCCGGATCCGGTCCTTCGTCGCTGAAGTCCTCGTCGTCGTTTACGGGCCGGACCTGCGCGGCGGCGGCGCGCGTGGCGGATCCGGTGGCAAGGGCCCTTTCCGGCCTCGCGACTGTGTCAGGTGTGGCGGGTTCGGCCGTCGGACCGGTGAACTCGGTCTGCTCTCCTGTTCGCTGAATGCCCGCCTTTCCGGCCGGTTCTCCCGCGGCCGGTTCAGGCACCGGAACGTTCGCGGACTGCCCGACGCCCTCAGCCCTTCCGGCCCCGGATCCGGGGAGAGTCACGGCCCGTCTGATGTGGGCTGCCTCGGAGTTCGGCCAAGGTGAGGTCTGCTGGTTCATCATGCTCCTTCTGGGCATGTCGTGATCACGAATCCCACCCGTCGGTCCGGTCTCGCAGCGAGACTGCCCGGGGGGGGCTCCTGACGCGTGATTGAGGGCTGGGGAAACACCGGTGCCCGGGCCGTGGGTACGGCCCGGGCACCAGAACCGCGTCTACGGCTCGATCAGCCGAAGTTCCGCAGCCAGGGGCTGGTGGTGGACCCCTCGGCGGAGCCCGACCAGCCCTTGGAGGCGGTGAAATTGGCCGTGCCCACGTAGAACTTCACGCTGGGGTTGTTGTTGTAGAACCCGTACACCTTGCCGTACGTGGTGCCGCTTGCGAGGGGGATCTGCTCGCACGTGCCGGGGCGGATGAGATAGGTCGAGAAGCCGCCCTGCTGGGGAAGTTCACCGACGGCGGTGTAGTTGCCGTAGGCACAGACCTTGAAGGTGTTCGGGACGGCGGCGGAGGCGGAGCCCGCCGTCATCGCCACCAGGCCCACCGCTCCTGCGGTGACCGCAGCCTTCTTGATCTTCGAGATGACGCTCACGTGCACACCGTTCCTGTCTGCCTTGTGGCAGGAGATGAATAGGACCCCGCCTACGCGACCGGCCGAGGTACCCGGCAGGGGCGAAGGCGGCCCGCGGTTCGGCTGCTACGGAGGCGGGTTCGACGCCGCTCCGGCATCGTCGCGGCAGCCCGGAGAGCATGGCCGTCTGAGCGACCGGTGCAGCCCCGCTGTCCACGGCTCGTCCGGATTTCGCCCCCGTCGAGACTCATCAACGGGAAACGGTGTGACTGTAACAGTGTCTCGCAGGGCGCGTAAACCACTGTTTCCTCAACACCGGGCGGGACAGACGGCGTTCACTCCGGAGCGTCCCCGTCGTCACCCGGACTGCACTCAGTGGCCGCTGGCCGTCCCCCAGTGCTCCTCCAGCGCGGCCGCGACCTCCGCAGGCCTCTGCAGAACGGTCCAATGGTTGCAATCGAGCTTGAGAACCCGCGAGGCCCGTACGGCCAGAGCGAGTTCGTCGCCGAACTCGCTCTGGCAGGCGGGGTCGAGCGCACCCCAGAAGACCAGGCTCGGGGCAGTCAGGCCCGTCAGGCCGGGCTCCCACTCCGCGCCGACGGTCAGCGCCGAACGGTAGAGGCTGAGGATGCTGTCCTTCATCGGCCCGTCCACGTGGCGGGCCGTCTCCCTCGCCAGTTCGCTCGGGACATCGAACCCGGCAACGAGATCATCCGCAAACGAGTCGGAATGGAATGCGGCCATGTACCGGTCCCCCTTGGCCGGGTCCTGCCACACCTTTGCAAGCGGGTGCCACATGTACCGGGAGCTGACCGGCCCGTTGCCACCGGCCCAGGTCCGGACCAGATCGGGTCGCAGCGAGGCGACCCGAGCGGTGAGGATGCAGCCCCAGTCGTGGCCGACCAGGTCCACCGGCTCGCCGACCTGCTCCAGACGTGAGATGAGCCAGTCGGCGTACTCCTCCTTGGCGGAGCCGAAGCCGTCGGGCAGCGCGGCGCCGAAGCCGGGCAGGTCCCAGGCCTCCACATCGGTGCGGGTCAGGTGCTGGCGGACACCGTCCCATACACGATGAGTGTCGGGAACGCCGTGGATCAGGATTGCGGGCATGGAGGCAGGTCCTTCGTCTTCCGGGTAGGTATGACAACGCGTACGACGGCCACCACTGTCGACGGGTTCACTGCCTGGGCATCGCTAACAGTGTGTTCAGTGGCACACTGGACACGGGTGCAGCAGGCCCAGGTGGACGAAGGACGGAACAGGAATAGAACCGCCCGGTTCCTGTTGCTCTTTTGGACGGCATCAGGAGCCGACGACCGCAGGAGCTGCTGAAAGGGGCCGTTTGATGGATCGCGGTGAGCTCGCCCGTTTTCTGCGCAGCCGACGTGAGGCGCTGCAGCCGGAGGATGTCGGTATGCCCCGGACCCGGCGGCGCAGGACCGGTGGTCTGCGCCGCGAGGAGGTCGCCGCGCTGAGCGACATGTCAGCCGACTACTACAGCCGCATCGAGCAGCAACGCGGGCCGCGCCCGTCCCAGCAGGTGCTCCGGTCCATCGCACAAGGCCTGCGCCTCTCGCTCGACGAGCGGGACCACCTCCTGCGTCTGGCCGGATACGCGGTCCCCGAGCGGATGTCCTTCGCCGAGCAGATCAACCCCGGTATGCTCCGGATCTTCGAGCGCCTGGAGGACACGCCGGCCCAGATCCTCAGCCAGCGGGGAGAGACCCTTGCGCAGAACCGGTTGTCCGTACTGCTCCTCGGTGATCTGACCAGGTACTCGGGGCCGGCACGCTCGCTCGTCTTCCGCTGGTTCACCGACTTCGAGGAGCGGAGCCGTATCCCGGCCGACGACCACGCGACGCACGGCCGGCTCCTGACCGCCCAACTGCTCGCCACCCACAGCCGTACACCGGCCGACCCTCGCACCACTGCTCTTGTCGACACGCTCTCAAAAACCAGTCCCGAATTCGCTGCTCTGTGGCGGGAGCGGCCTGTCGCTGGCCCCTACTGCGCGCCCAAGCGCATCGAGCACCCCCGCGTCGGGATGCTGGAACTGCACGGTCAGAGTCTGGTGGACCCTGACCGATCGCAGATCCTCACGGCTTTCACCGCTGAGCCCGGCAGCGAGAGCTACGACAGGCTCGAGCTCCTGTCCGCACGCGGTGAGCGGTTCGGCTGACTCCTGCGTACGGCCGTCGGCTCCGTACTCACGGTCGTGGCGGTCGATGCCCGGCGGGACGCCACCGGCGCAGCACGGATGCGACGCCGGGGAGGCATCGCGCACGACGGGATCCAGCTCCTCGCCGACCGGCTGGCTACCATCAGGGGATGTCACGCCCAGCAAACCCTGTGGTCCGCGAACGTCTCCTCGCCGCGGGGGTCGAGCTCATGCACACGAACAGCTTCCACGGCAGCGGGGTGAAGGAGATCGCGAATCGCGCCGTCGTGCCCAAGGGGTCCTTCTACAGCTACTACGCCAGCAAGGACGTGTTCGCCGCCGCCGTGCTCGCGCACTACTGGGCGCACGTCGACCGGGACTTCGGCCCTCACCTGCGAGACAGTTCGCTCCCGCCCGTCGAGCGCCTCACTGCCTTCTTCCGGGCCATGACGGACGACAACGCCCGTCGTGACTTCACGGCCGGCTGCCTCATCGGGAATCTGGCGCTCGAGATCGCCGACCACAGCCCGGAGGCCAGAACCGAGCTGGGCCGCATCCTGGACCGCTGGACGGCCCTCGTCGCTACGGCCGTCGGTGAGGCGCAGCGCGCCGGGGCCGTTCCCGGGGGCACGGATGCGGAGAGTCTGGCCGCCGTGGTCATCGAGGCGTGGGAGGGGGCTGTCATGCAAGGGCGGGTGCGACGGTGCCGGGACCCGTACGACCGGTTCACGGACATGGTGCTGCCCCGGCTGCTGCAACTCCCCGTGTCCTGAAGGCCGTTCCGGAAGGACGTGACATCAGGCCAGTCCCACTCCACGTGCGTTCGGGCGCACATTTATAGACGACCGGTCGACTATTATTCGGGAAATCACGCATCCCCGAAGACCTTGGAGTCCCACCATGTCCGACGCCGATATCTACGCCGAGCCCGCCGCCCCTGCACTGCCCCACAGCGGCTTCGTGCTGGACCCGGCGCGCGCCGCCCTGGTCGTCACCGACCCCCAGATCGACTTCCTGAGCCCCAAGGGCGCGACCTGGCCGGTCTTCGGCGCCAGCATCGAGGAGAACGGCACTGTCCCGCACATCGGCAGGCTCTTCGCCGCGGCAAAGGAGACGGGCATCTCTGTCGTCGTGTCACCGCACTACTACTACCCGTACGACCACGAGTGGGCGTTCGGCGGCCCGATCGAGAAGTTCATGCACAGCATCGGCATGTTCGACCGGCCCGGCCCGCTCACCCTCCAGGGATTCACCGAGTCCGGGGCCGATTTCATGCCGGAGTACAAGAAGTACATCCTGGACGGCAGGACCGTCATCACCTCGCCCCACAAGATCGTGGGCCCTGAGTCCAACGACCTTGTCCTCCAGCTGCGCAAGCGCGGGGTCTCGCAGGTAGTGCTCGCCGGCATGTCCGCGAACCTGTGCACGGAAGGGCACCTGCGCGAGCTGATCGAGCAGGCGTTCGAGGTAGTCGTCGTCCGCGACGCCACGGCGGGCCCTCGTCTCCCGGAGGGCGACGGATACCTCGCGGCACTGATCAACTTCCGGTTCCTGGCCAGCGCCGTATGGTCCACCGAGCAGGCGGTCCATGAGCTGCACGCCGCCGGGAGCCTCGGCTGGAGACTCTCGTCCGGATCATGAGGGGCTCGCGAGGCCTGCCTGATCCGAACGCGGCACCCTGGGCCGTTTGACGTCCCGGGAAGCGACCCCGAGGGGGACGTTTTCGGCCCGTCAGGCTCCGGAGCCCATGGGCCGGTTCATCCCGCCCCATCCGGCGTGTCACCCGGCGCGCACTACGGTGTCGGCCCCTGCCAAGGCATCCAGGACGGGTGTGAGTGGGTTGCCGACGGCTAGCCGGGGGAACCGCAGGGTTCCAGGGACGCCCAGTACCGTCCCTTCCGCGTCAAGGTCCAGGGACATGAAGGCGCCTCTACGCGGTGGGGTCGCCCTCATCCCGGTGGTGTGATCGAACCACAGGACCGTTCCGCCCCGGAGGTGCACGACCTCGTAGGCCTCCGCCGGTCCCGCACGGGACACCACCAGGGAACGGGACCCCGTACCGCCTCCTCGCAGGAGCACCTCTTCCAGATGCCGCACCTCGTCCTTCACGGCTCCGGTCCAGGATCGGAATGCCCCTGCCGGGTGCTCCGGCCCGTCCCCGTGTGCGGCCCCCGCTGCCGGTGGCGGGGGCTCGCCGGCACTGTGCCCCGTGCGGGCCGGGGGCACCTCCCGTACCCCGGAGGGCGCAGGCCTGGGAGCTACGGGGAGCGCCGTGGCACCGTCGAACATGCCGGCGCCGTACGACACGTGGGCGTGAAAGCCGGGTGCCCACCCGAGCGGAACACCGTTCGGGTCGAAGTCGATCGAGCGCAGCGCCCCTGCTCCGTCTTCTGGAGCGGTGACCAGCATGTTCGTGTCGTGGTCGAACCAGCGGAGGCGGTCGCGGACATTGACGGCGGTCAGCAGGCGCCCCCGGTACGGGCCCAGACGCTCGGGCAGTACGAGCGACCGTGCGCCGTTGCCCGCGCGCAAGAGCGTGCGTTCGAGATCCGCGACTGCTTCGGCCGTCGGCGCGGCACGAAACCTTATGGGCAACCGGGTCCCGCCCGGTATGTCCTGGTCCCCTGGCTCATACGCACGTAGCGGTAGTTCTTGCGGCTCCGGCAGTTCCGGAACGGGTTCCAGCGGTCCCCGGAGGGCAGACGGAAGCGGATTCGGTGCAATGGAGTCGGGGCCGGGCACACCACCCGACGTGCCACGCGCGACCGCCGCCCTCTCGGACCGGCCCTGTGAGTGGTCCTCGCCGGGCCTGTCCTGGACGGGCTCCTCGGTAGCTCGCACCCGTATGTCCTGGCTTCCTGTGCCGAGGAGTGCGGCCAGGTACGTGTCCAGACCGTCGGCCAGCCGCCCTTCGTCCAGGGGGAGCATCCCGATCAGGCCTCCCGGCACGTCCACTTTGAGCACCCGAGAGGTCACACCGTCCGCCGGGCGGGCCACCACCGTCGTGTCGAACCGGAAGTAGCGGAATTCCCTGACACCTTCACGGTTGTGCTCCAGTGTCTCCGACATGGCCGAGGTGTACTTCTGCCCGCCCGACCACTTGAACTCCAGCGGTGACCTGCCGGTCATGGCGTAGCCGTCGGAGCCTCCCCCTCCCTCGGGGCCTCCTCCGTGGTGAGTTCCGTCCTGCCGTTCGCTGCTCGTCTCGCCGTCCTCGTCTGCCTGGCGGTATCGGCGTGCCTTGAACTGGATGCCGCTCTGCGGGCCCAGTTCCTCGGCCCCGGTCAGTTCGAGACCGACTTCGAGGACTCGGCCGTCGACCGTCACCTCGTACCGGCCGCGCAGCAGCGCTCCGATCTCCGGCCGCAACAGGTTGTGACTCGTGAAGTGCTCGTATGCCAGCCCGTCCGTCGATGTGAAGTCGGGCCTGCCGCTGAAGAGTTCACGCGCCGTGTCCGGCTCGGGAACGTGCCGTCCGCGCAGGGCCGCGACCCTGGCCCAGCGGTTCACCGCGTCGGCGGCGGGCATGTCCCACGGGTGCAGGTTTTCCACCAGCGCTTCGGGAAGGGGCGTCACGACCTCGTTCTCCTGAACCCACCGGGCATTCCGGCCGTACTGCCGCCGGAAGGGAGCGGGGGCTTCCTCCCCGGGCGGTGCCTCCCTTGTCAGATGGCGTGGCACGAGGAGGCGGACACTGCCGTCGACGGGCCTGCCCAGGCCGTCGTCGTACCAGGTCCACGCCTGGTGCTCATGTCGGAACCGGCCCCACTGATCGCTCCGGTGGACCGCGCGGGCCACGAGCCCTCCCAACAGGTGTGCGGCTTGGGACGCCGTGTCGAAGAGCCGTGGCAGCTTTCGCGCTCCTCCCATTTCGATGCGGAAGGCAAGCCGGTGCTCGAACTCGTGCGAGCCTTCCCGGTCCCTGGTGTTGGCCCGGATGATCGACACGGTCTTGGTCAGTTCCGTTGCCGCGGTACTGCGTGTCCGGGAACGTCCCGTGGAGTAGTCGGCGCCGCCGTGCCCGTGACCGTGGTGGTGGTTGTCCTGGGTCTGCTCTCCGCCGCGCGCGGTGAACACCGCCCCCGTGGAGAAGGTGTGGCCCTGCTTCGCGGCATGCTTCTTCTCCTCGACGCTCTCGCCGCGCAGGGTCAGTTTGACCTCGGGCCGGTGCCGGTCGGATCGGGCGCGGTCGACACCGGTCACTGACACACGGATCCAGAGGTACTTGGTACTGCCGCCGAATCCCTCGGCCGGCAGCCACAACCAGAATCCGTTGCCGAGCAGGCTCCGGACCTTGGTGATCAGTGCGTCGGACCGGAACGCGGCCTCCAGCGAGCGTCGGAGCGGGTCGGTGCCGACCGCCCCGTCCTGTCGCGGCGGCCGGAGTATGCCCCGCTTCTCCAGGCGGCCGGTGATCGCGTCGAGCACCCCGTCCGCGTGCAGCACCTCGGGGTGGGCGGACGTTCCAGGTATGACACCGTCGAACAGGTACGTGCGGGCGGGGGCGCCTTCCGGAGCCGGGCGGTCACCGAGGCCGGTGATGCCGTCGGCACCACGGGGGAGAATGTCCTCGGCCCGGCGGCCGGGTGCGAGAAGTTCCATGGCATCGGTGAACCGCAGGTAGCGCGGCCGCTCCTCGACGACTCTTCCCTTTCTCGACTTGCTGATACTGATCTCGAACACCGCATCAGCACGGTACGACGCCGGTCTACCCGCATAGGTGGCCCGCGTGATGTCGATGAACCCCCGCTCTCGCTCCTGGTTGCGACCCCAGTTCTTCCGCGCCTCCGCCATGACCTGCGCGACGGCCCTGCCGCCCGGGCCTTCCGCGACACCGTGCTCCGCGTCCCCGCCTCCCGCCTCACCCCCGCTGTCCGAACCGAACCGGAGCACCGGGCCTGCGGCAGCCAGCACCCCGGCCGCGAAGCGCCGGTCCCGGTCATGGCCGAAGCGTCCCACGTCCTGTGTGTACTGCTCGATCTCGGTGTCTCCGCCGGCCGGAAGCTCACGCGGGGAGTAGCCGCGCAGTCGAAGTCGCACCGTCGTGTGCCAGCCGTCCACTCCGGGCAGGTCGACGGTCCGGCCGTGCTCACCGGTCAGCATGCCGAAATAGGCGGTCAGTGCACTCGGACTGGTCATCCGTACGATCTGGGACGGCCAGTGCACGGGGTGCCGGGCCACCGGACCGGACAGTCCATGCAGTCGCGCGTAGAGCCCTGCGATTGTCCTGGCCAGGACAGGGAGCGCAGGGAAGGCCGGGTACAGGCCTGCGGTACCGGTGGCCAGGTCGAAGGCGGGTTCGCCGGCCGGCCAGCGCCGCGACACTCTCGCGAGTGCCCCCGCCGAGCGCGCCTCCTCCTCCGCGACGGGCCGGGCGGGCGCGTGCTCCTGGGGCACCACGATCTGAGCCACGAGGTCACCAGGCCGCTCGATCCACCACTCCTCCACACGATTCTTCGGATCACCCTCCACGTACTGCGACATCTCGTAGGCGATGTCCAGGACGTGCTCGTCGACGGATTCGGTGTTCTCTTTGCGCCGATACGACTTACTCGTACGGGCGAAGGACTCCGCGCTGCCCGCCCCCAGTCGGCCCGTCAGCCGGAAGCTCCCGAGCTGGAACCGGCCCCATGGCCCCATCGTGAGGCGAGCCGCGCCGCCGATCCCGGCTTGCAGGGACCACTGGCTGTCCGTGCCCCCCGTCACGGCCTCACTCACCGCGGCCCGCGTATTGACGGTCATCGCACGGTCGGTGACCTCCGACGAGTCGAGCAGATGCGCGCGTACGGCCATGGTGACGCGAAGCGAACCGGCGTCCACCGTGTGCCGGACTCCCATGAGCAGGTCCGCAAGATCGCCCTCCAGCGCCGGGCGGCCGAAGAACACGGAAAGTTGCCGGTCCACGTCGGCCCGGTCGAGGGCGCCGACGCGTCGTTCACGGACCAGCTCCGCCAGCCGGGTGCGGAACGAGTCCTCGACCAGTTCCGCACCCGGCAGCGCCGCCGCGACCGCGTATCCGAGCCCTCGGCGGCTCGCCAGCGCCATGGGCTCACGCTCGTGGCGGCGGGGCCGTCGGCCGGGGTCGAGGCGCGGTGGACGGACCACGGCGCGGACCGCGTCGAGACCCGACTCCCGGAGCAGGGCCCTGACATGGGGCTGCGACGGAACAGGCCCCGGCAGTGTCCGGAGGCCTTCCTGCGGGCCTGCCCCGCCGGTCCCCCGCACGGCGGGGCTGTGAACCGAACCCAGGAGGTGCTGCTCGAACCCAGCCGCGCCTCGGCCGTCGCGCCACGGCACTCCGAACTCCGCGCCCACCTCGACCGGCGGGGCACCGGTTTCGAGCACCGGATGGGTCCGTGAACGCCAGATCAGGTCGACGGCGAGGACAGCCCGGTACCGCGCCTGCGCGTCAGTGGCATTGAGAATGGTGTGGGTCAGTGGCTGAGAGGCGAGGCGGTGGGTCCAGCCGCGCGAGGTGCTGATCGTCGCGGTGAGCACGGGGGCCATCCCCTTGGCCTCCGAGTCGTGGCCCCCGTGCTGGAGGGAGGGGTCGACAAGCCCCGTAGCGTTGAGTCCGTAGCTCAGCGCGGCCAGACTCTCGCCTCCCCTCCCCAAGGTTCCGGAGAGCCCCAGCCCAAAGTCTTCGCGTGTTTTCACACCGTCGGTGAGGCCTATGAGCTGAAGGCTCTGCGCAGAGATCCGGATCCTGAGCACGCCCCGGAACCCTGCCGTTCCCAGACGGTCCGTACCGACGCTGATCGCATTCGTCGAGTCGCCACTGGTCAGCCACCAGCGGCTGCGGTTGCGGGCTGTACGCTCGTTGAGCAGGATCTGGGCCTCGCGCACGACTCTGCCGGTGTCCCCGGCATCGAGGCCCGCTGCCCGCAGCCGGGCCTGGAGATTCGCGATGAGCGGTGTCATGTCGATGGCGTTGAGTACTTCTCCGGCGCGCGACGGCCGTGATCTGTCTGCCGGCCGGTCACCTTGCACCGGCCCGGCGTCCTGCCCGACCTTGGGTTCGCCGGGGCCCGAGTAAACAGCGGGGAAGTCGACACCGAGCCTGCGGTCCACTGTGCTACCGGACCGCAGGGCGTCTTCGCCCAGCTCCACACCGTCGACGAAGAACCGGAAGTCCACCCCGGCGGTGAAGGCCGTACTTCCGTCGACGAACAGCTTCCGGCCGGTGATGACCGTCTGCCGGACGGCCTCGGAACGGCTCGACGTAACCTCGTTGACCAAGGTCGGAGCCCCCACCACGAGGGTGGAGGCCACCGCAGAGGCAACATTCACGGCCGTCAGGAGAACCAGTTCGGACCCGCGTGTGAAGTGCCGGGACTGCTCGCTGCCTGCCGCTGTGGAACTGAACCGAACGTCGTACTCGCGGACGGGTTGCCTGGTCGGCTGCTCCGCGACGGGCACCACCGCACCGAGCACGGTACGCACCCACAGCAGTCGGCCGCCCACGACATGGCTGCGGCCGTAGGCCAGCTCGTCCGCCCACTTCCCCGCATCATCGAGCGCCAGCACATCAGCGACGAGCGTCTCCACCGCACGGGCAAGCCCTCCGTCCCGGATCCGGCCGGCGACAGCCCGCGAAGCTTCCGACACCTGCTCATGGGACCACGGCTGTACAGCTGTGACGGTCGCCTCGCCCAGCATGCCGTGTTCCGTGTACCAAGGGCTGCGTGTCAGGCCCTCAGACCCCGGGGAAGCCTTTTCCCCCGTCCCGCCAGCGCCGCTGGCCGTCAGCGCCGTAACGTGGTGTGAGCCCATGAGGGACTGGGCCTGGGCCGTGAACGACGGGAAGCTCTCGGCGCCGGGAAGCTGCCGTGCCGGTCCTACGGACCTGACGCCGGGCCGTGGTTCGCGAACGTCCTCATGCGGATGAGCCGCGCTGGACGCCGAGTTCTCTGTTGCAGCCGCGTCGGTCCCCGCCGACGTACTCGCACTGCTCTTCCAGGTAGCCATAGCGGACCGGAGCACCCTGGTGTGTTCGCCGTGACTCGCGGACTGCGACAGGTCTGCAAGAACTCGCTGCAGCCCGTGGGCCATGGCCTCTGTGGTGTCTGCCACGGCCACATGAACAGGAGCTGATCGGGACACCACATCGGGCGTGGAGCGGTAGATCTGGTGGTGGGTCGTGCTGTTGGGGTGAGGGCGGATACCGAGACGCCGGAGTAGGTCTTCACGGTGGGCGCCGGAGTGGACTGATCCGGTTTCGATGCGATCGATCCATAGACGGTCGGGGGCAGACAGCCGGTCGCGGTCGCCGTCGGCAGTAGCGAGTCGAGCCAGGACCAGGTCGGTCCTACGGGCCTCGACGGCCTCAGAGGCCTTGGTAGCAAGAGAGGTGATGGTAGTGGCGTTCTCGCCGGTGGTCACGGGGCGAGCACGGGACGGGAGGAGTCCGGCGGGGGCGGCGGCGGGTGCCGTCAGAGGAATCTGGGATCGGGATTGCGCATGGGGTGCGGGCGGCGCGACTCCGGGCGCCTTGATGTCGGTGGAAGAAGCAGAACCGAACCGCGGTTCCGGGGGCTGGGGGTTGTTGAGGTGGTGGGTGAGGCGTTGGGTGAAGGGGGTGCCGGGGTCGGTGGTGTGGGGGTGGGTGGTGTTGAGGAGGGTGTCGGTGGGTGAGTAGAGGGTGCGGTGGGCGTGGAGGGTC
>NZ_JBSFUO010000043.1:0-33574 GCF_053591835.1 Streptomyces sp. NPDC002911 | reverse complement strand
GGCCGGGATGACAGCCTTCGTACGGCCGTCCGCGTCCGCCAGGACGACCGAGCCGGCCTCGTTACGGGCCGTCAGGCCCTGGAGGGTGAGGGCGCGTATCCGGACGACGCATTCTCCGAAGCCCGTACGCACGGCACCCGCCTCCGCGGCTGGAAGCGCTCGGCCCTCGCGGCCGTCGGGGTCTTCGTCCTGGCCATGGGCGGTATCACCGTGTACGAGGTGGTCTCCGGACACGGTCTGGGCGGCAACGGCGGGACGACGGTCGGCTCCGTCGTACGGGGGGAGCGCGACGCGGCAACGACCTCACCCGAGCGCTCGGGCAGCACCGACGGCACCGGCCGGGAGGGGAACAGTGACGACGGCCGCCGGCCGGGCGGCGGCGACGCGAGCACCCCCGGTGCGGACTCCGGGGACGGAACGAGCGAGCGGCCCGGCACCACCACCGACGGCGGCGCCTCCACGTCGGGACCGGCCCCCACGCCCTCCGCCTCCGGCGGGGAAACGGCCCCGGAACCCACCAGCCCCACGACGCCCGGCGACGACGCCACCTCGGCGGCACCGGAGCCGACCGCGACCGGAGACGCCCCGGCCCAGGAGGACGGCGCGGCCGGAGCGGACGCCGGCCGGTGAAGCGGCGGTGTCAGTCGCCGAGTATTCGGCGCAGGTAGTCGTTGGCGAACAGCCGGCCCGGGTCGAGCCGGTCGCGTACGGCGGTGAACTCGCCGAACCGGGGGTAGGCCCCGGCCAGATAACCGGATTCCCGGGTATGGATCTTGCCCCAGTGCGGGCGGCCGTCATGGCCCGTCATGATCCGCTCGACGGCCGTGAAGTAGGCCTGGTGCGGAGTGCCCCGGTACAGGTGCACCGCGATGTACGCGCTCTCCCGCCCCGAGGCCGTGGAGAGCGCGATGTCGTCCGCGGGTGCCGTGCGGACCTCCACCGGAAAGCTGATCCGCAGCGGCGAGCGCTCCACCATGGCCTTGAGCTCACGCAGGGCCTCGACCGCCGCCTCACGCGGCAGGGCGTACTCCATCTCGACGAAGCGCACCCGCCGGGGGCTCGTGAACACCTTGTACGGGATGTCGGTGTACGTACGCGCCGACAGCGCGCGGCTGGAGACCCTGGCGAGGGAGGGGATGGCCCCGGGAATCGCCCGGCCCACCGAACAGGCGACCTGGAAGATCCCGTTCGAGAGCAGCTCGTCCTCGATCCAGCCGCTGACCCGTCCGGGCGGAGCCGCCGGGCCGGCGCTGCGGTTGTTGCGCTTGGTGGTGCAGTTGCCGGTGTGCGGGAACCAGTAGAACTCGAAGTGCTCGTTCTCGGCGATCAGCTGTTCGAAATCGGTCGTGACCCGGTCGAAGGTCATCGGCTCCTCGCGGGCCGTCAGCAGGAAGACCGGCTCCACCGCGAACGTGACCGCGGTGACCACGCCGAGCGCCCCGAGCCCGATCCGGGCAACCGCGAAGACGTCCGGGTGCTCGCGGGCCGAGCAGCGCAGCACCGTGCCGTCGGCCGTGACCAGTTCCAGCGCGCGGATCTGTGCGGAGACGGAGGCCGAGTCGCGGCCGGTGCCGTGGGTGCCCGTGGAGATGGCCCCGGCGACCGTCTGCTCCATGATGTCGCCCATGTTGGTAAGGGAGAGCCCCTCCCGGGCGAGCGCGGCGTTGAGGCGCTTCAGAGGGGTGCCGGCCTCGACCGTGACGGACATCGCCGTTCGGTCGATGTCCCGGATGCCGGTGAGCAGGTCCGGACGTATGAGCACCCCGTCGGTGGCGGCGGTCGCGGTGAACGAGTGGCCGGTGCCGACGGGCTTGACCGTCAGACCGTCCTCGGACGCCCTGCGGAGTACCTCGGCCAGTTCGTCGACGGAGGCGGGTGACTCCACCCGTGCCGGCCGGGCGGTGACATTGCCCGCCCAGTTACGCCACGTGTTCGCCGTCCGTGCGTAGGTGTCGGTCATCATCCCCGCGCCCTCCTGTAGGTACCGGCTCGGTGAGCCGGCGGTACCCCAGGAACGCCACCGCGGCCGCGAGCGCTCCCGCCACGGCGGGCACCGCGTACCCCGCCTCGGCTCCCGAGGCGTCGACCACCCAGCCCGCCGCGGAGGAGCCGAGCGCGACTCCGACCGCGAGTCCGGTACTGGTCCAGGTCATGCCCTCGGTCAGCTGGGTGCGCGGTACGTGCTGTTCGACGAGGGCCATCGTGGTCACCATCGTCGGTGCGATGGCGAGGCCCGCGACAAAGAGCGCCACGGCCAGGAACGGCAGGCTCCCGGCCAGTTGGAGGGGGATCATACTCACGGCCATCGCGCACACCCCCACCAGCCACCTGGTGGACGGCTTCCCCCGCAGGTGCAGCAGACCGAAGACGGCTCCGGCGAGGCAGGACCCCAGGGCGTAGACCGCGAGCACGAGGCTCGCCGCCGCCTTGTGGCCCAGTTCCTCGGCGAAGGCCACCGTCACCACGTCCACCGCTCCGAAGATCGCACCGGTGGCGACGAAGGTGATCACCAGTACCTGGAGTCCGGAGGAGCGCATAGCCGAGCCGCCCGTGTGGTGTTCTTCCGGGTGCGGCCGGGGCTCGGTGGCGCGCTGGGCGGTCAGCCAGAAGACACCGATCACGAGGAACACGCCGGCGAGCAGGGGGCCGGCCTCCGGGAACCACGCGGTGGACAGGCCGATGGAGATGATGGGCCCGAAGATGAAGCACACCTCGTCGACGATCGACTCCCACGCGTACGCGGTGTGCAGCTGCCGGCCGGAGCCCCGGTAGATCTCGGCCCAGCGGGACCGGACCATCGACCCCACGCTCGGGACGCACCCGGCTCCCGCGGCGAAGACGAACAGCGTCCAGTCGGGCAGCCGCTGCTGGGCGCAGATCAGCAGCCCGGCCACCGACGCGGCCGCGAACAGGGTGACGGGGCGCAGCACACGGCGCTGGCCGTGCCGGTCGACCAGGCGCGAGACCTGCGGACCCATGACGGCCGCCGCCATGGCGAGCGTCGCGGAGAGCGCACCCGCCAGCCCGTAGCGGCCGGTGAGCTGGGAGACCATCGTCACCACGCCGATCCCCATCATGGACAGCGGCATCCGCCCGAAGAATCCGGCTGCCGAGAACTCCCGGCTTCCCGGGGCGGCGAAGATGGCGCGATAGGGGCTGGGCAAGGGAGAGCTCCGCGAAGGCCTGTCAGGTGTGCTAGGGGCTGACACAGCTTACGGGTGCCGCCGACCCGCCGATGGCGGTTTCCGCACTGTCGGAGGCGGGTGGCAGGATCGGGTGCATGTCCGATCTGCGTGATCCCGCTCCGTACGACGCTCTGCTGTTGCTCTCCTTCGGGGGTCCCGAAGGACCTGACGACGTGGTCCCGTTCCTGGCGAACGTGACCCGCGGCCGGGGCATCCCCGAGGAACGGCTCAAAGAGGTCGGCAAGCACTATTTTCTCTTCGGCGGCGTGAGCCCGATCAATGCGCAGAACAAGGCACTGCTCGACGCCCTGCACAAGGACTTCGCGGATCACGGCCTCGAACTGCCGGTGTACTGGGGCAACCGCAACTGGGCTCCGTACCTCACCGACACCCTCCGCGAGATGATCACGGACGGCCACCGCCGGATCGCCGTGCTCGCCACCAGCGCCTACGCCTCGTACTCCGGCTGCCGTCAGTACCGCGAGAACCTCGCGGAGTCGCTGTCCGTCCTGGAGGCGGAAGGGCTCCCGGTGCCCCGGGTGGACAAGCTGCGGCACTACTTCAACCACCCCGGCTTCGTACGGCCCATGGTGGACGGCGTGCTGGCGTCATTGGCCGACCTCTCCGAGGACGTGCGCGCGGGGGCGCACCTCGCGTTCACCACGCACTCCATCCCGGCCTCGGCCGCCGACACCTCCGGGCCGGCGGAGACCCACGGCGACGGTGGCTCCTATGTGGCCGAGCACATGGACGTCGCCCGGCTGATCTCCGAGGCGGTCCGTGAAGAGACCGGCGTCGCGTACCCGTGGCAGCTCGTCTACCAGTCGCGCAGTGGCGCCCCGCACATCCCGTGGCTGGAGCCCGACATCTGCGACCACCTGGAGACACTGCACGGCGACGGTGTCCCGGCGGTCGTCATGGCCCCCATCGGCTTCGTGTCGGACCACATGGAGGTGCTGTACGACCTCGACACGGAGGCCACCGCGAAGGCCGCCGAGCTCGGGCTGCCGGTGCGCCGCTCCACGACGGTGGGCGCGGACCCCCGGTTCGCCGCCGCCGTGCGCGAGCTCCTCCTGGAGCGCGCCTCCGCCGAGCAGGACCGCCCGGTGAAGCCCTGCGCCCTGGGCGCGCTCGGCCCGTCGCACGACATCTGCCCGGTCGGCTGCTGCCCGGCCAGGGCCCTCAAGCCGGCCGCTGCCGGCGCCGACAGCCCGTTCTGACCGCCGCCGATCGTCAGCCTTCCCGCCGCGCGGGCACCGACAAGCCGGCCCGCGACACCACCTCTGGAGCGTTGTGACCGACCCCCTCCTGTCCGAACTGCTCGACCTCGCCCTGGAAGCGGCCCGCCGGGCCGGAGCCCTGCTCCGGGACGGCCGCCCCGCCGACCTGGGGGTGGCCGCGACGAAGTCCAGCCCCATCGACGTCGTCACCGAGATGGACATCCGGGCGGAGAAGCTGATCACCGGCTATCTCTCGGAGCACCGTCCCGCCGACGGCTTCCTGGGTGAGGAGGGCGCCAGCGTCGAGGGCAGCAGCGGCATCCGGTGGGTCATCGACCCGCTCGACGGCACGGTGAACTATCTCTACGGGCTGCCCACCTGGTCCGTCTCCATCGCCGCGGAGCGCGACGGCGAACGGGTCGTCGGTGTGGTCGAGGCCCCGATGCGGCGCGAGACGTTCCACGCCGTGCTCGGCGGCGGTGCGTACGGCAACGGGGAGGCGCTGCGCTGCCGGGACACGGCGCCCCTGGACCAGTCCCTGGTGTCGACCGGCTTCAACTACGTCACCGAGGTCCGCGCCCACCAGGCAGCCGTCGCCCAGCAGCTGATTCCGCGGCTGCGCGACATCCGGCGCGGGGGATCCGCCGCCATCGAGCTCTGTGACGTGGCGGCGGGCCGGCTCGACGGCTACTACGAGCGTGGGCTGCACCCGTGGGACGTCGCGGCCGGTGATCTCATCGCCCGCGAGGCCGGTGCGCTCACCGGCGGAAGGCCCGGCCTGCCCGCGGACGGAGACCTGACGGTCGCGGCGACCCCCGGGGTCTTCGAGCCTCTGCAGGCGCTTCTGGAGGAACTGGGCGCCTGGCACGACTGACGTACGCCGTCCCGGAGCCTGCTGCGGCGCCGGGGACGGCCGTTGACACAAGGAGAGGGCCCCGGAAGAGCCATCACGGCTCCCGGGGCCCTCTCGTGGTGGCTCAGACGCTTGTGGCGCTGATCTCCACTCCGTGCTCGGCGGCGAGGCGGTGCAGGTCGTCCAGCTCTCCCTGCTCGACATCCGCGAGGAAGTCGTCGCCCGTCTCGCGAGCCCTCGTGAGGTCGGACTCGGTGGTCTTGATTCGTTGCAGCAGACCTGCGGTGAAAGCGTCCATGAAGCGCCCCCTCATCGTGGGTCGGTGGCACGGGGGTGTGCCCGGTGGTCCTCCGGCCGGCGGGCCGGAGTGCGGGTGATCACGCAGTCCCTCTGGAAGCAGGACGGGCTGTGGTGCGCCACATGAATGGCGTGATCGCGGGTGTGAGAGCGTCCTCCCCGCCGTCGGCCCGCGAGAAACCTCAACTGGCCCGCGAATCCGATGTATCCCCTGGAGCAGCGGCCCGGGCCGCGCCGCCTTACCGCCGGTTTATGCGCGTTACAGGCAGGATGGACGCGCACAGTCGGTGCCGCTGACGTGCGGCGGGCGGCCGGAACGACGGCCGCTCGTCGTTTTTCGGAGATCTAGGGAAGGACTGCGCCGTGCGCGTACTCGTCGTCGAGGACGAGCAGCTGCTCGCCGATGCGGTGGCCACCGGGCTGCGCCGGGAGGCCATGGCCGTCGACGTCGTCTACGACGGAGGGGCCGCCCTCGAGCGCGTCGGTGTCAACGACTACGACGTCGTCGTGCTGGACAGGGACCTTCCGGTGGTCCACGGGGACGACGTCTGCCGCAGGATCGTCGAGCTCGGCATGCCCACCCGCGTGCTGATGCTCACCGCGTCCGGTGACGTCAGCGACCGGGTCGAGGGCCTGGAACTCGGTGCGGACGACTACCTGCCCAAGCCCTTCGCCTTCAGCGAGCTGACGGCACGGGTGCGCGCCCTGGGGCGCCGCACCACGGTCGCGCTGCCGCCCGTGCTGGAGCGGGCCGGCATCAAGCTCGACCCCAACCGTCGCGAGGTCTTCCGGGACGAGCAGGAGATCCAGCTCGCCCCGAAGGAGTTCGCCGTCCTGGAGGTCCTGATGCGCAGCGAGGGCGCGGTCGTCTCGGCCGAGCAGCTGCTGGAGAAGGCATGGGACGAGAACACCGACCCGTTCACCAACGTGGTGAGGGTGACGGTCATGACCCTGCGCCGCAAGCTCGGCGAGCCGCCTGTGATCGTCACCGTCCCCGGCTCCGGATACCGGATCTGAGGGCGTGATGGCAGCCTCCCCGGCACCCCTGAAGGCGCCTCCGAAACCGACCTGGGAGCCCAAGGCGCAGGAGTCCCCGTATCCCTGGCTGCGCCCGACCATCCGGATACGGCTCACGCTGCTGTACGGCGGCATGTTTCTGATCGCGGGCATCCTCCTGCTCTCGATCATCTACATGCTGGCGGCGCAGGCCCTGAACGTGGGCAGTGACCTGCCGTTCCGGGTCGTGAACGGGCAGGTCACCAGCGAAGTGTGTGACCTGCCGACGAAGGCCAGCCCCGAAACCTTCAACGCGGCCATGAACGCCTGCGTCAACCAGCAGCGCCAGCATGCCCTCGACTCCCTGCTGAACAGGTCGCTGCTCGCCCTGGTCGGCCTCAGCGTCATCGCGTTCGCCTTCGGGTACGCCATGGCGGGCCGCGTCCTGTTCCCGCTGGGCCGGATCACCCGCACCGCACGCCGGGTGGTCGGTACCGACCTGACCCGGCGGATCGAGCTGGACGGCCCCGACGACGAGCTGAAGGAACTCGCGGACACCTTCGACGAGATGCTGGACCGGCTGGAGCGGGCCTTCACGGCCCAGCAGCGCTTCGTGGGCAACGCCTCGCACGAGCTCCGCACGCCCCTGGCGATCAACCGCACGCTGTTGGAGGTCCATCTCTCCGACCCCGAGGCCCCGCCGGAGCTCCACCAGCTGGGCAAGACGCTCCTGGCCACGAACGAGCGCAGTGAGCAGCTGGTCGAGGGGCTGCTGCTGCTCGCCCGCAGCGACAACCAGATCATCGAGCGAAAGCCCGTGGATCTGGCCGAGGTCGCCGACCGCGCCATCGACCAGACCAGGTCCGAGGCGGCGGCGAGGAGGGTCGAGGTCCGCGGTGAGCGCGCCCGGGCCGTCGTCCAGGGCAACGGGGTCCTGCTGGAGCGCATCGCGCTCAACCTCGTACAGAACGCCGTGCGCTACAACGTGCCGGAGGGCGGCTGGGTGGAGGTCACCACCGAGCTCCAGCACGGGCTGGCTCTCCTGACCGTCTCGAACACCGGGCCCGTGGTGCCCGCGTACGAGATCGACAACCTCTTCGAGCCGTTCAGGCGGCTGCGTACGGAGCGCACGGGCAGCGACAAGGGGGTAGGGCTGGGCCTGTCGATCGCGCGGTCCGTCGCGCGGGCCCACGGAGGCCGTATCATCGCGGAGCCTCGCGAGGGCGGTGGTCTCGTGATGCGCGTCACCCTGCCGGTCTGAGAGGCTTCAAGGTGTGAGGCCGCATTACATCCCTCTGTTCGCTTTGGGCGGAATTTCGAACCCGGTTCTCGTTCTGACCCTGTGTGATCGATCACAGAAGTGATTTTCGGTCCCTCTACTCTCCGTGAGCACATCTCTGCCCGAAAGCCTGGAAACGTCCGGGTTTCCGGGGTGCGGTATCACGGGAAGTACACGGGGTGGCGCCCGTGAACCGCAGCAATCGGACCGTGTACGGTCCCCTTCGCCACCCAAGCTGATCGCTCACGCGGGATCCGGTTGGGTGTCGATTGAGTAACAGACCTTGATGTGAGGCAAAATCTCCGCCTCAGGTCGGGCACAAGTCCGGCCTCTCACGCGTTACGTGCGCTGAGACACCGCAGACACCCATGAGGGGGAGAGCGACATGGCAACGGATTACGACACCCCACGCAAGACCGACGACGACGTGGACCAGGACAGCCTCGAAGAGCTCAAGGCTCGTCGGAGCGACAAGACGGCATCCGCCGTCGACGTCGACGAGTTCGACGCGGCTGAAGGACTGGAGCTGCCCGGCGCAGACCTGTCCAACGAAGAGCTGGCCGTGCGGGTTCTGCCCAAGCAGGCCGATGAGTTCACCTGCATGAGCTGCTTCCTCGTGCACCACCGCAGCCAGCTGGCGCGCGAGAAGAACGGCCAGCCCATCTGCCGCGACTGCGACTGAGGCCGGCCGTCCGTGGCAGGCGACACACCGTTCCGGAAGCGGCGCTTGCGGCGCACGAAGTCGTCGGAGGCACATCAGGGCGGCGCAGGCCCGGTAGAGGGCGCATGCCCCACCGCCGAGCACCAGGCCGCCCTGCCTGCCTCTCCCGGCAGACCTGACGACGAGCGGGGCCGTCCGGCCTCGCTCGAAGCGGCACGGGCGACGGGCTCGTCACCCGAGCCCGGGCAGGACGGACCAGCAGGGTCCCCGAAGGGCTCCGGCCGCCTTCACACACTGAAACGAGGCGTACGCAAGAGCCGGGAGAGTGCCACTGCCGCAGTCGGCCTCGTGGCCGACCGCATCATCGACGTGGCTCCGCGTGTCCCCGTGAGGGACCTCGCCACCCTGCGCGAACAGTTCCCGGGGCTCGGCCCCGAAGAGCTCGCCGACAAGCTGGTCGCGGGCGCTTGCAACGCCACCGCGACCGTCGGCGCGGGCATCGGGGCGGCGGCGATGATGCCCGTACCCCCCGCCATGCTCGCCGAGCTGGCAGCCGAGATCACCGGAGTCGCCGCCGTCGAGATGAAGCTCGTCGCCGAGCTCCACGAGGTCTACGGACAACGCCCGCCGGGCAACATCGGCCAGCGCAGCACCGCGTATCTGACGTCCTGGACCGAGGAACGCGGCATCGACGTCTCACGCCCCACCACGCTCAACGCGGCACTGGGCGGGCAGATGAAGCGCGAACTGCGTCAGCAGATCATGAAGCGCACCGTGCGCGACCTGCCGAACCTCATCCCGTTCATGGTCGGTGCCGTCGTCGGCGCGCTGATGAACCGACGGGACACCAGAAAGCTCGCCGACCGGGTCAGGAGCGACCTGCGGCGCCGGCAGATCCCCTGGGACCGCCTCCCGGAGCTGCCCCCGCTGGAACAGCCGGCGAAGCCCGCCGGGGAGCTCCCCGAAGGTCTGGACGACCCCGGCCGCTGACCTCGGAGGGCCGGATGACCCTCAGGCGGGTACGGGCGCGAGCGCCGCCACCAGGGCCTGCGGCTCCCGGGTCGACAGATAGACGTACGGCGTCGGATCGGCCGGGTCCGTGACCTTCACCCGCACCGCCGTCGGGATGTAGCTGCGCAGCAGCATGAACGCGCGGGGATCCGCCTTGTACGAGCGCCAGGCACGCGCCTCCTCCCCGTCCAGCACCTCGGCGTCGCCGAGCGCTTCCAGGGGGATCCGGGCATCGCCCGCGACGAGGGCGCCCGCCACGACCCGGATGCGCGCGGAGCCGTACGAGCTCACGCCCGCGCACGCCGCGGCGGTACCGGCGACCAGGCCGCCGAGCATGGGCAGGGCGCCGAGCGGCAGGAGCATCAACGCGCAGGCGACGCCGATCCCGAACGCGATGAGCCACCACGAACGGGGTGAGGTGAGGCGTTCGTCGAAGGGAGGTGCGGAAGGCTGCATGAAAGCAAGCTTGGCACGGCGCGTCCCGGAACCGGCCGCGCGGGTAAGGTCTGCGCCTGTGAGTGGAACATCTGCACGTCTGACACCCCCGGCCGGCGCGGTGAAGCCCGTCCGCCATCCCGACGCCCCCGCGCCCGGTGAGTTCCTCGGCTCCCACTACGAACACTGTTTCTGCTGTGGTGGCGGACAGGCCCACGGACTGCACCTCCGGGCGGCGGCCGGAGAGGGTGTGAGCGTCACCGCCGAATTCACCGTGAAGCCCGCCCATCAGGGCGCCCCGGGGCTGGCACACGGTGGTGTCCTGGCCACGGCGATCGACGAGACGCTCGGCGCGCTGAGCTGGATGCTGCGGGTCGTCGCGGTGACCGGACGGCTGGAGACCGACTACGTCCTGCCGGTGCCGGTGGGGACGGTGCTATTCCTGGAGGCGGAGGCCACCGCCGTCCACGGCCGGAAGATCTACTGCCGTGGCACGGGACGGACCGGCGGACCCGAGGGGCCCGTCGCGGTCCGTGCGGAAGCCCTCTTCGTCGAGGTCGAGGTGGACCACTTCGTCGAGAACGGACGGCCGGAGGAGGTCCAGGCGGCGATGTCCGACCCGGACCTGGTCAGGCGCGCCCGTGCCTTCGAGGTGAACCCCTGATGCGCCGCCCTGTCGACGTACTCATCCGCCGGACCGACCCCGACGTGCCGATTCCCGGCTACGGACACCCGGGCGACGCCGGTGCCGATCTGGTCACCACCGAGGCCGCCGAGCTCGCCCCGGGCGAACGGGCGGTGCTCCCCACCGGGGTGTCGATCGCGCTGCCCGACGGCTACGCCGCCTTCGTCCACCCCCGTTCGGGCCTCGCGGCCCGCTGCGGAGTGGCCCTCGTGAACGCCCCAGGGACGGTTGATGCCGGGTACCGTGGGGAGATCAAGGTCATCGTGGTCAATCTCGACCCACGCGAGACCGTGAGATTCGAACGGTTCGACCGGATTGCCCAACTGGTCGTCCAGCAGGTCGAGAAGGTGCGCTTCCACGAGGTGGCGGAGCTCCCCGGCTCGGCGCGGGCCGAGGGGGGCTTCGGATCCACCGGCGGTCACGCCGCGGTGGACGGCGTCACGGGCGGTAACACCCAAGGTGGGAACAGCTACGCTTCGGTCGTATCCGACCGGGAAGGACGTTGACGTGTTCGGACGTCGCAAGAACAGTGGTTCCGCCAAGGACACGGCGGACGAGACGCGCGAGGCCGAGCAGGTCGCCGACGAGCTCGACGACACCGGGGCCGCGAGCGGCTCGCGCCGCACGAACCTTCCGCCGGCCCCCCGCCCCGACGGGCCGTGGGACATCTCCGAGGTCTCCCAGCCCGGTGAGGGCCGGGTGGACCTGGGCGGCATCTTCGTGCCCGGGGTCGAGGGCATGGAGCTCCGGGTGGAGGTCGCCGGGGACGCGATCGTCGCGGCCACCGTCGTGCTGCGCGACAGCGCGGTCCAGCTGCAGGCCTTCGCCGCCCCCAAGAAGGAGGGCATCTGGGGTGAGGTGCGCGAGGAGATCGCCTCGGGCATCACCCAGCAGGGCGGGGTCATCGACGAGGTCGAGGGCCCGCTGGGCTGGGAACTGCGCGCCCAGGTCCCCGTACAGCTCCCTGACGGGAAGAACGGCGTACAGATGGTGCGCTTCATCGGCGTCGACGGGCCGCGCTGGTTCCTGCGCGGAGTGATCTCCGGCCAGGGCGCGGTGCAGCCGGAGGCCGCCGGGCTGCTGGAGACGATCTTCCGGGACACCGTCGTCGTCCGTGGCGACGGCCCGATGGCTCCGCGAGACCCGATCGTCCTCAAGCTTCCCAACGACGCCCAGATGGTGCCCGAGGGTGTGCAGCAGGAGGACCAGGACAGTTCCAAGTTCTCCGGAGGAATGGGCCAGCTCCAGCGCGGCCCCGAGATCACCGAAGTGCGCTGACCGCACCCAGCTCGTTCCGGCCGGTGGGCCGTGTCCCGGGGAGGGGGCGCGGCCCACTTTCCACAGCCCGCCGGGGCCTCAGCGCCGGCGGCTGCCGGGGGAGCGGTACGCAGGGTGGCGGCTCGTACGCGACCATGCCCAGCATGGTCGAGCAGGTGGAGCCACGGCCGTCCGGACGTGCGGCCGTGGACACCGGCCCCGCATCAGAATCCCGTCAATACGAACCCGGCGCCCGGCCCTGACCCCGTGTACCGGGAATTCTCGGGGTAGCTTCGACACCGGCTCCCCGTATCTGCGGCAGCCGGTTCAGAGAAGACGATGGGGCCATGGCGCGCGGCAAGCTTCGGATCTACCTGGGTGCGGCACCCGGCGTCGGCAAGACGTACGCGATGCTGGCCGAGGCCCACCGCCGGGTGGAGCGGGGCACGGACTGTGTCGTCGCGTTCGTGGAGCACCACGGCCGGCCGCGCACCGAGGTGTTGCTGCAGGGCCTGGAGCAGATCCGCCGCCGCGACATCGAATACCGCTCGGCCGTCCTCGCGGAGATGGACGTGGACGCCGTCCTGGAACGGGCGCCGGCTGTCGCGCTCGTGGACGAACTCGCCCACACCAACGTGCCCGGCTCCCGCAACGCCAAGCGCTGGCAAGACGTCGAAGAACTCCTCAAGGCCGGCATCGACGTGGTGTCCACCGTCAACATCCAGCACCTGGAGTCCCTCGGCGACGTCGTGGAGTCGATAACCGGCGTGCGGCAGCAGGAGACGATTCCTGACGAGGTCGCCCGGCGGGCCGACCAGGTCGAGCTCGTCGACATGTCGCCCCAGGCGCTGCGCCGACGCATGGCCCACGGCAACATCTACCAGTCCGACAGGGTCGACGCGGCGCTGTCCAACTACTTCCGCCCCGGCAACCTCACCGCCCTGCGCGAGCTGGCACTCCTCTGGGTCGCCGACCGGGTCGACGAGTACCTCCAGCAGTACCGCGGCGAACATGACATCAGCGCCCCCTGGCAGGCCCGCGAGCGCATCGTCGTCGGACTGACCGGCGGCCCCGAGGGCCGCACGCTCATCCGCCGCGCCTCCCGGATGGCCGCCAAGGGGTCCGGCAGCGAGATCCTCGCGGTGTACATCGCGCGCAGCGACGGACTGACCTCCGCCTCGCCCAAGGAACTCGCGGTCCAGCGCACCCTCGTCGAGGACCTCGGGGGTACCTTCCACCACGTCATCGGCGACGACATACCCTCGGCGCTCCTCGCGTTCGCCCGGGGTGTCAACGCCACCCAGATCGTCCTCGGCTCCAGCCGCCGCAAGGCCTGGCAGTACATCTACGGCCCCGGGGTCGGCGCCACGGTCGCCCGCGAGTCGGGCCCCGACCTCGACGTCCACATCGTCACGCACGAAGAGGTCGCCAAGGGGCGCGGGCTGCCCATCGCGCGCGGGGTCAGGCTCAGCCGCACCCGGATCATCTCCGGGTGGTTGGCCGGCGTCGGCGGGCCGGCCGTCCTGAGCGTGCTCCTGCACGGTCTGGAGAACGGGCCGGGACTCGCCAACGACGTCCTGCTCTTCCTCTTTTTGACCGTCACCGCCGCGCTGCTCGGGGGACTGGCCCCCGCCCTCGCCTCGGCGGCTGCGGGCTCCCTGCTCCTGAACTACTGGTTCACCCCGCCCACCCACACCCTGACCGTGCAGGATCCGGAGAACTTCGTCGCCATCGTGATCTTCTTCGCGGTGGCGGTCGCGGTCGCGTCGGTGGTCGACCTGGCGGCCCGGCGCACCCACCAGGCGGCCCGGCTGCGCGCCGAGTCGGAGATCCTCTCCGCCCTCGCCAGCAGCGTCCTGCGCGGGGAGACGGCCCTGGACGCCCTGCTGGACCGGGTCCGCGAGACCTTCGCCATGGAATCCGTCGCCCTCCTGGAGCGCCGGAGCGATGTCGACCCCTGGACCTGCGCCGGCTCCGTCGGACCCGCACCGGTGGCCCGGCCCGAAGACGCAGACGTGGACATGCCCGTCGGCGACCACATGGCGCTGGCGCTCTCAGGCCGCGTGCTGCCCGCCGAGGACCGCCGGGTCCTCGGGGCGTTCGCCGCGCAGGCCGCCGTCGTGCTCGACCGGCAGCGTCTGGTGGGGGAGGCGGAGGCGGCCAGGCGGCTGGCCGAGGGCAACCGGATCAGGACCGCGCTGCTCGCCGCCGTCAGCCACGATCTGCGTACCCCTCTGGCGGCCATCAAGGCCGCCGTGAGCTCCCTGCGCTCCGACGACGTCGCCTGGTCCGACGCGGACGAGGCGGAGCTCCTCGCGGCGATCGAGGACGGCGCCGACCGGCTGGACCACCTGGTCGGCAATCTGCTCGACATGTCGCGCCTGACGACGGGCACGGTCACCCCCCTGATCCGCGAGATCGACCTCGACGAGGTCGTCCCGATGGCGCTCGGCGGCGTGCCGGAGGGCAGCGTCGACCTGGACATCCCCGAGACGCTGCCGATGGTCGCCGTGGACCCGGGGCTGCTGGAGCGGGCCGTCGCCAACATCGTCGAGAACGCAGTCAAGTACAGCCCCGGCCGGGAACGCGTCGCCGTCGCCGCCAGCTCCCTGGGCGAACGCGTCGAACTACGGGTGGTTGACCGCGGCCGTGGGGTCCCCGACGAGGCCAAGGAACGCATATTCGAACCGTTCCAGCGGTACGGTGACGCTCCACGTGGCGCAGGAGTCGGCCTCGGTCTCGCCGTCGCCCGCGGTTTCGTGGAGTCCATGGGCGGCACGCTGGACGCCGAGGACACCCCCGGAGGGGGGCTCACCATGGTCCTCACCCTCTCCGCGGCGCCCGGACAGGTCCGGGCCGGCCCCGTACCGCCCGCGCACCTCACCTCATGAGATTCCCGGGGCGCATCCCCGCCCCGTACACGTATTCCGGAAAGGCAGGTCCGCGATGACCCGGGTGCTCGTGGTCGACGACGAGCCGCAGATCGTACGCGCGCTCGTGATCAACCTGAAGGCGCGCAGGTACGAGGTGGACGCGGCACCCGACGGGGCGACCGCCCTGCAGCTCGCGGCCGCGCGCCACCCCGACGTCGTCGTCCTCGACCTCGGGCTGCCGGACATGGACGGCGTCGAGGTGATCAGGGGCCTGCGTGGCTGGACCAGGGTGCCGATCCTCGTGCTCTCGGCCCGTCACACCTCCGACGAGAAGGTCGAGGCCCTGGACGCCGGGGCCGACGACTACGTCACCAAGCCGTTCGGCATGGACGAGCTGCTGGCCCGGCTGCGCGCCGCGGTGCGCCGGACGGAACCGGTCGGCCAGGACGGCGTCGACGACCTGGTGATCGTCGAGACCGAGGGGTTCACCGTCGACCTGGCGGCGAAGAAGGTCCACCGTGAGGGCCGCGACGTACGGCTCACTCCCACCGAGTGGCACCTGCTGGAGGTCCTCGTCCGCAACGCGGGGCGGCTCGTCAGCCAGAAGCAGCTGCTCCAGGAGGTCTGGGGGCCCTCGTACGGCACCGAGACCAACTACCTGCGGGTCTACATGGCGCAGCTGCGCCGCAAGCTGGAGACGGATCCCTCGCACCCCAGACACTTCGTCACCGAGCCGGGCATGGGCTACCGCTTCGAGCGGGGACGACCCGTTCCGGAGTGACCGAGGTCGCTCGTTCAGGTGACACCCGTGCGGGCCAGCCCTTACCACAGGAGACCGGTACCCTTCGGGTATGAGCGCTGTTCCCCGATCCGAGAAGTCCGGCAGGGCCTCGCGGCCGTCCGGCCGCTTCCGCCGCATGCTCGACAGGCTGTCCAGCTCCCAGGAGGACCTCGATTCCGAGGAGCTGCAGGAGGACACGCACGCTTCGGGCTGCACGCGCATCTCCGAGTGCTCGGACCGCCAGATCGTCAAGGTCACTGGTACCTTGCGGACCGTCACCCTGCGCCCGCGGGCCGGAGTGCCCGCTCTCGAGGCGGAGCTCTTCGACGGAACCGCACCGCTCGACGTGGTCTGGCTGGGCCGGCGTTCCATCGTCGGCATCGAGCCGGGCCGCAAGCTCATCGCGTCGGGCCGCGTGGCCATGAGCCACGGGCGCCGGGTGCTGTTCAATCCCACATACGAACTCCGACCGCTCGGCAAGGAGTAGCCGGTGACGTCTCTCGACAAGCCGACGTCCGAAACGGACCAGCCCCACAGCACCGACCAGCAGGACGCCGACGCGAAGGCGGTCACGGAAGCGGCGCTCTTCGAGGCCTTCGGCGGCGTGCGGGGCATGGTGGAGACAGTCCTGCCCGGACTGCTCTTCGTCACGATCTTCACCATCAACAAGGACCTGAAGGCCTCGGCCGTCGCCGCCCTGGTGGTCTCCCTGTCCCTCGTCGCCGTACGGCTCGTCCGCAAGGACACCGTCAAGCACGCCTTCAGCGGCGTCTTCGGCGTGGGCTTCGGCGTGGTCTTCGCGATGATGACGGGCAACGCCAAGGACTTCTACCTGCCGGGCATGATCTACACGCTCGGACTGGCCCTCGCGTACCTCGGCACGACCGTCGCAGGGGTGCCGCTGATCGGACTGATCCTCGGCCCGGTCTTCAAGGAGAACCTCTCCTGGCGCACCAGGAACCCCGGGCGCAAGAAGGCCTACGCCAAGGCGAGCTACGCGTGGGGGCTGATCCTCCTCGCCAAGTGCGCGATCCTCTTCCCGCTGTACTGGTGGGCGGACACCACGCAGCTCGGCTGGGTGCTGGTCGCGCTCAAGATCCCGCCGTTCCTGCTCGCGGTGTACCTGACCTGGGTCTTTCTCGCCAAGGCGCCGCCGCCCATCGACGTGTTCGCGGAGATGGAGGCGCAGGAGGAGGCCGAGAAGGCCCGCAAGGCCGCACAGAGCGCCCGGGCCGCCGAGGCCCGCGACTACGACGTCTGAGTCATTCGCCTTCGGCGTACGCAACGCGAGGGGCCCCGGACCTGTCATCTGTCATCGGTCCGGGGCCCCTCACGTACGTACGGTTGCTCAGTCCTCGGCGGGCTCGCGGCGGACCGACAGCAGGTCCTCCAGCTGCTCCTCGCGCGCCTGGGCGGCCACGAACAGCAGCTCGTCACCGGCCTCCAGGGTCTCCTCGGGGCTGGGCGTCAGCACACGCGTGCCACGGATGATCGTGACGAGCGAGGTGTCCTCGGGCCACGCCACCTCGCTCACCCGGGTGCCGGCCATCGCCGACTCCGGGGGCAGCGTCAGCTCGACCAGGTTGGCGTCGCCGTGGCTGAAGCGCAGCAGTCGGACGAGATCGCCGACGCTCACCGCCTCCTCGACCAGGGCGGACATCAGACGCGGCGTGGAGACCGCGACATCGACCCCCCAGGACTCGTTGAACAGCCACTCGTTCTTCGGGTTGTTCACCCGGGCGACGACCCTCGGGACGCCGTACTCCGTCTTCGCGAGCAGCGAGACGACCAGATTGACCTTGTCGTCGCCCGTCGCGGCGATCACGACGTTGCACCGCTGGAGCGCCGCCTCGTCGAGCGACGTGATCTCACAGGCGTCCGCGAGCAGCCACTCGGCCATCGGGACCCGCTCCACCGAGATGGCGGTCGGCGCCTTGTCGATCAGCAGCACCTCGTGTCCGTTCTCCAGGAGCTCGGCCGCGATGGAACGGCCCACCGCACCGGCCCCGGCAATCGCGACGCGCATCAGTGACCGCCCTCCTCGGGACCTTCGGCGAAGGCCTCCTCCACCTTCGCGATCTCGTCCGTACGCATCATCACGTGGACGAGGTCGCCCTCCTGCAGAACCGTCTGCGACGTAGGCAGCATGGCCTCGCCCAATCGTGTGACGAAGGCGACGCGGACGCCCGTCTCCTCCTGCAGGGTGCTGATCTTGTGCCCGATCCAGGACGGCGTGGTGTGCACCTCGGCGAGCTGCACACCGCCGCTCGGATCGCGCCACAGCGGCTCCGCGCCCGACGGAAGCAGCCGGCGCAGCATCTGGTCGGCCGTCCAGCGGACCGTGGCGACGGTGGGGATCCCCAGCCGCTGGTAGACCTCGGCACGCCGCGGGTCGTAGATGCGCGCCGCGACGTTCTCGATGCCGAACATCTCGCGGGCCACCCGGGCGGCGATGATGTTGGAGTTGTCGCCGCTGCTGACGGCCGCGAACGCTCCGGCCTCCTCGATCCCGGCCTCACGCAGGGTGTCCTGGTCGAAGCCGACCCCGCTGACCCGCCGTCCGCCGAATCCGGAACCGAGGCGACGGAACGCCGTGGGGTCCTGATCGATCACGGCGACTGTGTGCCCCTGCTGCTCCAGGGTCTGCGCGAGAGCGGCTCCGACGCGCCCGCAGCCCATGATGACGATGTGCACCTCGCGCCTACCTCGCCGTCCTGGTCGTCCGGATGACCTGCGAAAACACCCTGCTCACACTTCTCTCTCAGCTTGCGGGGCAAACCATGGGCAACCGCCTTCGGCGTGGCCCGTGGATGAGCTTATGCGGCGGCGTGTGCACCGCCTCATCCGGGCGACACCCGCACCCCTTCGTCCGAGTGTGCGTACCCCGTGGGCCGATGAGCAAAAGGGAGTGGCCAGGGCCAGGCCCACCCCTCCCCGCAAAAATATAGTTAAGGATTTCATGGACTTTTCCGGGGAGGGCGGGTAATCCTGGAGGTTTTCCGGGTGCCGAGGGGGTGGTGCCTCGGCGGCGTGTCCCGGCAGCGCTTACGATCCTCACCGTGTCCAAATTGACCGACGTGCCCAAACGGATCCTGATCGGCCGGGCGCTGCGCAGCGACAAGCTGGGGGAAACGCTCCTCCCCAAACGCATCGCGCTCCCCGTCTTCGCATCCGACCCGCTGTCCTCTGTTGCGTACGCACCCGGAGAAGTCCTTCTCGTGCTGTCCATCGCGGGCGTGTCGGCGTACCACTTCAGTCCGTGGATCGCGGTCGCGGTCGTAGTCCTGATGTTCACCGTCGTCGCCTCGTACCGGCAGAACGTGCGCGCGTACCCGAGCGGCGGCGGCGACTACGAGGTCGCCAACACCAACCTCGGCCCGAAAGCCGGTCTGACCGTCGCCAGCGCGCTCCTCGTCGACTACGTCCTCACCGTCGCCGTGTCGATCTCCTCCGGTGTGGAGAACCTCGGCTCCGCGATCCCCTTCGTCATCGAGCACAAGACGCTCTGCGCCATCGGGGCCATCGTGCTGCTGACGCTGATGAACCTGCGCGGCGTCAAGGAGTCCGGCAAGCTCTTCGCCATCCCGACCTATCTGTTCGTGGCCGGGGTCTACCTCATGATCCTCTGGGGCGCGTTCCGGGGGCTGATCCTCGGCGAGACCATGCACGCCCCCACGTCGGACTACGAGATCAAGCCCGAGCACCAGGGGCTCGCCGGATTCGCCCTCGTCTTCCTGCTCCTGCGCGCCTTCTCCTCCGGCTGTGCGGCCCTCACGGGCGTCGAGGCGATCAGCAACGGTGTCCCCGCCTTCCGCAAGCCGAAGAGCAAGAACGCCGCGACCACACTCGCGGCCATGGGCCTGCTGGCCGTCACCATGTTCTGCGGCATCATCGGCCTCGCCATGGCCACCGACGTGAAGATGGCCGAGAACCCGGCGAAGGACCTGATCCACGACGGTGTCGCCGTCGGCGCGGGCTTCGTCCAGGACCCGGTCATCTCCCAGGTCGCCGCGGCGGTCTTCGGCGACGGCACGATCCTCTTCGTGTTCCTGGCGGCGGCCACCGCCCTCGTACTCTTCCTCGCCGCGAACACCGCGTACAACGGCTTCCCGCTGCTCGGCTCGATCCTCGCCCAGGACCGCTACCTGCCCCGCCAGCTGCACACCCGCGGCGACCGGCTGGCCTTCTCCAACGGCATCGTGCTGCTGGCCGGGGCCGCGATCCTGCTCGTCTGGATCTACGGAGCCGACTCGACGCGGCTCATCCAGCTCTACATCGTCGGCGTCTTCGTCTCCTTCACGCTCAGCCAGACGGGCATGGTGCGGCACTGGAACCGCCATCTGCGTACCGAGAAGGATCCGGCGCAGCGCCGGCGCATGATCCGCTCCCGGGCGATCAACACCTTCGGCGCGTTCTTCACCGGTCTGGTCCTGGTCGTCGTGCTGGCCACCAAGTTCACCCACGGCGCCTGGGTCGCGCTGCTCGGCATGGTGATCTTCTTCGCCACGATGACCGCCATCCGCAAGCACTACGACCGGGTCGCGGAGGAGATCGCCGCGCCGGAGACCCGGCCCGACGACAGCATCCGGCCTTCCCGCGTCCACTCGATCGTCCTGGTCTCCAAGCTTCACCGGCCCACGCTGCGCGCCCTCGCGTACGCGAAACTGGTGCGCTCGGACCACCTGGAGGCGCTGTCCATCAGCGTCGACCCGGACGAGACGAAGGCCCTCAGGGACGACTGGGAGCGGCGGGGCATCGACATCCCGCTGAAGATCCTCGACTCGCCCTACCGTGAGGTCACCCGTCCCGTCATCGAGTACGTGAAGGGCCTGCGCAAGGACCGGCCGCGTGACGTAGTCAGCGTCTACATCCCTGAATACGTGGTCGGCCACTGGTACGAGCACCTGCTGCACAACCAGAGCGCGCTGCGGCTGAAGGGCAGGCTCCTCTTCACCCCGGGCGTGATGGTGACCTCGGTGCCGTACCAGCTGGAGTCCTCCGAGGCCGCGAAGGTGCGGGCCAGGAAGCGGGCCGACTGGCACGCTCCGGGCGCGGTCCGCCGCGGGCCCGTCGAACGGCGCCATCACAAGGAACCGAGCCACAAGGGCTGACTCCGAGCTCCGCCTGTGGTAAGCGGCCGGCTCCCGTCCACGTAGACTGGTGGGCTGTTGTCCGGCCGTTCGCCGTTTCCTTTTTCCTGACCTCTGGAGCCACCCCCTCATGCAGAACGAATCCACCTCGTCGCAGGCCGGGGAGTCGCAGGCCAGGGAGTCGCAGGCCGGGGAGTCGCTGATCGGTCGGGAGTACGAGGTCGAGGTCGGCCCCGTCGCCCACGGCGGCCACTGCATCGCCCGCACGTCCGAGGGCCAGGTGCTCTTCGTACGCCACACCCTCCCCGGCGAGAAGGTCGTGGCCCGGGTCACCGAGGGTGCGAGCGACTCGCGCTTCCTGCGCGCCGACGCGGTCACGATCATCGAGGCGTCCAAGGACCGGGTCGAGGCACCCTGCCCGTACGCCGGGCCCGGTAAGTGCGGCGGCTGCGACTGGCAGCACGCCAAGCCCGGAGCCCAGCGCCGGCTCAAGGGCGAAGTGATCGCCGAGCAGCTCCAGCGCCTCGCGGGTCTCACACCCGAAGAGGCGGGCTGGGACGGCACGGTCATGCCGGCCGAAGGTGACAAGCTCCCGCCGGGCGAGGTCCCGGCCTGGCGCACCCGCGTCCAGTACGCCGTCGACGCGGACGGCCTGGTCGGACTGCGCAAGCACCGCTCGCACGAGGTCCAGCCGATCGATCACTGCCTGATCGCCGCCCCCGGCGTCTCCGAGCTCGGCATCGAGAAGCAGGACTGGCCGCAGATGGCGACGGTGGAGGCCATCTCCGCCACGGGCTCCCACGACCGCCAGGTCATCCTGACTCCACGTGAGGGCGGCCGGCTCCCGCTCGTCGAGCTGGACAAGCCGGTCTCCGTACTCCGCGTCGACGAGAAGGACGGTGGAGTCCACCGGGTCCACGGCCGCGCCTTCGTGCGCGAGCGTGCCGACGACCGTACGTACCGTGTCGGCTCCGGCGGCTTCTGGCAGGTGCACCCGCAGGCTGCCGACACGCTGGTCCGCGCGGTCATGCAGGGCCTGCTGCCCCGCAAGAACGACATGGCGCTCGACCTCTACTGCGGCGTCGGCCTGTTCGCCGGTGCCATCGGCCAGCGCATCGGCGAGAAGGGCGCGGTGCTGGGCATCGAATCCGGCAAGCGCGCGGTCGAGGACGCCCGGCACAACCTGAAGGACCTGGACCGGGTCCGCATCGAACACGGCAAGGTCGACCAGGTTCTGCCCCACACGGGCATCACCGAATGCGACCTGATCGTCCTGGACCCGCCGCGCGCGGGCGCGGGCAAGGCCACGGTCAAGCACCTGGCGGGCCTGGGCGCACGCCGTATCGCGTACGTGGCCTGCGACCCGGCGGCGCTGGCGCGGGACATCGCGTACTTCCGGGACGGGGGGTACAGGGTGCGGACTCTGCGGGCGTTCGACCTGTTCCCGATGACGTCGCATGTGGAGTGCGTGGCGATTTTGGAGCCCGCCACAAAGGGGCCCTGACCTGCAGTTTCCCGGGGTTCTCAGGCATGGCCGAATGCGCTCGACGTGTTTCCCCCCGGACACGACGTGGAGTGCGCGGCCTTCCAGGCAGACTGTTCTGACCTGCGGTTTCGATCAAGAAGAAGTCTGCGGCGGCCTTCGTCGGGAACGGTGCGTGACGGGCTCGACGCTCATCTGACGCTCGTCCTGATGTTGCGTCAGGGGAGCCTCGAACCCACGGCGCAGTACGGGCCGTCCCCTCTTTTATGGAGGAGAGGTTTCTTGGCCGCCGCGAGCCATCTGGCCGCCCGGGCGGCCAGATGGCTCCCGGCGGCCTGGCCCCGGTCGGTGCGGTCAGGGCGCTGAGATACATCCGCCTTCGGACTGCGGATCGTCTGCGTCTCCTCCGGGTCGCGCTGTTGAGGCCCACCGGCCGGTCGGACCTTCAGGGGGGTCTCGCGAGGGCTCGGCCCTGCGATGCTGTCTACGTTCGTGCCGTCTTGCGGCTGTGGAGCGCTCGTCCCTCGACCGCCCAGCCGAATCAGACGCCGGGCAGCGTTGCCGCCAGCGACTGGAACCAGGCGCCGTGGGAGAACGGCTCCGGCGGGCCCACCTCCATGCCGAGTTCGGCGGCGGCCAGGGCATAGTCCCCCTCGTCGAGGGGAAGGGCGAGCAACTCGTGCAGTTCTCCCACGAGGCGGGCGACCAACTGCGGATTGCTGGTGCCGGCGTAGTCGGCGACCGCTGCGTCGTGGTCGGGGAACTCGTCGACGATGTCCTGGGAGAACCAGCCGCCCAGCAGCTGCGCGGTCTCCGGGAAACGTGCGTGCCACTCCCAGTGCGTCTGCGGGGCCGATGGCTCCGGGACGTCGCCCTCCTCGATGCTTCTCTTCAGGTGGTCGGCCAGCACCATCAGCCAGTCGCCGATGTCCGACTGGGGCTTACCTGTGTCCGGGATCGCATAGAACTCGCCCAGTTCCTGCCGGATGCGGCCCGGAGGATTCCGGCTGTACTCGCGCAGCTGGCGCTCCGCTTCCGCGATGGCCGAGGGGCGGGTGTACCAGGTGTGACGGAGATACGCGTCCAGGGCGCGACTGCGCCGCTCCGGGGTGTCGTCGGCCGGCTGCCCCAGGTACGCGCGCATCACCTGGTCCAGCTCGCCGTACCGCCGGTCGTGTTCGAGGGGCTTCATGGACATGTGCGTGTGACCCCTACAGGTAGAACGGGACGGTCGTGTGGACGACAAAGCCGAGCGGACTCGTCGGATCACGGCGCAGCACCACGCGCGCCGCGCGCACGTCGACGGGACCGCGCCCGGCCAGCAGGTCGCCCTCCAGCTGGACCCTGCCCACGGGCTCCTCACGGGACGGCCAGGCGGCCTCGAGGGTGAGGCGGACCCGGGTGTTCTGGGCGAGCCAGCGGTGGACGGCCTGTTCGTTGGCGGTCACCACCTGCTGGGTGGCCCACTGGGCGGTCTCCCGGTCGGGATAGGAGGCGGAACGGGTCAGCACGGGGGCATCCTCTCAAATTGCCTCGTCAGGAGCCGGACTCCTACGGGTGGCAGGCGGTTCAGTAGTCGGCGAAGTTCCAGAACATGCCTACCTCGGTGTCCGAGACGACGATCAGGCCGTAGTCCTCCGAGTACACGCTCAGCGGGCTGTACGCCCAGCCCGACGATGTGAAGTCGAGCGTGCCGCTCACGTGACCGGGCTTGCTGACGTTGGTGTGGAAACCGGCGGAGTCCCCGAAGCGCGTGAGGACCGTGCGTGCCATCACCCGGAGCCCCGCCTCGCTTTCGGCGAAGCAACTCAGGTTGGACAGTGTGCAGTCGTCGTCCGTAAGGGCGAGGAGCAGGTCCTCGGCACTGTCCCGATCGATCTCCTGGAGACGTCTCGCGATGTACTCCGGCGGGTGGGCGACGAAGGGATACGTGAGGGACGCCTCACGCTCCTGGTTCTGAGCCGCGTCATCGAGACCGGTCCAGCCGCGGGGGTCCGGGGCCCGTGCCATCAGAGCAAGAACGTCGAGGACCCAGTACTCGTGGCGACGCGGGCCCGTGGCGTCGTACGGGTACGCGTCCTCGTACAAGTGGCGTACCGCGGCTTCCCAGGACGTCTGGTCGACGGACATGTGGTGCTGGCCTTTCTCGGCAGGGGTGCCAGAGTGTTTCCCGGTCGGGACACCTCCCGCATCCCGTCAGCGTGGTCGCCGGCCCGTGTGCGTGTTCTCAGTTCGCGTTGAACGACCAGAAGATCCCGACCTCGTCCGAGTTCACGGCAATCAGCCCTAGATCCATCACATAGTCGGTGAAGGCCCTGCCGCCGACGAGGTCATCGGCGAGGAAGTCCGGCGAGACGGAGACCCGGGCCAGCTCCGAGGAGGTACGGAAGACGGCGTCGGTACCGAACCGGCTGAGCACCATCCGGGCGTCGGCCAGCACATCGTCACGGTCGACGCGCATCCGGACAGGGCGTCTCTCGAAGAACCACTCCTGAGTCAGAGAAGCAAGCAGCTCAGCGGCGGCGGAGGCCGTGACGGGATACGTCCACTCGTGTACCTGCTCGGCCGTGAGCGGAAGAAACGGAAAGGAAGGGCGCACGTTCTCACGCCCCTCCTTGTCGATCTGCCACTCAAGTGTCCGCCAGCCTCGCGGGTCGGTGGCCGACCGGTCCATGACGGCCAGGACGTCCCGCCCCCAGTCGTCGTCCCGTCGGGGCCCGGTCATCGCGAAGGTGTACACGTCGTCGAGGAGCCGTTCCAGCGTGGTGTCCCAGACAGTGCGGTCGATGGGGGTCATTCGGCTTCCGGTCGATCGGTCACGGGGCGGGCATGGACGTAAGGATGATATAAGGCGGATCGAGTCTGGAATCGTACTTCAGGATCGTATTCACGTTCTTCACGTCGATCGCCTGCGCGTTGAGTCCATGGTCCTTATACCCGGTCCCCGGGATGGTATTGCCCGACCCGTCCGGAACGGGCGTGGGTTGCTTGGACACATACCGGCCGCTGACCTCGCCGTTGGGGGCCGGGCTCGTGAAAGCCTGGGTCTTCCCCTCCGCAGGATTGGTGGCCAGCCATGCGTCGATCTGGGGCTGCTTCGTCCGCAGGTTGTGTTCCGTCAGCCGCTGCGCGGCGGCCATGTTGTCGAAGGACGACGAACCGCCGATCGTTGGTTTGCGTTGCTCGGGCCAGTTGTTGTTGTCGTCGGCCTGGTCGCGCAAGCGTTGAGCGAGTTGCTCGTCGGTCTTGCCGACGTGCTTTTCCAGAGTGTGGCCGCCCCCCAGGTACTCGTTGCTCGCAAGGTCGAAGGTGTGATTGCCGGTGGAGCCCGCTTCGGTCCACCGTTGCTCATGTTTGAACTCGTCCAGGGCCCGGGTGCCGAAGCCATGGGCACGGGCGACACCGGCTTCGAATTTGGGGGCGCTTCGGTATGCCTCGTCAAGGGGGCCCTTCAGTGCATCCATGCGGGTGGTCAAGCCCTCCCCCGGGCCGCAGCCGCCCCGATACGGCCTCGCCGGTGTTCGCGAGGAAACACAGCAGCGGGTGGAAGCCGAAGCCGCCCTTGTAGGTGGGTGCGACGTCAAGCCGAGCGACCTCTGGTCGGTCTCCGGTCGAGTCGCCGCGCAGCAGGACTTCCTGGTCCGGGGTGCCAAGATCCAGCTGTGGCACAGGGAGTTCAGATAGTGCTGCTGGGGGAACGGGTGGACGTCGGCCACCCTCCCGACCCGGAACACGTTCTTGCACAGTGGCTGGAGGACATCCCGGACAATTTCGGGTATGCCCTCCATCAGGCCGCGTAGGATGTCGTCGCCGCCGTCGTCGTCCCCCCACTTGATATCGGGTACCGAGTCGAAGTTCGGGGGCTTGTCGATGACCGCGGGCCGCGGACGCTGTTCGGCCGTCTTCCCCGGCTTGGGGTGGGCCGCCACATCTGCCCTGGTGTAGGCGTTGGCCGTCTCGGTGAATCCGACCGCTACGCCGCCGACGCTGAGGCGTGGGAACCCGGGGCGTGCCCGGACCTGAGTTGGCGGTCTGCCCCCACTGGTAGCCGTGCCGCTGTTGCCCCCAAACGCTCGATGGTTTCCAGGAGCGCGGCGTGAACGGCTTCGGCCATGTTGTTGCCGGAGGCCAGTCCGCTGGAGGTGATCTGGAAGAATGGAGGTCGTGGATTCGGCTCGTCCGGTTGCCCAGAAGGTCCGCATAGCGGCTTCCCAGTCCGCCTGCTGCGGGTTGGTGATGGCACCCACGGCCTGAGTGAGTTGGTCTGCCCCCAACGACGCGGTGATGGATAATGCGAACGTGGGAGTGCTGATCTTTGACTGCACGGTGGACACCCGCGTGCCCGTCTACATGGCCGACGTCTTCGACCACGAGCGCCTGGTCGACGGCGTGTACCGGGGATACGGAGCCCATCTCGACCCCGAGATCGCGCTCACCCGGGCGCTCACCGAAGCCGTCCAGGCTCGGACGGTGCACATCGCGGGGTCGCGGGACGACATCTTCCGCAACCGCGACCTCCGTACGCGCGCGCACGCCGACATGGAGTACGAGCGCATCCGGGCCATGGCCGACGGTCCGCCGCCGGTCGTGGCTCCCCCTCCCGGACCGTCCCGGGCCACCGCCACGTTCGAGGGGGACATCTGTCTCATGCTGGAGCGGCTTCAAGCCGTGGGAACCGAGCGCGTGATCATCGTCGATCTGAGCCGCCCCGGCTCGCCCATTTCCGTGGTGAAGGCCGTTGTCCCGGGACTCGAGGGGTACCGCATGGAGAACTACGCGCCCGGCAGGCGCGCCCGCCGGTTCGCCCGCGCCGCTGTGGACGGTGGGGCCATATGACAGCCGTGGTCTTCCTTGGTCCTTCGCTGCCACTGGAAGAGGCCCGGGCGCTGCTGCCTGAAGCAGTCTTCCTGCCGCCGGCCCGGCAGGCGGATGTCGCGACGGCTCTCACCCTCCATGACCCGGACGTGATCGCGCTCGTCGACGGTGAGTTCCACCAGGCCCGTTCGGTCTGGCACAAGGAGATCCTCGTCGCGCTGGAGCGTGGCATCAGGGTGTACGGCTCGTCGAGCATGGGGGCGCTGCGCGCCGCCGAACTGGCCCCCTTCGGGATGCTCGGCAGGGGCGAGGTGTTCACGCTGTACGCCTCCGGCGAGCTCTTGGACGACGACGAGGTCGCGCTGACGTACGCGTACGAGGACGGGCTGTACATCAAGCTGTCGGAACCCATGGTCAACATCAGGGCGACCGCGCGCGCGGCGCTGACGGACGAGGTGATCACCGAGCAGACGGCACGCACGACCCTGGAAATCGCCAAGGGATTCCACTACCGCGAGCGGTCCAGGCCCCGCGTAATCGAGGCCCTGCGCGAACGGGACGCGGAGCAGGCCAGCCGGCTCGACTCGTACTGGCGGGAGCGGCCCGTCGACGTCAAGGCGGCCGACGCGCGTGCCGTGCTGGCGGAGATCGCGCGCTCGCCACAGGCCGGCGCCCTGCCGCGGGACGCCCCCCGCCTGGTCGTCGCGCCCACCGCGGGGCTCGACACGTTGTACAACCGTGAACGCGAGGTCGAGTTCGACGGGGTGCGCATCGCACTGTCGGACATCGCGGACCACGTCCAGCTGCACCACCCCAGGGCCGGCCGTCTGACCGGCGAGGCGATGAACAGGGCCGCGGCCCTCGCCTTGGCCGAGTTGCTGCACCTGAGCCCGTCGGAGAGGGAGACGGACGAGGAGGTCGCCCGATGGCGGGTCCGCCACGGCTGTGAGGACGACACCCTGTTCGAGGACTGGCTGCGCCGCAACCACGTCAAGGGCGACGAGTTCCGGACGCTGGCCCGGGAGGCCGCGCAGTGCCGTGCGCTGCACCGCTGGTTGCTGTACGCGCACCACACCGAGCGGAATGCCAACTTCGTCCTGGACCAGCTACGTTGGAGCGACGAGTTCGAAAGCTGGGGCCGTTCCGCCGCCGTGGGTGCCGAGGCCGCCCGGCAGTCGGGGATCGACGAGGCAGCCGTCGCGGCGGCGCTCAGTCCGGATCAACTGCGCGAGGAACACGAGGCGTGGGCGGGGCAGGCCGGCGAGGGCAGCTTCGAAGAATGGGCCGAGGAGGCCGGCTTCCACTCCACGCGGGAGCTGACCCTCGCGCTGGCCCGCGCCAGGAGCATGAGGATCGGCATGATCCGGGCCGTCCGGCGCGGCTCCGCGGAGGAGGTGTGATCCGGCGTTGCGGGACGGGGATGCCTTCCACTACCTTCTACTAAGGCATTAGTGGTTTAGGAGAAGTCGTGCTGGAGTTGCATCTCGACCGGCGATCCGGTCTGCCCACCTACCTCCAGCTGACCCAGCAGATCGAACAGGCACTGAGGCTGGGGATGCTGGTTCCCGGCGATCAGCTGCCGACCGCCAGGGAAGTCGTGAGCCGGCTCGCGATCAACCCGAACACCGTGCACAAGGCTTACCGCGAGTTGGAACGGGCGGGCCTGGTCGAAGCCCGCCCCGGCAAGGGGACTTTCGTGCTGAGAGGGCTCGGAAACTCCCCCGCGGACGTCAGCCCGGCGTTGCGGGCCGATCTCGATCGGTGGATGGACGACGCCATCGCCAGCGGATTGCGGGCTGACGGCCTCCGTGCGCTGTTCGACACCGCGCTGCGGGCGAAGGTGGGCCTAGTGGAAGGAATGACGTGACAGACGCACTGGCAGCAGAGGGACTGGGGAAGCGCTACAAGCGCGGATGGGCCTTACGTGACGTATCGTTCACCGTTCCCACCGGCTGCATCGTCGGCCTGGTAGGACCCAACGGTGCGGGCAAGAGCACACTGCTCCACCTTGCGGCCGGTCTGCTCTCCCCGAGCACCGGAAGCATCCGGGTCCTGGGCACCGAACCGGCCGAACGCCAGGAAGGGCTCGCGCGCGTGGCCTTCCTCGGGCAGGACAAGCCGCTCTACCCGGGGTTCACCGTCGAGGAAGTGCTGCGTCTGGGGGAGCGGCTCAACCCCGTCTGGGATGACAGTCTGGCGAGGGAACGGCTCAACGCCCTGGGGATTCCCCTCCACGCCCGCATCAAGCAGCTCTCGGGCGGCCAGCGGACCCAGGTCGCGCTCGGTGTGGCCCTCGGCAAGCGGGCCGACCTCCTCCTGCTGGACGAGCCGATGGCGGACCTCGACCCGCTGGCCCGGCACCAGGTGATGGAGTTCTTGATGGTGGCGGTCGCCGAGGCCGGGATGACCGTCATCATGTCCTCACACGTGCTCGCCGAACTGGAGGACGTCTGCGACCACCTGCTGCTGATGGCCGGTGGCTCCATCCGGCTCAGCGGTGGGATCGAGAGCATCCTGGCCGCGCACGCCGTCCTGACCGGCCCGCTTGATTCCGCGGCGGGACTGGCCGGCCAGACCCACGAGGTCATCCGCACCTCCACGAGCGAACGCGGTGTCTCCTCCCTGGTCCGCCTGTCGTCCGCGGTCGACGGCACGGGACTCTCGGTACGCACACCACGGCTCGAGGAACTGGTCCTCGGCTACATGCGGCTCGATGACGGAAACGGGAGCACCGGCACGCCGGCCGGTAGCAAGGAGGACGTGCGATGACCTGGCTGGCCTGGCGCATTCAGCGCCCCGTCGCCTTCGCTCTGATCGTTCTGCTGGCGTTCTACGCCGGAATGGCGGCGCTGGAGCAGAGCACGTATCCGAGTATGTCCGGTGTGACCACCGGTCTGTCGCAGTACTTCCCCCTCTTCCTCGGCCTCTTCGTCGGTGCGCCCGCGGTGGCCCGCGAGTACGAGCTGGGCACCCACCGGCTGGTGTGGACGCAGACCATCACGCGACGCCACTGGTTCGCGACCCGAGCCGCCATGGCGGCGGGCCTCACGGTGGCCGGGGTCGCGCTGCTGAGCGTGGTCCTGGCATGGGCGACCCGGCAGCCCGAGGGCTGGAGCCGCATGACCGTGGACCCCATGACCTCCGGATACTTCGACTCCCACGGAGTGACGCCCTACACCGTCGCTTTGTTCCTGGTCGCCCTGGGCTTCACCACGGGCGCGTTGCTGCAGCGGACCCTGCCCACCATGGGTGTGGTCCTGGTCGCCTGGGTCGCCGTCACCGCGGGCGGGCCGGCCCTGCGGGACCAGATCCAGGACACCGGGGTCATCGACGGCTACTGGCCTTGGCAGTTCGCCTACGGCGGTGCGCTGCTCGTCCTGGCGGCGGTGCTAACAGCGGTGGGACTGCAACGTGTCACCCGTCGCTGAACAGCCCACCACGACATCCGGGAGCCGGCCCTCCAGAATGGCCTGGTACGTCTCTCTGAGTTCGGTTCCCGGATCGATCCCCCAGCGTGTGCTGAGCGCGATCCGGCCCTCGTGGTACAGGTCGAGGGCCTCCGTCTGGCGGGCACAGAGGAAGAGAGCCGCCATCAGAAGGGAGCGCATCCGCTCACGGCCGGGGTGCTCCGAGACCGCGTCGGTGAGTCCGGCGATCACCTCGTCGCAATCGCCGAGGGACAGTCCGACCGATGCCCTGTTCTCCAGGGTGGCAAGCCGTGCCGTGACCAGGGCCGGCGCTTCGGCCTCGGCCAGCCAGGACGTAGTGTTCCCCAGGACCGGCCCCGTCCACTGCTCCAGCGCCGTGCCGAAGGCGCCGTACGCGCCCGGGCGGTCTCCTGCGGCGAGCAGGCGCGCACCGAGCTCCGTGTGTTCTACGAAGGCATCGTGGTCCAGGACCGCGGAGACCGTCTTCAGCTGGTAAGCGTGATGCAAGCGGGTTATCTTTACGCCGCTTCCCAGGGAGCGCCGCAGCCTCGACACGTAGGTGTAGAGCTGCGCGGACTGCGTTCTCGGGGGAGTCGAGCCCCAGAGCAGCTCACTGAGCCGCCGGTCACTCACGGTCCGCCCGGGCGCGAGAAGCAGGGCGGCCAGGACGGTCCTGGGTTTGGCCCCGCCCAACTCGACGTCAGCGCCGTTCAGTTCGGCTTCGACAGGTCCCAATACGCGTAATGCGAGAGGGCTGGTCACCAGTTCTCCTCGTCCGGACAGGACCCCAGACCTGCCAGCCGCAGCACGCCCTTGACCTCGGTGGCTGCGAGGGCGGTGCGTCTCTGGCCGGGCGCGGAGCAGAGGAACAGTGGGCCGTCCTCGGGGGACGCCGGCAGCCTGCCGTGGCTGCCGCGCACCCGCGACGGGTCCAGGGAGACGACCTGCAGGGAGTACCGCAGGCCCAGCTTCTTGCGGGCCAGAGCCATGGCCGCACGTGCTTTCACCGGCGGATCGCGATGGTCGAAGTGCAGTTCGGCGGGGTAGTACCCCGGCTTCCGGTGGATGTCGACGGCTCGGGCGAAGTCCGGCGCCCGGGAGTCGTCCAGCCAGTAGTAGTAGGTGCCAGGGTCTCGCCGGTCTTGCCGTCGCTGCCGGTGAACGGGACGGCGCGTAGCCGGGCCAGTTCTGCCAGGGCCGGCAGGCGGGCTCCCGTGGAAGGAGTGAAGTCCACGTAGGCACACCCCGCTTCGAACGCCGCGTAGGTGTAGAGCGAGCTGGCGGGCAGCAGCGCGCCGCCATCCGGTACGGAGGGCTTCCGCAGTGCCTTCCGCAGGGCGGCCAGCGACGCGTGGGTGGGGTTCGGGCGTACCGGTGGTTCTGTTGAGGAGAGGTTGACGACGACCACGGTGTCGAGGTTGTTCCGTTTCACGGAACTCGACGAGATCGGCGGTCAGTCCGCGGATCACAGCGGCCGTGTCACCGGACGTGCCGTCCGTGCCCGGGCGGATGCGCGCGTTCGCCGCCTCCAGGTCGTCCACGATCAGGGAGGGCAGACCGGCCGGCAGCACTCCATCGGCGACCAGCTGTTCGGCGCGCTTGAACAGGTCAGGTCCGGCGATGACGTGTCCACCGCACAGGAGCTCGTCGAAGTCCGGCGACGGAACCCCGCCGAACGGTTCGAGGGTGGTGACACAGCCGACGGGAGCGTGTGCGCCCCCGCGGACGGCGGCCAGCCCGGCGGTGACGGTGGTGGACACGGACCCCCGTGCGCCGATCATCCACAGGCCGGTGTTCATGAGGTTCTCCTTCATCTGGAACAGAAAGCTCGGGGAAACCTGTCACGAACGGGCCGCAAGGACCTCCGTCGCGGTGGCAGCATCGCGAAGTGCTTCCGTGACGTCGTACGCGTGGATCCAGGAGACGTCTTCGACCATCCGTCCCAGCGCGGCATTGGTCGAGCCGTCCTGCCCCGCATCGACCGCCTGTGGCACCGATGACAGCCGGAGGGTCCCGCTGCCGCGCGAGCCGGTCTGAACGCTGCGGGTGTGCGGGCGGCGGATCTCCTCGTACCGGCGCAACGCTGCCGCCACGGCTGCCTCGTCGCGGGCGGAGGGGCCCGTGCCCGTCGCCCCGTATTCCTCTTCCCAGTCCTGCCCCATGGGTCGACGCACGAGGGTCTCGCCATTCTTCCAGTGCCTGACCTCCAGGGCCGGCGGGCGCACAGCGACCTCTTCCAGGGCGTCCCTCAGTCCCCAGCTTCGAGATAACCGGGAGCCGTTGGGGCCCAGGTGTAACCCCGTTCCTGTTTCGCGGAACTCTTTTGTCTGTTCATAGACCGTCACCTGGCAGCCCACTCTACTGAGGGAGATAGCCGCGGCCAATCCGCCTATCCCCGCACCGACTATGGCGACACTCAGTGCATGCTGAACCATTAGGTTCCCCCGTGAACATGGTTGGGTGGTTCCGGTTACTGGTTTGGAATGAGGATTCGCCTCCGAACCCAGTCGGCATACAGGCCGAGTGTGGCTTCCAGGGGCGGCGAGAAGAGCGTCCATGGCGTGAACGCCGCGGGGAAGGGGCGGATGTGCTGTTTGGTACTCCCCAGAGAGGTTCGGTCAAGTCAGGGCAAAGGAGCGCCGAGGCTTCTCCGTTGTCTTGATTGGCGAAAGAGTGGGAGGCCGAAATTCAGAGTGTGTGCGGCGCTTGCTGCGCACCGAACGAACGGAGGGTCGACCCGGCCCGTCGCCGGGTGGACGGAGCCACGTGATAGCCCGGATTCAAACGGGACGGACGTGGGAATACCATTGGAGTGACTGGGCGGGTGTCAGCACTGCGATCACTACATGCCTTTCGTCGAACCCATGGGTGTGGCGGTGGTGACTGGTGTGATCGTACGTCCGGAAAGTGTCATTCCGGGGGACGGTTTTCGGTCCTCCCGATGTTCTCGCTTCCCCGGCAGCGCTTGGCCGTCCGGTTGCCGAGCCCGTGATCCCTGTGCAGCGCCAGATCGCCTGCCTCGTGACGTGCCTGAAGTGCATCAGCCATACTGCGTTTCTTCGCAGCGGTAAGTGTTGGGGGCGCTGGCCGGGTTGTGACTGAAGCCTTGCGTATCCTGCGGGAACGGCCGCTACTGAACTTGAATGTGTGATGTCGGCTTGATCGTGTCAGCTGGTCAGGGTCAGGCCGGTTCCTATGAGGCAGCCGTCGATGAGGTGTGGTCGG
>NZ_JBSFUO010000042.1:21325-34366 GCF_053591835.1 Streptomyces sp. NPDC002911 | reverse complement strand
GGCGCACGGACTCCATGTCCGTGCGCCCACAGGTATGTCCGCGCCCGATGGTGCGGGAGAGTTCCGGGCGTTATGCCCGGGGGAAGCGTTCACGCCCGGAACTCACGGATCCCAATCTACTCGAATCCCGGCGGACACAGTACCGGCGAAGACATCATTACCAACGTTATGTTCATACACTGTGTCTCCGTGCCGACCTGGCGGGCGAACACCGATCCCACGGGACTCGACCGTGATTACTTCGCAGGCACGCGAAGTGATGGCGGAAAGTCTCCACCTCGCGTCGGCGAGAACGAGCTGTCCGGCATGGCGCACCTGCCGGGGAGGTCGCCACCTTTCTGAGCAGTCTTCCATCGGCACCACATGATCCGCCACCTGGCTGCTCCGGGTTTCGCCCCACCGCTTCGAGGTGGAGCAGTACGTGAGGGATCTGCCGGACGGCCTCAGGCACCTGGGGTACGAACATGCGCAGTGGGCTCACGCCGTGTCACCTCCTCTCGGCTTCCGGAGCCTTGACCTGGCCTCGCGGACAACTGCCTACCTGCGCGAGCTCTCGTCGTTCTCAGTGCCACACGCGCGTCCTTCGTCCGGGCCGGTGTGTCACCGCGCTCCGTCCGATACGAGGTGTCCGGTCCCGAGCTGTGGTGGGCCCGCAGCTGAAAGCGGCCACCGAAAGGGCCCCCGAGAGCTGCCCAGCGACCGGGAAATCTTCGGTCGCTGGGCGATGTCCTGCGAGAAGACGCAGGTGGCAGGGTTGGTACCACGGTGGACAGCGACTGAAGCGACTCGGGATCCTCATTTATGACCTGCACGAGGTGAAGTGGCCCGGACGGTCTTGATAGTTCGCGACGTGCGTCGCTTGAGTCGCTGAAACCTTCACCTTCACGGCTGTGACGTGGGGTGATACGGCTTTCCGAGACCAGCGACCGAAGTTCTCCAGGCGCGTGGAACCAGTGGTGCTCCAGTCGCCGGAGCTCTTCTGCGTTCAGACCTTCGGAAGGGTGATACCCATCTCGCGCATGGCGTCCGAGGGAGGCCCGCCCTCCGAACGCTGGGTCTTGTAGCCCTTGGTGCGCGGGGCGGCGGTTCGCGGATCTATCGACTCCGAGGGTGCCGCAGACGCGTACAAGCCCTGCGGCCGGCCGTCCCGGTCGTGAGGAAGGAGCCAGAAGACACGACGCAGGAACGTTCCCGAGGCCCTCGACGCCCGAGCGCCCGGTCCCAGTACGGCATAGCCCACCATCCGCCCGTCCCGGTGGTAGGCCGGTCTGCCCCGTCGGGTCGGAAGCCGGTCCAGCGTCTGCCGTACATAGTCCAGACAGCCGATGTCCTCGAGCCAGACGAGCTGAGTCTCATGGACGAGCTGCGAAGGTTCAATCAAGGCACTCACCTGGTCGCCTACCCTTCCACGGTCCACGTCCGCGACCACGTGCGAGTCTTCCGCACACACGTGTGCCTCAGGCGGCCGGAAAGCGCGCCGTCCACGACGGCCGGTCCCGTTCCGGCGTAGCGTTCCGCCACAGGCCACCACGCCCGACCGCCGGACGGTGTCACCACTACGGGAGGATACTCGGGGCACGGCAAAGAACGCCTCTTTCGTTGTGACCGGACTGGCTGATCAGTCGTCTTCCCCGTGAACGGCGGCTCACTGGGCATGTCCGGGGCCGGGAGCAAGCCCGATCCCCGGATAGAACTTGCGCTGGTTGGAGAGAATCATCTGCTTGGGCGTCGTGAGACCCACTGTTTCGCGTACCCGGGCGGCAAAGGCACGGGAGGAGGCGGGAGTGGCGCCCTCCATCAGACACCAATCCCGGTACGCGGCGTACAGCTGGGCCTGTTCGGCACGTACCGCCGGATGCCGGGTGCAGCGCTCGGCGAGAAACCGCCCCGTGTGGTCCTCCGTCTCCGCGTAGGCGTTGGTTGCCGCACGGACGCTCTCGGGCCCCGTCAGGTCCCGAGAACCGTTCAGATAGAGGCGCGCGCCGCGCACGAGCCAGTCGAGGATGCCGGGTCCCTCTTCGGTGACCAGCACGTCCGCGAGATTGTCGACCTTGCGGTCGTCGGCCACCACGCGGTCGAACGGGATGAGCTTCATGCGCCGCCAGAAAGCATAGCCACCGGTGCCGACCTCGGGGCGGTGGTTGCCCAGAAGCCAGAGCTTGTGGGTCGGCTGGAAACTGAAGAAGTCCTGGCGCATGCGACGGGCCTTGATGCGGTCGCCGCCGGTGAGCAGCTTGACCCTGGCCTCGTCGAAGCGGTCGCCCGGCTTCAGTTCGGAGCACACGATGATGCGGCGGCCGTGGAGTTCGGCGAGATCCGTCGGATGCCCCTCGAAGGGACGAGCCATGAGGAACCCCGGGGGCGCCGCATCCGCGTAGTCGCCGAGCAGTTTGACCATCACGTCGAGCAGGACGCTCTTCCCGTTCTTTCCCTGGCCGTAGAGGAAAGGCATGATCTGCGCGCCGACGTCCCCGGTGATGGAGTAGCCGAGCAGCACGTGCAGGAAGGCGATCAACTGCTCGCCGTCGTCGCCGTCCCCGAAGGTGTCGGCCAGGAAGCGGTCCCAGCGCGGGGTGTCCATGGTGTGCGGTGCCACGGCGGTGGCCCGGGAGTTGTAGTGGCGTTCGGGATCGGGCGGGGAGAGTGTCCCGGTACGGAGGTCCACCACCCCCTCGGGGGTGCACAGCGCGTACGCGTCGGCGTCCAGGGAGGCCGCGCTCAGTACCATCCCCGGCGCGGACTTGGCCTGCATCAGCATGGCCTTCATGCCCGATGTGGAAAGGGCGCGGCGGCGATGCCCGCGCAGCGCCGAGGCGGTGTGCTGTTCGGACGGGTCGGTCTCCGCGAGTGTTTCCGCCATCTCCCCGGCTGCCCACAGGACCGCGTCGTCCTCGTCGGGCTCCCAGCGGTAGCCGGACCACCGGTACCACCCGAGTCCAGGGACGTGCCGGAAGCCGCGACCGTACACGGAGACGAAGAGTTTGGCGTTGCCCCGGTCCGTGAGGCTGTCGGGGAGGAGCCCGCCTCCGTTCGCTGCCGTGCCCCTGGCACGGGTGGTGGCCGTGCTGTCGACGGCGCCCCGGGCATGCCGGTGGTGCAGGTCGGCGTCCGCCTGTACGGGCAGGGTCGCGGCCGGCATCGCGAGAAGGATCTGGCGGGCGACCTCGACCGGATCGAAGAACCCGTTGCCGCCCAGGCTGGGGGAGTCTTTCACCTGCGGTCTCCCGGTATGAACGGTCGCCATCCGCCCGCCTCCATGTCGTCGCGAACGGTCCTCCCGTCCCGCTGCCCGTCTCCGGTACGCCCCGGGGCGGGCAGCAGGCCTGCGGCCGGTAAGCCCCCCGGCCGGGCAGCGGCACCGGTGACGAGGAGTCGAGCAGCGATGGGTGCGCCTTCGCACAGTGTCGGGCCGCTGTCGGAAAAGGCCGGTTCCGAGGGAATTCTCCTGCTCCTCTCAGCGACCGAAGCGACGCAGTGTGGGGCATACCCCGGCCGGTAGGGGCGTTGTCCCACTGTCGCGTACGGAGTGGCCGGTCTGGTACCAGTGTGTGGTCGTTTCCGGCATGTGCACAACCGCTGCCGGAGCGACTGAAGCGACCGTACCCCAATGTTGGGTTTTCCTGTGCACGAGCGCCACGGACCGGGAAGCGCCGGTGACTGCCGGGTACTGTGTGCATGACGTTCCCTGCTGTGCAACATTTCGGTCCGTAGTTCTTGTCACAGGCAGGTGTGACTGCACATCTGCCGCAGGGTGAACCGGCGGGCCGTTACTGCGTCAGGACCGTGCTGACGTGGGTGACCGGCGCAGCCGGGCACGGCGTCGTGGCGGCATTGGCCTCCCGGAACGGTGGGGCGAACAGTGTGAACCACGGCCCCGGAAGCCATGCCGATACGATGGGTCCGCACGAAGCTGCTCCGGGGAGGATGCGTGCGTTTCACCGTTCTGGGGCCGATGAGGGCATGGGCCGACGGCAGTGAAGTACCACTCGGTCCGCCTCAGCAGCGTGCTGTGCTCGCGATCCTGCTGCTGCGGCACGGCCGGCCGGCGACGGTCTCCGAACTGGTCGACGGCCTGTGGGGCGAGCGTCCGCCGACAGGAGCCGTCGGAGTGCTCCGCACCTACGTGTCACGGCTGCGCAGGGCCCTGGAACCGATCAGAGCACCGGGTGACCTGCCCCGGCTGATCCTCTCGGCGGCCGACGGCTACCTCGTGGACGCGAACGAGGCGTCGCTGGACCTCGACGACTTCGAGACGGAGACGGCCCTGGCCCGGCGACTGATCTCGGCCGGCGACCTCGCGGAGGCGGGAGCAGTGCTCGCCGCCGCTCTGGACCGCTGGGACGGTGTGCCGCTCGCGGGCGTACCGGGGGGCCTCGCCGAGACCGAGCGGGCCCGGCTGACGGAGCAGCGGATGTCCGCCGTCGAGACCAGACTGTCCGTCGACATCGCACTCGGCGGCCACGCCGGCGTGATAGGGGAACTGGCCTCGCTGCGGGAACACCACCCCGTCCGGGAACGGCTCACCGAACTGCTCATGCTGGCCCTGTACGGCGGCGGCCGGCAGGCCGAGGCCCTCGACGCCTACCGGGCGACCCGGCAGACCCTCGCCGAGGAGTTCGGCGTCGAGCCGGGCCCGGGGCTGCGGGAGATCCACCGCCGGATGCTCGACGCCGAACCGTTGCTTCGGGAGCCGCTGACGGTGCTGTTCCCGGGGGCGGGTCCCGGACCGGAGGGCGGGCCGGGCCGCAGATCCGGCCACGACCTGCGGCGCGGCCCGGGGCCGGCCGGCTCCCCGGCCGTGCCCCGGCCGGACGGCATCCCGGTCGTCCGGCCCTCTCAACTGCCGGCTGACCTGCCCGTTTTCGCCGGACGCCACACCGAGCTCGGCCTGGTGGCCAGGCCGGCCACAGGTGGGCCCGGACACCCGGTCGTGGCGATCAGCGGTATGGCGGGCATCGGCAAGACCGCTCTCGCCGTGCACTGGGCCCACAGCATCGCCGACCGGTTCACCGACGGACAGCTCTTCGTCGACCTGCGGGGATTCGACCCGGGCGGAGCCGCTCTCGAACCGGAAGCCGTGGTCCGGCTGTTCCTCGGAGCCCTCGGCCTGCCGCCCGAGCGCATTCCGGCGGACGTCGGGGCGCAGGTCGCTCTGTACCGGAGCCTGCTCGCCACGCGACGCGTCCTGGTCGTCCTGGACAACGCACGGGACACCGAGCAGATCCGCCCCCTGCTCCCCGGCACCGGCACCTGCTCCGTGATCGTGACGAGCCGGACCCAACTGCACGGCCTGGTCGCCGGCGACGGCGCCCGGCCGCTGGTACTCGGCCTCATGACCGGCTCCGAAGCGGGAGACGTCCTCGCCCGCCGGATCGGAACCGACCGGACCTCCGCCGAACCCGGAGCAGTCGAAGACATCGTCCGGTCGTGCGGACGGCTGCCGCTGGCGCTGGCCGTCGTCGCCGCCCGGGCCGCCATGCACCCCCACTTCCCGCTGGCCGCGATCGCCGCCGAACTCCGCGACGGGCAGGGCAGCCTCGACGCGTTCTCCTGCGCCGACCCCGCGACGGACCCCCGCGCCGTCTTCTCCTGGTCGTACTGCGCACTGCCACCCGCCACGGCCCGGCTCTTCCGTCTCCTGTCGCTGCATGCCGGGCCGGACATCTCCGTCCCCGCCGCGGCGGCCCTCGCCACGCTCGCCCCGCGCCAGGCACACCTGTTCCTCGCCGACCTCGCCCGCGGCCACCTCCTGACGGAGGTGGCCCCCGGCCGCTACGTCTTCCATGACCTGCTGCTCGCCTATGCCGCCGAGCTCGCGCAGGAACACGACAGCGAGAAGGACAGGCGCGAAGCGGCGCACCGCCTGCTCGATCATCTCCTGCTCAGCGCCCTGGCCGCGTCCGCCCGGCTCTGCCCGGAGCGGGAGAAGATTCCCGTCCCGCCCGGCCGGCCCGGCAGCGCGCCCGAGCAGTTCACCGATCCGGGACAGGCCCTCCAGTGGCTGCGTACGGAGCTTCGCGTCCTGTGCAGCGCGGTACCGTACGCCCTCGACGAGGGGTATCCCACCCAATCCTGGCAACTGGCCTTCGCGCTCGACCTGTTTCTGGACCGGTTCGGTCACTGGCACGACTCCCTGGCCGTGCAGCGGACCGGGCTGGAGGCCGCCACCCGCTCGGAGGATCCGGCGGGCCGCGCGCACACGCACCGCGGGATGGGGTTCGCCCTCGTACGGCTGGGCCGTCCGGACGCAGGGCGGCGCCACCTCGAGACCGCCGACGAGCTCTACGAAGGCATCGGCGACCTGCACGGCCGGGCGCGAACGCACCGCAGCCTCGCCTTCCAGGCCAACCGGGAGGGCGCCCACGACGAGGCGCACGAGCACTACCGGTTGGCCCACACGCTCTACGAGGCGGCCGGCGACCGGAGCGGCCGCGCGAGCGTGCTGAACGAGACGGGCTGGACCCACATCTTGTGCGGGCGCTACGACGAAGCGGTGGAGTACTGCAACCGAGCCCTCGCCCTGCACGCGGAAGTGGGGGCCGCGGGCGGGGTGGCCGGCGAAGCCGCCGCCTGCGACAGCCTGGGCCAGGCCCGTCACCGTCTCGGGGAGCACAGCCTGGCCCTCGGCTGTCACCGCCGCGCCCTCAGCCTCTACCGGCAGCTCGGCGACCGCATCCTGGAGGCCGCGGCACTCGCGCACATCGGTGACGCGGAACACGCGCTCGGGCACGGGGACGCCGCCCGGCGGGCTTGGCAGGACTCGGTGGCCATCCTGGAGGAGGAGGCCCACCCGGAAGCGGCCCAGGCTCGCGAGAAGCTTCGGTCGCTCGACATTGCCCCCACGACGGTGTGACGGGCCGGGCCAGGCCTCTCCTGGTGAGCGGGGACGGGAGATGTCGTCATGACGGCCCGTCACGAGTTCCTGGCGCAGGACCGCCTCGGCACAGGGGAAAGGTCGAGCGGCCGGGCCAGTGTGACAACTCTTTACACATGGTTCGGTCGAAGACTCGACAATAGTGTGTATGGTTCGTTGTGTTCGTGGACCGTCGTGTACCCGAACCCCAGCCACGGAGCGTCCGCGCGGGCGGACAGCCGACGGAGAATCCTGGAGCGCGATCATGACCGAGAGCTCAGTGGGCGGACTGTGCCGCCTCACCATACGAGCTCCGGACGGAATGCTGGACCTCGCCGTGCCGTCCGACATCGCCGTCGCCGACCTCCTGCCGGTGATCGTCACGCTGGCGGGAGACGGGCTGGAGGAGGCGGGCATCGAGCACGACGGCTGGGTACTCCAGCGCCTGGGGGGCGAGCCACTCGGTGCCGAGGCCACACCCGCCGCACTGAACCTGCTGGAGGGCGAGACACTCCTCCTCCGGCCGGGAACCGAGGCCCTGCCACCGGTCGCGTTCGACAACCTCGTGGACGCGGTCTCGTCAGCGGTGAGCGGTCTGCCGCATGCCTGGACGCCCCGAGTCGGCCGCTGGACCCTGCAGTTGGCCGCCGCCGGTTCACTGCTCGGATGCCTTGCCATGCTCGCCCTCCCCGGTGACCCGCTGTCCCGGGTGGTCCTCTCCCTGGGCACCGCCCTGCTCGCCCTCTCCATGGGCAGCGCCGCCGCGCGAGTCCTGGACGACCAGCTCGGGGGCGTCATCCTCGCCCTGCCCGCCATCGGTTTCATCGGCCTGTCCGGCGCGGTCGTCGTCGCAGGACCGGCATACCCGTACGGCCGCCTGGGCGCCGCACTCCTGGCGTTCTGCGTTCTGGGAGCCGTCGGAGCGGCGGTCGCCCTGGCCGTCGTGCCGGGCTACCCCGTCGTCTTCGTCGCGCTCGCGGTGGTGCTGTTGTCCGGAGCCGCCGCCGCAATCCTCATGCTGTCACTCGACGTGACACTGTCCCGGGCGGCCGCCCCCGTGACCGTGTTGATGGTGATCATGGGCGCCTACGTCCCCGTGCTGTCCTTCTCGTTGGCCGGCCTCCGGCTGCCGCCGCTGCCCACCAACGCCGCCCAGCTCCAGGAAGGCATCGAACCGCACACCAGCGGCGAGGTCGCGGCCCGTTCGGCCGCCACCGACCACTGGATGACAGGACTCTTCCTCGCCATCGGCATCGTGTGCACCGGCTGCCTGACCGCCATGGCCGTGGACCCGGACACACCGAGGACCGTCACCTCGCTGCTCCTCATCGTGCTGCTCGCCCTCCACTCCAGGAATCTCGGGACCTCCTGGCAGCGCCTGGCCCTGCTCGTCCCCGCTCTGCTCGGACTCACCCAGCTGATCGCCTCCCACGCACTCGGCGGGGGCGGAGGCGCCGCTCGGGTGGGAGCCGCCGTGCTGCTGGCGCTCTCCATCTGCCTGTGTGTCTTCGCGTGGACCATCCCCGGCCGCCGCATGATCCCGCACTGGGCACGGGCGGGCGACCTCCTGCAGTCAGCGGCGGCGATAGCCCTGCTGCCCATGGTCCTGTGGGTGCTGGGCGTCTACCAGATGCTCCGCGCGGTCAACGGCTGACGGGGGGCGAACGAATGCAGTCACGACGTGATCAGGTCCAGGCCCACCAATTCGTCGTCTCCCGCCTGACGACAGGACTCCTACGCGCGGATCCGGACGAGCCGGAGACGCCCATCCAGCGGACCAGCCGCGGTGTGTTCATCGGCGCGCTCCTGGGCGCCGTGGCATCTGTCGGCTTCCTGGTCTACGGCTTCGTCTCCCCCGGCGGATCCACCGGGTGGCGCGAGCCGGGCAGCCTCGTGATGGAGAAGGAGACCGGCACCTGGTACTTCTACGACGGCACGCTGCGGCCCGTACGCAACTACACGTCCGTACGACTGCTGGGCGGACCCGGCCTCCAGGTGCAGAAGGTCTCGACCGCTTCGCTCACAGGCACCGCACACGGGGGGCCGATCGGAATCGAGGGCGCCCCCGACGCACTGCCTGCCGCCGGCGCCCTGACGGGCGGGAAGGCCTGGGAGGTCTGCGCTGCGACCCGCCCGACGGAGTCGGGCGGCCGGGAACCGACCACATCGCTCCGGATCGCCGCGGACGGTACGGCGCAGGCGGTGCCGCAGGACCGGGCCCTGCTCATCCGCTCGGGCGACACCGCCTACCTGGTGTGGCGGGGCAACAGGTTCCGCGTCACGGGCGGCCGCACGACCCTCGACGCGCTGGGGTACGGCAACGCCGAGCCGTACACCGTCTCCAGCACCTTCGTCGACGCCCTGCCGGCAGGGCCCGACCTCGTGCCGCCGGCCACGCGTGAACTGGGGAAGCCGGGACCGCGCCTGGACGGCCGCCCGTCCGTCGTCGGCTCGGTGTTCACCGTCAGCACTCCCGGCTCGGCACAGAAGTACTTTCTCCTCCGGAGCACAGGCCTCGTCCCCGTGACGACCACACAGGCCGCACTCGTCCTCGGCGACCCGGACACCCGCAAGCGGGTGTACCGAGGAGCCGTCCCGGCCGCCACGACCCTGTCCGTCGGTGCGCTCGACGGGGCCAGGGCCCCCGCATCGGCCACCGACGGGAGCGCCTCCGTGAGGGAGGCGGGCCAGGCGTTGCCGCCCGCACCGCCGGCCGTCGTGCCCGTCGGCGACGGCCGGGACGCGTGTGTGCGGCTGAGGCCGGAGGACGGCAGAACGGCCGTCGACGTCGTGCTGGCCGTCGCGCCGCCGGCTTCCGGTTCCCCGCCCGCCACGGCCCCCGCGCTGGAACCCGCTTGCACACCGGTCGACGCGATTTCCGTTCCGCCGTCGGGCGGCAGCCTCGTCAAGGTCCTCGGCGCGGCCGGCACGGACATGGGCAACGCCCACTACCTCATTACGGACACCGGTATCAAGTACCGGATTCCTACGGGGAAGGACGCCGAGACCCTCGGCTACGACCTCGCCGCGCAGGCCCATGCCGTCCCGTCGTCGCTCATCCGCATGGTGCCGACCGGACCAGACCTGTCGCCTGCCGCGGCCGCCGCGGGACGCAGCTCCGTCGCGGGTACGCCGCAGTGCGGAGCGGCACCGTCCGGCTGACCGCCCCTCACCTCGTCCGGGGCCTTCCGGCTCCGGGACCCTGCAACCGGAAGGTGATCGAGTGACCACCCCTCCTCCTACACAGCAGCAGTCGTCCACAGCGACGTACAACCGAGCGATCGAAACTCTGGAGAACGCCCAGACCCGTCTCACATCGATCAGGCATGAGGTGTCGACCTCCAAGCAGTCCCTGGCGGTCAGCTACCAGGGCCCCGACGGCGCGGCGTTCCAGTCCGTCATGAACCAGTGGCTGAACGGCGAGGAGTTCATCCGGGGCAAGTGCCAGCAGCTGATCAACTCCCTCGAGAGCAGCATGGGGACGTCCAGCAAGGCGCAGGGTGCAGCCCAGGAAGCCGTTGCCTCCCAGACCCACCTTTCCGTATACAACACCATGGTTCCCTGAACCGAGGAAGTAGGTTCGCATGCCCGCAGCAGAAGATGGCATTTTCATCGAGCACCAGAGGGCTCAGATGTTCGTCGAGGAGATGGCGGCCTTCACCACCCGTCTCGACGCCGTGGTGAGCGAGCTGGAGAGTCAACTCGCCCCCATCGTCACCACCTGGCTCGGTGCCGACCGTCAGGTGTACGACACCGTGCAGCTGGCCTGGAACAACAAGGTCAACGAGCTGCGCCTGGCTCTGTCCAGCCACGCGCAGACCCTGTCCGGCGTCTCGTCGAACTACCACCGCACCAACCTCGCCAACGCGCAGTCGTTCGAGAGCATCACGATCTGATCCGGCAGGTGCCGGCCGGGACGCCGTAGCGGTCCCGGCCGGCACCCGGCCGTCCCCGACACAGTCTGCTGAAGGGCATGAGACATGACCGACCTGACCTCTTTGGACGCTCCGGCTCTGCAGTCGTTCATCGACACCGAGATCGGTGAGTTCAAGACGGAAATGCTTGCGTTGCGTACCTCGAACGGTGACCGCAAATCCCTTTACGACCTCGGGAACGCCACCGTGCCGCTTGTGATCGGCAACCTGGCGGGGGACGAGGAGACCGGCGGGAAGAAGGTGGTCACCAACATGGTGACTGCGGCGAAGGCCGTGGACGACGTGTTGGCCCGCCACACGAAGATGGTCGACGACCTGGAACTGTGCCTGCGTCGGGCCATCGAGAAGATGCAGAAGACGCAGAAGGCGAATCTCGTCGATGTCGAGGGGCAGACCTTCCTGAGTCTCCTGGCCGGTACCGAGACCTCGATGAACGGTGCGGGTACGAACCTTCCGGGTGGCAACGGCACCACCTGACCGGGCAAGGCGAGAACCGCCGCCCCTGGCCGCCGCGGTCTCCTGGAGAGCCGGCTTGAAACGATCACCACGACGGGAGTGTCGCTGTGCCCGCAGACAACTGGGAACACATCATCAACCTGATGACCGGCTGGACACTCCCTGAGCGTTCCGAGGTGGTGGGTCAGAAAGGGGAGAGCGGCATTCCATGGATGAATGTAGCTATCTCCACGGTGGAGGCGAGGGACGTGGAGAGCAGGGGAAGCACCCTCAACCCCATGGGCGGGACCTTCAATTTTTATGTGCGGAACGGCAAGGAGATGGAGGGCAGGCAGGCTGTCGTCTCCTACACCGGCATCGAAATGGGGAAGGAGTTCTGGGTACGGGGCTCGGCGGCGCTGGACATGCTGCTTGCGAACTATTCCACGGTCGGGGCCCACGGGGCAGGTGCCCCCGGTGGCGGCCAGGGGGTGGACCTCCGTACGTTCACCGACGCCGCGAAGTCCTTCGACGCGGCAGGTGACTTCTTCGCGAAGCGCACCGAGCTCATCAAGCAGTGGGCCGAGGGCATGGGAAGCGAAAAGGCGGCGTGGAAGGGGACCGCCGCCGACGTCTTCCGTATCCTGCTGGAGAAGATGCACGCGAAGTACGAGAACTACACGGCGCAGCTGCGTCCGCCCGGCTTCAACCCCGGGGGGTCGTCCCCCAGTACGTCGTACACCTCCACCACCCTGCACGGCGACTCCCTCGTGGATGTGGAGCGCTCCCTGTACCGCGCCTATGAACAGCTTTTCCAGGCCCATTACAATTTCTATTGGCAGCAGGGAAAGCAGATCGAGTACGAGGCTGCGGACGGCGCCAAGGGGTCGGCGAACTATCCTGCAGACCCCAGAGATATTCTGAACCAACTGATGGCCGATGTCGCCCGGTGGATCGAGAGGTACAACTGGGGCCAGGCCAACTGGCAGAGCTACGAGTTCCATATGCAGTACGAGAACCATTCGAGTACACAATGGTCCGTGGGCCCCGAATTCTCATCCTCCCCGAAGTGGGGGAATCTGGCCGATACGAGCACCTGGGCATCCATCGCGGACGAGGCGACACGGCGATGGACATACAACGTTCAGTACAACCTTGATGAGCCGGCTCGAACCGTCGTGACCGAGGTGTCGGCTGCATGGAACAGATCCCTGGACCCGAAGTGGAACACCCGTTTCGCCTTTACGGACAACGGGTCCACGTCTCTCTCGGAGGACGTCAGGACCGCGCAGGCCGAGGAGGCCGCGGAATCTGCACAGAAGCAACAGGAGGAGTTCGCCAAGGGGCTCACGAACAACGGGAACAACTTCAATGAGGGATTGGAGAAGTTCGGGAATCAGTTCGGCCAAGGCCTCAACAACTTCGGCGAAAACTTCGGCAACAACCTGGAGAACGCCTTCGGGGGCGGCGAGCAGGACGGGGGCGGCGGCCTCCCCAAGATCTCGACGGTGAGCGGCCCGGAGGGAACCACGTCGATCACCGGGAGCGAGAACGGCGGGAGCACGGGCGCCGAGCTGCCGAACATCGGGACGCCGGGAGGCGTCGAGGGGGCGACTCCGGTGTCCACCTCGAGCGGCCCGGAGGGTACGACGTCGGTGTCGCCGGGTGGTCTGCTCGCCGATCCGGGCGCCGTCGGCGGCCTCGGCGCACTCGGTGGCCTGGAGGGGGCGACTCCGGTGTCCACCTCGAGCGGCCCGGAGGGTACGACGTCGGTGTCGCCGGGTGGTCCGCTCGCCGATCCGGGCGCCGTCGGCGGCC
>NZ_JBSFUO010000042.1:20936-21228 GCF_053591835.1 Streptomyces sp. NPDC002911 | reverse complement strand
GCCTCGGCGCACTCGGTGGCCTGGAGGGGGCGACTCCGGTGTCCACCTCGAGCGGCCCGGAGGGTACGACGTCGGTGTCGCCGGGTGGTCCGCTCGCCGATCCGGGCGCCGTCGGCGGCCTCGGCGCACTCGGGATTCCGGGTGTCAGCTCACCCGAGGGGACGACACGCACGAGCAACGGCGGCCGGGAGACACTCCCGGACGGTTCGGTGCGGGAGGAGTTGCCGAACGGTTTGGTGCAGACGACGTCGCCGGACGGTGTGACGTCGATTTCGACGCCGGACGGGGCGAC
>NZ_JBSFUO010000042.1:0-20836 GCF_053591835.1 Streptomyces sp. NPDC002911 | reverse complement strand
GACGGGGCGACGTCGGTGGTGGGTGATGACGGCGGGTTGTCGACGACGTTCCCGGACGGGACGGTGACGTCGGTGTCGCCGGAGGGGGTGACGACATCGGTGTCGCCGGAGGGGGTGACGACGACTGGTCAGTTGGGTCCGGGGGAGAGTGTGACGAATCCGGACGGGAGTACGACACGGGTTGGTTCGGACGGGGTGGTCACGACGACGCTTCCGGACGGGAGCTCGTACACGCTGGATCCTGACGGCGGTTCGCGTTTGGAGATGCCGGACGGTTCGGTGCGGGAGGAGTTGCCGAACGGTTTGGTGCAGACGACGTCGCCGGACGGTGTGACGTCGATTTCGACGCCGGACGGGGCGACGTCGGTGGTGGGTGATGACGGCGGGTTGTCGACGACGTTCCCGGACGGGACGGTGACGTCGGTGTCGCCGGAGGGGGTGACGACGTCGGTGTCGCCGGAGGGGGTGACGACGACTGGTCAGTTGGGTCCGGGGGAGAGTGTGACGAATCCGGACGGGAGTACGACACGGGTTGGTTCGGACGGGGCGGTCACGACGACGCTTCCGGACGGGAGCTCGTACACGGTCGACCCCGACGGCACGGTGACGTCTGCGGACGGCGAGGTGCTACCGGGGGTTCCGAAGCCCCCCTCGCTCGATGACCTCAGCTCCATCGGCTCCTCGTCGCCGTCCGGACTGGCCGGCGGCACGGGCACCACCGAGACCTTTCCCGGCGGAGCGACCGCAGTGACCTCACCCGAGGGCTTCACGACCACGACCTTCCCGGACGGCAGCAGCACGGTCTCCGGCCCCAACGGTGAGTTCCAGGCCGTACCCAGCCCCGAGACCGCACAGGCCGCACTGGGCGGAGCGGACGCCGGCACCGGGAGCGGGGCCCAGGCGGCCCAGGCGGCCCAGGGTGCCGGGGCCGTACAGGGGGCCGCCATGGGGGCGACGGGCAACGGGGCGGACCCCGGCCTGATGAACATGATGAGTCCCATGATGATGATGATGGGCATGTCCCGCATGGGCCAGCAGCAGCAGAACGGGAGCCAGGAACGCGTCCGGGAGGTTTACGAGGACAGCGATCCCGACGGGGCTTTCATGGTGTCGCCCCAGTCGCTCCGCCATCCCCAGGCCGCGGGCCAGGACGCCTACGAGGAAGAGGAGGAGGACTCGCCGGAACTTCTCAGCCGTGCCCCGGCCGAGAACGGACCCCCCGGCTACTCAAGGCCGACGACCCAGGCCGGTGGCTGGTCGGAGACGGAAGAGGACACCTGGGGCGCGAAGGAGGGCGGCCTGCCGGCCTCGCTGGGCCGTTGACCGCTGGAAGCCCACCCGCGCACCCGGGGGACCGAACGATCGAAAGGAAGAGACCGAGTGGACGACATCGAGCAGCGGATGAAGGAAGCCGACGAGCAGTTCGCGGCCCAGTGGCAGCAGGTGCAGCAGGTACAGCGTGAACTCGCCGCACTGTCGGTGACCCGACGTTCCATGGACCGGTCCGTCGAAGTCACCGTCGGTGCCCAGGGCGAGTTGAGCGGGCTGCGGTTCATCAATGACAAGTACCAGTCGATGACGGCTCAGCAATTGGCCGGGAGCATTCTCGACGCGGCGGCCGCAGCCCGCCTGCAGATCCTGGAGCAGGCGAACCAGCGGCTCTCCGTGATCCCGGGCATAGGAGCGGTGGCGATGACGGGGGGCCTGGAGGACATGGAGCTGGACCTGGACGCGCTGCTGGCTCCCCTGCGGGCCGAGGGTGTCGAGGTGCCGGCCATGAAGGATCCGGCCGACCGGAAGAAGAGTGAGGAACCCCGTGCCTGAAGAGTTCTACGTACATCACCAGAAGCTTCTCGCGGGAGCCGTCAGCATAGACGAGGTGGGTACCGCGATCACCCGGCTCTGCAAGGAGTACGAAGGTTCGCTCGCGTTCGATCCGCAGAACACTCCGTGGGGCGACGACGAGTACGGCAAGAGGTTCTACGGCACGTACAAGGTGCTCACCGCGACAATGAGGGACGGAGTGGGCGGCTTCGGCAGCGCGATGGAGAAGGTCGCCGAACTGACGAAGGCCTCGGGGAGCAACTTCCGCGGTGCGCAGAACGACGCCGAGACCGCGATCCACAACTCCGGCCGCAGGAACTGACAGACCGCAGCGGGCCGCCGTTCACACAGCTCTGCCCGCACCACGACACTGTTTTCACACGTTACGTACCGTGGAACTTTCCGCAAACGCACACGATGTGCTTCGATGGGTATCCTGACCCGGTGATGCCGGGCACACCACCCGTCCGGGCCGGCGGCAGAGCCGCACCGCGGAGGCCTCGGATCGGCGACGGCACCGCGGTCAGGGGCGCGGGGCCGCACCGGACCGCGCTGACGGCACCGGCACGAGAAGGAGCGGACGTGGCACGCCACCTACTGACAGTGGGCAAAGAAGGGTCCGGCGAGTTCACGTCTGTGGGCGAGGCGCTCTCACGGGCCCGACCCGGGACGGTGATCCGCGTAGGACCGGGTACGTACGAAGAGAACCTCACCGTGCGTGTCCGTGTCACCATCGTCGCCGAGGGTCCGCGCGGGGCGGTCCGGATCGCGCCGGCCCACGGCACCGCCGTCACGCTGGCCGCGGACGCGGTGATGCTGACGGACCTGTCCCTGATGGGAGGTGCCGGGGACCTGCCGGTCGTCGACGCCGTACTCGGACAGATCGCTCTGGACAACTGCGAAGTCGTGGGTTCCGGCTGGACGGCACTGCTCAGCCGTGACCGGGGCTCGCTCGCCATGCGGGGGTGCCAGGTGAGCAACCAGTCGGGTGCCGGCGTCGTCGAGACCGGGACGACGGGCAGCGTCCTGGAGAGCTGTGTCATCGAGCACCTGGGCACCTCGGCCGTCGTCGTCAGCGAGAACGGCCGGCTCAGTATCCGTGACAGCCGTCTGCGGGACGCCCGGGGCAACGGCGTACTGGCCAACGGCTCGGGGCGCGGCGAGCTGGACAACTGTGTGGTGGAGGAGACGGACAAGCCGGGCATCGCGGTCGAGGGTGCTGCCGCACTGACCGTCAGGCGCACCAGGATCGAACAGGCACCCCTCGGTGTCTACTTGGCGGGCAGCGCCACCACCGTACTGAGCGACGTCAGCGTGCGGGACACCACGGGACACGGCTTCACCGTGGCGAACCGGTCCATTCCACGGCTCGAGCGGTGCGAGGCGCTGCGGACCGGGGGCAGTGGCCTGATGGTCACGGAGCGGTCCGGCGGTACGTTCACCGCCTGCACGTTCCGGGAGACGGCGGCCGCCGGCATCGTCGTCGAGGACCACAGCACACCGGTCTTCACCGACACCTCGGTGAGTGCGAGCCGAGGTGGTGCCGTGCTGCTGGACAAGGAGAGCGGCGCCGAGTTCGACCGGTTGGAGGTCACCGACACCGTCGGCGCCGGTATCCATATCCGGAACGCCGCCGACCCGCTGATCCGGCGTCTGAGGATGACGGGCGGCCGTGGCCCCGGGGTGCTCGTGTCCGACGGTGGCAGGGGCAGGCTGGACGACTGCCAGATCACCGCGACCGCGGGCCCCGCCGTACGCAGCGAATCGCAGGGCAGTCCGCAACTGGGTCACTGCGGCGTGCGCGGCACCGGCAAGGGCGGCCTCTCCCTCGGCCGTGGCGGCCGGATGTCTGTACGGGACTGTGAGATCACCGAGGTCACCGGCTCCGGAGCTCACATCGAGGACGGCGGCGAGGTCACCCTCGTACGGGTGCGGATCACAGCGTCCACGGGACACGGAGTGCTCGTCGCGGCGGGTGGCAAGGCCGTGCTGAAGGACTGCTCGTCGGTCGGGAACAGCGGCGACGGCCTCCGGACGGACACGGCCGAGGCGGTGTCCGTCTCCGGCTGCACCACCCGCTCCAACCAGGGAGCCGGTCTTCGGCACACCGGCCCGGGGAGCTCGCTCACGGTCACCGATCTGACGAGTGCCGACAACAAGGCCGAGGATGTCAGGCCGGACCGGGCCGCTGCCGGGTCCGGCGTAACGGAACAGAACGGGGCACCGGGCGGGGCGGAGACCGCGCTCGAGGGAGCCTTCGCCGAGCTCGACTCCCTGGTGGGACTCGCCGGGGTGAAGCACCAGGTGGGTACGCTCGTCAGCCTTGGCCGGCTGAGCCAGCGTCGGGCGGAACTGGGCATCCCCGCCCCGCCCATGAGCCGGCACCTCGTCTTCGCCGGCCCTCCCGGCACGGGCAAGACCACGGTCGCCCGGCTGTACGGGAGTATCCTGGCGAGCCTCGGAATGCTGCCTTCCGGACACCTGGTGGAGGTGTCGCGCTCGGACCTCGTCGCTCAGGTCATCGGAGGCACGGCGATCAAGACGTCCGCGGCGTTCCAAAAGGCTCTGGGCGGGGTGCTGTTCGTCGACGAGGCATACACGCTGCTCTCCGACAGCAAGGGCGGTGGGGCCGATTTCGGCCAGGAGGCCATCGACACCCTGGTCAAGCTCATCGAGGACCACCGGGACGAGGCCGTCGTCATCGTCGCCGGCTACAACGATGAGATGAAGGACTTCCTTGCCGCGAACCCGGGGCTCGCCTCGCGTTTCACCCGGACCATCGAGTTCGAGAACTACTCGGTGGACGAGCTCGTCACCATCACCGAGAACATGTGCGCCGGACACCGCTACATGCTCGATCCCCTGACGAAGGAGGCGCTCGGGGTGCACTTCTCCCGTATGCGGCGCGACGCCACCTTCGGTAACGGACGTGCGGCCAGACGCGTCTTCGAGGAGATGGTCGACCGCCAGTCCTTCCGTCTCGCCTCGGTGCCCGACGCGGGCGAGGCGGACCTCATCCTCATGCTGCCGGAGGACGTCGGCGAGGAGGAGGCCGCCCGGGTGCGCGCAGGGGGAGAGAACGAGGCCGGGGACTCCGCCCTGCTGGACAGTCTCCAGAGCATGGTGGGCCTCGATGCGGTCAAACGCGAGGTCCGGGGCATCGTCGACCTGCTCTCCGCCGCCCGCCGGCGGGCCGCCGTCGGACTGCCGACTCCCCGGGTGAGCCACCACCTGGTCTTCTCGGGTCCCCCCGGCACCGGCAAGACCACGGTTGCCCGTCTCTACGCCGACCTGCTGCGCTCCTTCGGAGTCGTACGGCAGGGACAGCTCGTGGAAGTGGCCCGTGCGGACCTCGTGGGCCGGTTCGTCGGACACACCGCGCAACTCACCGCCGAAGCCTTCGACAAGGCCAGGGGCGGGGTGCTGTTCATCGACGAGGCCTACACCCTGACGCCCGAGAACTCGCCGCAGGACTTCGGCCGGGAGGCGGTGGACACACTCCTCAAACTGATGGAGGACCACCGGGACGAAGTCGTGGTCATCGCCGCCGGATACCCGGACGAGATGGAGCGCTTCCTGGCGTCCAACCCGGGCCTGGCGTCGCGCTTCGCCCGGCATGTGGAGTTCGAGAACTACGGCACCGGCGAACTGCTGGCCATCATCGGCGAGCAGACCGCCGCGGCAGGCTACGTCTGCACGCCCGCGACACTCGACGCGCTCGGCGCCTACCTCGACGCCCTGCCGAGGGGACGTTCGTTCGGCAACGCCCGGCTCGCACGGCAACTGGTCGAGACGATGATGACCCGTCAGGCGAGCAGGCTCGGCGGGGTGGAGGCACCGGACCTGGAGGCACTCAGCCTGCTTCTGCCGGAGGATTTGCCCGGGCTGCCGGTGCACGCCGCCTCCTGAGGAACCGGCCCGTCCGCCTGGTGCGGCGACCGACGGCCGGGACGCAAAACACTTCGGGTGGCGTACGCGTGGTGAGGGGCAGGGGCCGGAGAGCCGCAGCCCCCATCTGTTGCGCACAACGGTGACCAACGGATCGGCCGATGAGGTTGCTGACATGTACATCGCTGACTCTCGCCGTTTCAGCAACATGCTCTACAGACACCCGGGGAGGAACGGAGTGCTCCTGCCCGTGCTGTCGCTCGGGCTGCGTCACTACTTCGAGCAGGACCGGCCGGCGGACCGGCGGGCGGAAGTCCTTCGCGAGGCGTTCGATCTGGGTGTCACGCATTTCGACGTGGCGGGCACCCACGGCCCTCGCCCGGGAACGGTCGAGTCGGCCTTCGGGCGCGTACTCTCCACGGACTTCGCCACCTACCGCCATGAACTGGTGATTTCAGCCCGGGCGGATTCCAGGTATTCGTCCGGGCAATCCGCCCGGGCGGGTCTCCTTTTGTCCCTGGACCGGAGCCTGCGCAGGCTGCGCACGGACTACGTGGACGTGTTCTACGTACGCCCGCCAGGACCGTCCGTGCCGGCCGAGGAGACGGTCGAAGCGCTCCGCACAGCGGTGCGGCAGGGGAAGGTACTGCACGCGGGGCTCCTGGACCACACGCCCGAACAGGTGGCGACGGCCGTGGGCATGATGACCGGAGCGGGAATCCCGGTCCTCCTGCACCAGTTCTGCCACTCGACGCTGTACGGCGCGTCCGGGAGAGAACTCCTGCTGGACCTCTCCGAGGCGGGAGTCGGCGGAATGGTCCGCGTTCCCGCCACATGGGAGGCCTCTTCCCACACGCGCGCGCGGGAATCGGGCGGAGCGGTCGGCATGCGGGGGGATCTACCCGGCAGTTCGGTCCTCACGCGAGCTCTGGGCGACAGCCGGGTCACTTCCGTCCTCCTGGACGTGGCCCGGACCGATGAACGTAAAGAAGCCGGGTCCGCACGACGGGCCCGAGAACCGGAAGGAAAGTGTTGAACGTCCGAATTGACATAGCGGACCGCTCTGCGTATGTGCTGATCCCGGGGGCCTGGCACGGCGGATGGTCCTGGCAGCCGGTGGCCGAACGGCTGCGGGCGGCCGGACACCGGACGGTCACCCTCACGCTGCCCGGACTCGGTCACGGGGACGCCAGGGCCGGACTCCGGCTGCAGGACGCGGTCGACCACGTGGTCGACGAGGTGGAGGCGCTGGACGTCGACCATGTGGCGCTCGTATGCCACAGCTGGGGAGGCTACCCGCTGACCGGTGCGCTCCCGCGCCTCCGGGGGAAGGTCTCCCGCGCCGTCTACTGCGGTGCGTTCGTCCCCCGGCGGGGCGTGTCCCTGGTGGACGAGAATCCTCCGGACGCCGCGGAGTTTCTGCGCAGGGCGATCGAGGCGACGCCGGACGGCTCGCTCCCGCAGAGCTTCGACTTCACGCGCGTCATGATGCCTGGCGCCCCCGAGGAGGCCCAGCGGCTGATGCACGAACTGCTCACGCCTCAGCCAGGCGGCTACATGCTGGACGCGCTCGGCACCGTGGACGCCCCGGAACCGGGGATCGCTCTGCGATACCTACTCGGTGAGGACGAGCTCGCCCTGCCGCGACCGGGAGCGGAGTTCGCCGCGCGACTCGGCATCGAACCGGTGCCGGTTCCCGGAGGGCACGCGGGACTGCTGACCCACCCGGACCAGGTGGCGGAGGCGATCCTGCGGCCGTGAGCGCCGGCCGGGAGCGTGGGCGGAAGCGCGCTGCCGGGACGCCGCGTCCGTCGCCTACACCTGGGGCGTCACGCCGCGTTCCTCCAGCGCCCGGCGCAAGAAGCGGCACGCGTGGTGGAGCCGCGACTTCACCGTGCCCACGGGGATGCCCAGCGACTGGGACGTCTGGGCGAGAGTCCTACCGAGGAAGTACGTCTGGCGGATGATCTCCCGATGAGCCGGCGACAGCGCGCCGAGTGCGTCAAAGACCACCACGGACGTGAGCACGGACTCGGTACTGTCGGGCTCGGAGGCCATCTGCGCCGGCCACGTGCCGCCGCTCGCCTCCCGGGGGCGTGCCGACTCCCTGCGGCGGGAGTCGATGACGAGATTGCGCGCCACGGTGAAGAGCCAGGGGCGCAGGACGTGTGCTTCGCGTGAACCGTATGCCCGCCAGCACCGCAGCAGGGTCTCCTGCACGATGTCCTCGGCCTTGTACGCGTCGCCGTCGAGCTGCCGGCGCACGAACGAGAAAAGTGCCGGAACGTGTTCCGTGTAGCCCGTGTGCACCAGCTCCGACGGCCGACCGCCCGTCGCTGTCGATCCCATTGCTGTCCAGCCCACGAATTCGCTCCTTGGCTTGCAGGGTTGTCCTGCTACAACCCTGCGGGCCGGACCATCACAGCCGATTGACAGCCGATTGACGGACCGCGGGAGCCTGCGGGCCTTACGTCGGAGTCGGCGATCGAGCGCTCCAGCTCGGTGATACGGGTCCGTCACGGTTACCACGCTCGAGGCAACGACTCAGTGTGTGTGAAGACCTGTCAGCCGACCGGCCCCGGCGACCAGCCGGCAGTTCTGTCCAGCAACCACCGAGAACATAGAACCGCGAGCGTGTTGACATGACACGGTGCCACATACCTAACATGTATCTAGCTGCCAGTCCGATGCGCTGGAAGAAACTGTGTGACGGTACTCGGGCCCACTCCGTCCGGGGACGGGCGTCCAGGTGCTCGGATGGCACATGGCAGGCAAGGGCGGCCAGGAGGCCGCAGCGAAGAATTGTGGTGAGGGGGGCGAGTGCTGATGGCTGCCGGGACCCGGCGCCGGGGGCGGGCTGATCTCGGACGGAGCTCCGCCGGGGAGTGTCCGTCGTGTCCAGCCCGCCCGGTGGCCCACCCGTCCCGTACTCGACCTCGGGAGTGCCGCCCGGGTGGCGTGTCGCACCCGGGACGTGGCTACGAAGGGTTGGCGCGGTACAGGCCCCGTCCGGCCCGCTGGATGCGGGACGTGCCGACCAGCCGGTCGAGTGTGCTGCGTACCGCGTTGATGGACCCGGCGTCCGTGTCACGGCCGAGGGCGGCGGCGACATCGCGTGCGCGGACGTCCGAACCGCCGGTGCCGGCGAAGTACTCGGCGATCTGCTCGGTGAGGCGACCGTACTTGGCGTGTGACTGCGTATCGGCGGGAGCATCACGCGGTGCAGGTCGTGCTGACGCCTCGGAAGCAGAGCTCTGCCGGGTCACGGGCGTTGCGATCCGGGGCGTGGTGGGCGTCGGCTCGGCAGGTTCGGAGGACGGTTCCGCGGGTGCGGCAACCTTCGCTTCGCTCTTCGCCGGAACGTCTGCGGCCCTCGGCCCAGCCGGAGCACCAGCCCCGGGAGGCGCCGTGAGCATCAGGTCCTGCAGGGCGCCCAGGGCGGTCTGCACCGAGCCGAGATGGGCTACGACAGCGGCCAGTTCCCGCTCCAGCGCCTGCCGTTGAGCCTCCAGGCGGTGCAGTTCCTCCCGTAGGTTCTCTGCGGTGATCTCGATGTTCTGCGGCGTGTGGGCTACGGAGACCATGTGTTCCTCTCATTCTCACCCCTTCCTGTCGCACGTGCTGCACGGTGCACTCCGGCGCCGAGCCGGTTGCTGAAGTGACACTCGTGCAAAATGTGCGGCAGCCCGTCCGGGATACAGATTAGTACGGACAGCTATACGTGACTCATGGGTAGCGTGACACAAGTCCATCACTGCTGAACAGTGAGATCGGACAGGTGCGGAAGCAGTTACGTTTTCAACTTGATTGGTAAGGCCCAGCCGGACCTCCGTCGCAGGTCCGGAGCGGCCCGCGGCGAGGCGGAGCGCCATGGAGGTCGGAAACCGTCAGGGTGGTTCGTCGTGTGTCCTACCGGAATTGTTGTCAAGCTGCTCCGAAAGTGCAACAGGCGGCGCCCCGGCAGCGTGCTCCCGGCCTCCGCAGCCGTCCACCCCACCTCGCGTGCGCCCGGAAGACGACTTTCGGGCGCACGCAGTAGTGTGAGAATCACACTCGTGTCAACATTGTGTCTGCTCGTTGTGTGATGAGACATCACATGCAACCGCGGGGTCGGTAGCGGGGAACCGCCCGGCAGCACCCCGGCACCCGTCCGGTCCGTCCGAGGACCTGTGGTCCTCCGAAGGAGCTTGCCTTGACCGTCATCCATTTCCGAAGGCCCGCGCGGCGCCAGGGGCCGAAGATGCCCGAGGGCGAGGTGGTGCTCCAAGACCCCCCGATCATGTCCGAGATGACCTCCCAGGGCAGTTCGGGGATGCTCATGTACCTGCCGATGGGTCTGATGTCCGTCGCGATGGTGCTGCTCTACATGCGCCCTGGCCAGTCGTCCTCCGCCATGACGTACATCGTGATGGGCGTCATGGTCGTCGCGATGGGGGCCATGGTCATCGGTCAGATGTTGAAGGGGGGCGAGGAGAGGAAGCAGAAGCTGAAGGGGGCCCGGCGCGACTACCTGCGCTACCTCGGCGGGGTGCGCCGGAAGGTCCGGGCGGCGGTCGAGGAGCAGCAGCGAGCGCTGGCGTGGCGGCATCCCGCCCCGCACGCCCTGTGGGCCTTCTCCCGGACCAGCCGCCTCTGGGAGCGGCGTCCGTCGGACCCGGACTTCGCGGAGGTCCGCGTCGCTGTCGGCGAGCAGAGGCTGTCACTGCGGCTGACGACACCCTCCAGCCGGCCCGTCGAGGACTTCGACCCCTTCACGGCCCATGCGCTGCGTGCCTTCGTCAACGCCTACTCCACCGTGCCGGAACAGCCCATCGGTATCTTCCTGCCGGCGTGGACCCGTGTCCTGTTCCGGGGTGACCGGGAGAAGGTCCTGGGCGTGGCACGGGCACTCCTCGGCCAGCTGGCCGTCATGCACTCCCCACAGGACGTCGTGATCGCTCTCTGCGTGGCACCGGAACGGCGCGAGCAGTGGGACTGGGTGAAATGGCTCCCGCACGTGCACCACAAGACGGACACGGACGCAGCAGGCCCTCTGAGGCTCATCGCCGCCAGTATGACGGAGGTCGAGGATCTCCTGGGCCAGGAGTTCACGGGCCGCCCCCGCTTCGAGAGCGGCTCACCGGTCACCGCGGAGGAACCCCTTACCGTGATCGTCGTCGACGGCGGCCAGGTACCTGCGGGGCACGAACTGGCGCGGCGCGGACTACGCAACGTGGTGGCCGTCGACCTCTCCGGCGAGCTGCCCTGGCGCCCCGGGAAGACCACGGTGCGTCTGGAGGCGGAGGAGGGCGTACTGCGGCTGATCCGCACCGACCGCAGGCGCAAGGAGTCCTCGACCGTACTGGGCGAGGCTGACGAGCTCGGCCCCGCAGGCGCACGAGCCCTGGCCGCCGTCATGGCGCCCCGGCGCACCGGAGAGGTGGCCGACGCGGCGGACCCCATGGCGGCAGACATCCAGCTGACCGGCTTGATGGGCATCCCGGACCTGAACGGGTTCGTCCCCGCCCGGTACTGGGCGAAGCGGGCCGGCGCGGCTCAGCGGCTGCGCGTCCCGATCGCCGTGGGTGCCGACGGGCGCCCGGTCGAGCTCGACATCAAGGAATCCGCCGAGAACGGCATGGGCCCGCACGGAATGCTCATCGGCGCGACCGGTTCCGGCAAGAGCGAGCTGCTGCGTACCCTGGTCCTGGCGCTGGCACTCGGACATTCGTCGGAGACCCTGAACTTCGTCCTGGTCGACTTCAAGGGCGGCGCCACCTTCCTCGGTCTGGAGGAACTGCCCCACACCTCCGCGGTCATCACCAACCTGGCCGACGAGGCGGCCCTGGTATCCCGCATGCAGGACGCTCTTCACGGCGAGCTGATCCGCCGCCAGGAGCTGCTGCGCAGCGCGGGTAACTACACCTCGGCCCTCGACTACGAGAAGGCACGGGCCTCCGGTGTCCGTCTCACACCGCTCCCCAGCCTCTTCGTGGTGGTCGACGAGTTCAGCGAACTGCTCGCGGCGCACCGCGACTTCATGGACCTCTTCGTCATGATCGGGCGGCTGGGCCGCAGCCTCGGGGTTCATCTGCTGCTCGCCTCGCAGCGACTCGACGAGGGCCGTATGCACCAGCTGGAGAGCCACCTCTCGTACCGCATCGGTCTGCGTACGTTCTCGGCGATGGAGAGCCGCGGCGTCCTCGGCGTACCCGACGCCTACGAGCTCCCGTCGCAGCCGGGCGCCGGGTACCTCAAGAGCGGTGTCGAGCCGCTGACCCGCTTTCGCGGTGCCTACGTCTCCGGGGTCTACCGCCGTCGCAGCGCCGCTGTTCAGGCGAGGGTCGCCAGTCAGGTCGTGGCATGGACCGGGGAGTGGACCCGCGGGCAGGTGCCGGCCGGCCCGCCGGTCCAGCCGGAGGGGAGCGAGGAGGAGGGCACTGCGCTCCTCGCCCTGGCCATCGACAAGCTGCGCGGTTCGGGCCCGCCCGCCCACGAGGTCTGGTTGCCGCCCCTGACGACACCGCCGACCCTCGACGCCCTCCTGCCACCGCTGACCCCGCATCGCGAGCTGGGCCTGACGACAGCCGACTGGCCCAGGCGCGGTGGCCTGTCGACCACGGTGGGGATCGTGGACCGGCCCTTCGATCAGAAGCGGGACCTGCTCACCGTGGACCTCTCCGGCGCAGGAGGGAACGTCGGTATCGCGGGAGGTCCGCAGAGCGGCAAGTCGACCCTCGTACGCACACTCATCACGGGACTCGCGCTCACCCACACACCCCGCGAGGTGCAGTTCTACTGCCTCGACTTCGGTGGCGGCGGGCTCGCCCAACTAGGAGCTCTGCCGCACGTCGGCTCCGTGGCCGGCCGGCTCGACACCGAGCGGGTCAGCAGGACCCTGGCAGAGATGACCTCTCTCCTCGCCCGCCGCGAGCGGCTCTTCCTCGAACGGGGCATCGACACGATGGCGACGCTGCGGCGGCGCAGGGCCGCCGGGGAGTTCCCCGACGAGGCGCACGGGGACGTCTTCCTCGTCGTCGACGGCTGGTCGACGGTCCGCCAGGATTTCCAGGACGACATCGCGACCTTCAACGAACTCGCCACCCGTGGGCTCAACTACGGCATCCACCTCATCACGACGACGGCGCGGTGGGTGGAGCTCACCGCCCCCGTCCGTGACCAGACGGCCACGAAGTTCGAGCTCCGCCTCGGTGACCCGCTCGACTCCGCGGTCGACATGCGGCTGGCGAAATCCGTACCCAGGCTGCCGGGGCGGGGACTGACCTCCGACAGCAAGCTCCACTTCCTCACGGCCCTGCCGCGCATCGACGGGCAGGCGGACTCCGAGGACCTCTCCGAAGGCATCGCCGACATGCTGGAGTCCGTCTCGGAGAGCTGGCGGGGCGAAGGGGCGCCGCCCGTGCGCATGCTGCCGCTGCGCCTGGACGCCGCAGACCTGCCGCCCGCGCCGGAAGGCCGAAGGCTGACGATGGCACTGGGCACCGAGGAGACGGAGCTGGACACGGCGTGGCACGACTTCGCAGAGACGCCCCACCTGGTGACCTTCGGTGATACGGAGTCCGGCAAGACCAATCTGCTGCGCCTGCTGGCGAAGCAGATCTGCGAACGCTTCACCCCGGCCGAGGCGCGCATCCTCGTCGTGGACTACCGCCGCGAACTCGTCGAGGCCGTGCCGGAGGAGTACCGGCTCGGGCACGCGGTCGGTATCGACCAACTGCAGGAGCTGGTCGCGGCGGTCGCCGAGGCGCTGAAGACCCGGATGCCCGGATCGGACGTGTCGCCCGCGCAGATGCGCCGCGCCGACTGGTGGGAGGGGCCCCGGCTGTTCGTCCTCGTGGACGACTACGACATGGTGGCCAACCCGGTGCGCCCGGCGTTCGACGCCCTCCTGGAGTTCCTGACCCTCGGCTACGAGGTGGGGCTCCACATGGTCGTCGCGCGATCGGCCGCCGGATCGATGCGCGGGATCAACGACTCGCTCGTGCGGCGCATGCTGGAGGTCAACGCCCCTGGTCTGCTGCTGTCCTGCCCTCCGTCGGAGGGGTATGTGTTCGGCACGGTCAAGCCCCGGATCCTGCCCCCCGGACGAGGGCTGTACATCACCCGTCGCAGCTCCGTGCTCTACCAGACCGCGCTGGTGGACCTCGGGGAACAGGACTGACGTACCCGCGCGGCGGGGAACGGGCCGGGCCGGCGCGCGGGTACGCGCCGGCCCGGCCCGTTCCCTCAGGCCTCCTGAGGCGGGCCACCCCTGCGCCGCCTCAGGAGGGCGCTCACCCCCCACAGCGCCAGTACGGTGACGACTCCGGCGCCGGCCAGGGCAACCGCCCGCCGCAGCGGACCGCCGGTGTCGGTGCGGTGCGGCAGGGACACGGCATGGGAGGCTCCGGCGCGGACGCCGGTGTCTTTCGCGGTGGTGGTCGTGCTCGTCAGTGCACCGTACGGGTCGAGCCCGGGAGGCTGGGCAGGGTAGCCGGTGCGCACCAGACGGCGGGCGACCTCCGCCGCGGACAGGGCGGGATCGTAGGCACGGATCAGTGCCGCCGTCGCCGAGACGAACGCGGCGGCCACCGACGCCCCGCCGCCCACGAAGTGACCCTTGCCGACCGGACCCGCACCGGTCACGCCGTGACCGGGAGCGGAGAGCGACGCCTTGATCGGGACGGCCGTCCCGTCAGGCCGGCCGCCGGTGATGTCCTGCGGTACGACCGCGATGACACCCTCGCCGGCCGCGGGCCAGTAGGCGCGCGGGCGAGGCGCTCCGCCACCCGGCGAGTCGGGCGGACTGTCCGGCACCGCGGGTGCCACCACGATCACATCGTTCTTCCGCGCGTACTCCAACGCGGCGGTCAACTCCTCGCTGCTCTGTTCCAGAGCAGCCGAGACATGGATGACGGAAGCCTTCCCGTCCACCGCAGCGCGTATCCCCCGTGCGACGCGCTGGGCCGTGGGGGTGCCTCCCTCGTCGGTGCCCCGCTCCGCGTGGATCCGCGCCTCGGGCGCGATACCGGAGAATCCGCTGCCGGAACGGGGCGACGCGGCGATGACCGAGGCCACGAAGGTGCCGTGCCCGACACAGTCCCGGCCTGCGGAGGGGCCTGCGGTGACGGGCTGGGCGAAGACGTCCGTGCGGGGCGCAACCCCCGTGTCGACCACACCGACGACGACGTCCCGCCCGCGTGAAAGCTGCCACACCCGGTTCATGCTCAGGCGGCTCTGTGCCCAGGGCACAGGTTCGGCGACCCTCTTGGAAGCGTCGGTGCACGTCGTACCGTTCAGACGGGACGGAATGACAGGGAGTGTGAGTCCCCCGGCCGGCGGCTCCGGCGCAGCCCCCGCCGCCACGGCCGGACAGGCGGTGAGGGCCAGCGAGAGTGCGGCCGCAGCCGCCAGGGACGTCCGCGCCCCATGACGCAACGTCATGCCGGATACCGTGCGGGGCGTCCTGCCGACCGCGGAGTGCGGGCCGTCGTCGCCCGCGGGATGGTGGGGCACAAGGTTCTCCGACCTGTTACGGGGTGATGGCACTGCGCGTCGGGGCGGGGGAGTGCTGGAAGGATCGCATGTTACTTCCACCGCGCACACTATGCTCGCCCGCTTCCGGATTGACTCACACGGTGTATTGTGTTTTTGTGATGCCCGTCATGTGCGGAGTCACAGTGTTTTCCTCAGGGTTGCCGCTCGTCCGAGCCCTGGCGCCGTGAGTGCGAACACCAGGCAATGAAGTGAGGCCGGACAGCATGTTTGTTCCTGGGAACCGGCGCGGCTCGGGCCGCCGCAGCCCCGGGAGTGACGAGGAGCACGGCTCGATCACCCTCGGCGGACGGGACGGCGTCTACGTCGTCCACCGGCGAGGCGACTTCCCCGGCCTGCCCGGCGGCACCGAGGAGACCCTCAGGCACAGCGGCTCCGGCACGGTCACCGCTCTGGTCACCACCGAGCTGGCCCCGGCCGAACTGGACGAGGCCGTCTCCCTGCTGGCACCGGTCGTGAACGGGGCCCGCGAGGCACGTCAGCCGCTGCGGCTGGCCATGTCCGGCGCCGGACTCGGGGACGAGGACGCACCCGCACGCAGGATCAGCGACCGGCTCGACCTCGACGTGCTGGCCCCCGCCGGCGCGGCGGTGATCGTCCCCGGCGGGACGCTCTTCACCCCCGAGCAGCAGACCGAACCGGACGCACCGGCGGGATGGTGGTACTTCTCGCCTGGCCGCACCCCGCGCTACGCAGGCCTCAGGCACCCCGTACCGGTCTGGGAAGCCTCTCTGGCACGGATCCAGCCGGACCTGGTCGACCGCCACCTCCTGCAGACCGTGCCCGCGGGTCTGCTGCTGCGGCCGACGGCAGCACCGGCGCAGCAGTCCGACGCACTGGGCTACGCCATCCCCCCGGACCGGTCCAGGCCCATGCTCATCGTGGGCGTTCCCGGGGCACCGGCTGTGGACAGGGATGCGGTGGAGACCGTGCTGGCGGCCCTGCCCGGCCGGGTCCGTGACAGTGTCATGCTGCTGCCTGGCGACGGGCGGGACCTGGTCCCCGTCGCGCAGGAAGCGGCGGACTCCCTGGGGCTGGACCTCGCTGTCGGCAACGGGCTGCCGGTCTTCCTCGACCAGAAGACCTGGGCACCGGAGCCACGCACGACACTCGTCGACGCCGAGGGTGCGCCGTCATGGCAGCCGTACGTCACCTCGGTGGTCTGTGTTCCCGCGCAGGAAGGCCGTAGCGAGCCGCCCCGCGTGTCCTCCTGGCGGACGGTGGGCACCAGCGGTGAGACGGCCGCCCCGGCACCGGGCGTCATGGAGCTGGAGGGACGGTGGCAGGTCACCCTGACAAGGGCCGGACTCTGGGTCAGCAGGCCCGACTGGCATACGGATGCCCCGCTGGCGCGTGCCCCCGAGACGGACGCGGTCGCCATCGAGCTGGGCGTTCCGGGCCGAGGCCTGGACGACACCCTGTGGCCACAACTCGAACGGTTGTTCGCGTCGCTGGATCCCGAGGTCTGCGAGCGCGCCATCGTCCGTGTTCACGGGAACGTGGGCGCCGAAGGGCTGCGCACCTTGCGCCGGCTGACCGTCAGGTACCGGCTGGCCCTCGCAGCGAAGGGGCCGAGGGCGGCACGTACGGCGGAACCTTCGCCGGCCCTGCCGGACACGGCCCCCGCCGTCCCGGATCAGCCCGTCCCGGAGGCCGTGCCGACGGCCGCTCCCGCGGCGCCGGTCTTCGAAGCCACCGGAACTGCGTACGCGCCGGCGGAAACGGCCGGGGAGGAGAGCCCCTCCGCCGTCGCGGTTCCTCCCGCGCCCCAGCGAATCGTCACGGCCTCGGTCGACGCGGCAGCCGCCGGCCCTGCGACGGCCGGGGCGCCGTGGGGCTCCGGGCATCCCGACCCCTGGACCGCCGGTCCGTGGACGCACGTCGAGGCCGCCGTCCCGGGCCTGACGTCCGGTGCTGTGGCCGTCCCCGGCGGGGCTGCGTCCCCTCTCGCGTCCCCCGGCGCAGACGCCCCGGCCACCGAGGAGAAGCCGCAGGCCGAGCACACGCCCCCGCCCGCCGGTACGGTACGGCCCCGGACCGGCGGGGGACCCCACCCCGGGTCCGGGGCCTTCCACCGTGCCGAGCAGGCCGAGGAAGCGCCGGCCGGAGAGCCGCCCGTCGAGGAACTGCCGAAGGAGGAGGCACCGCCCGCCGGAGAGCCTTCCCGGCCCGGCGACCGGAGCCAGAACGGCGTCCGCGAGGTCCAGTACATCCCCTTCGGTCCCTCGCACCGAAGTGGTCCGGCGGAGCAGGAACGGTTGCGTCACTCGCTGCGTACCGAGTGGGAACCCCTGTGGGGGACCGTGCAGCGGGCGCTCACCCAGTTGCCCGGACTGCGGCTGGCTGATGACGAGCAGGGTGTACGGACCGATCTGGTCGCTGTCTGCGCCTACCTGGCGGGGACCGGCGGTCTCCTGGACGACGACATGTTCCGTGACAGGGTCGCCCGGGACGAACCGGACACCCTGGTTCTCCTGGCGTGTGTGGCATCGGGGCTCGGACGACTGCCGTCCTACCGCGGAGCCGCGCTGCGTACGGCCGGGATCTTCGCCGGGGACTACAGTCTCCTGCCCGGTGAGGAGTTGGGCGAAGCCGTGCCCGTTCGCGCAGCGACCACAGGCTCTGCGTACGGGGAGGTGGCCCAGGACCACTACCTCATCTGGTCGAGCACGGGACGTCGTACGGACCTGCTGTCCGAGCCCCCCGGAGCCTCCGGCGGACTGCTCTTCGCGCCCGGCACGCGCTTCCGGGTGCTGCAGACACGCCCGCGCGGCAAGGCCAGGACCGTCCTGCTGCGTGAGCTCGCCGAGCACGACGTCCGCACGGTTCCCGGGCGGCTCGACGACACCGACCGGATGGTGCTCGAAAAGCTCTCCTCCCTCGCGGACTCCCCGGGGGGAGAGGGCGACAGCACGGCGGGCGTGCCGGGCGGCGACGCTCTCGGCGTGCTCGCCGATGAACCCTCGGCCCTACTGCCTTCGTGAGTCTTCCTCCGCCGCAGAGCGGCGGAGGAACAGTGTCCGTGATCGTGAAGCGATGTGAGGAGCATGATGAGTCAGCAGAGCCCGCCGGTGGCGACGGCTCCACCGAGCAGTGACACGGCGGCAGCACCGGCGCGCATCAGGCGCGCGGTCGAACTGCCCGGAGGCCGCGACGGCGATGTGCGCACCGCCGTCGCGGGACCCTGCTTCAGCACCTCCGAAGCACCCGCACCCGCACCCGCATGCGCTCCGGAGACGCCTGCGACGGCGGCCGTGGGAGCGGACCGGTCCACGCGCAACCGGATCGGTTCCCGCCTCATGTCCCTGGCCCCCCGCAGGCCGGGACCCTCCGGCGAGGCGGCCGCCTCCTCGGAGGAGAGGGACGGTCCGGAAACCATCGGCGCCGGACAGGGTGCGGCCGCCACACGTGAGCGGACGGCGGTGCGCCAGCCGCCCTCGCGCGGGGCGCACAAGCCTGTCCTGGTGGCTGCCGCCGTCGTCGGCGCAGTCCTGGCGGCTGTGCCGTTCGTCGCGCAGAAGGGCAGCGTCGCCAACTACGAGGGGCAGGGCCAGTCGACTCCGGTCGCCACTTTCGCACCGGACGGCGGCGGGCCCGCCGTGCCCAACGGTCACGCGAGCTCGATGCCGCTGCACGACGTGGACGAGCAGTACGGTTCGTCGACTGTGCCGCAGCCGGAGCCGCAGCGGCCCGCCGGGGACCGCCCGGCCGCCGACAGGCCCGCCGCGGAAGAGCCGGCCCACCCCGGTGCGGAGAAAGGACGCGGGAAGGAAGGCGGTTCGGGGACGGAAGGGCCCGAAGAGGAGAAGGCGTCCTCGGACGGCCCCCGCCGGGCGATCCCCGCCTTCACAGCCGGTGTCTTCACGGCGGAGCAGGACCGGCCGGAGGAGAGCCGCAAGAACACCGTCTCGCCGGCGAGGGCGACGGCCCGGACCGAACCGGTCGGCGCCGGAAAGAGTGCCGGTACGCCTGCGGTTCTGCGTAAGGCGACGGAGAAGACGAGTCCCACGAGCACTCCGCCGAAGTCCGTCACCGCGCCGAAGACGACCCTGAAGGCACCGGTTGTCGCGAAGCCCATCAGCGCTCCCGCCACTCCGAAACCCGCCGAGCAGGCCGTGGCTTCCACCCGGGTGATCAGAGTCGGCCAGCCCATCGCCTCCGGAGGCGCCGGACTCTCCATGGAAGCCGACGGCAACTTCGTGGTCCGGGACCGGACCGGGGTCGTGCGCTGGGCGGCCAACACCGCGACTCTCGGCGACCGTGCGGTGTTCCAGGCCGACGGCAACCTGGTCGTGGTCGCCGCGGACGGCAGGACCGTGTGGTCGTCCGGGACGGCGGGTAATCCGGGTGCCCGACTCGTGATCCAGGAAACCGGCCGGGTGCTGATCCGTTCGGCCGGCGGATCCGTGTTGTGGAGTGCGGGAGCCCGGGGCTGACACCCTGACGTGGCGCGGGCCCGTTCCCACCGGTGCCCGCGCCACAGGAGGCCGGCGGCCTCCTTCAGTGCGGGTGACGCCTGGGAGCGCGCCGCGCTGCCGCCGGGCCCGGCCCCTCGACGATGCCGCGCCGTTCGTGGCTGCCACGACGGCCGGCATCGACGGGCGCCGCGGAATGAAGAGCAGGGTGGTACAACGCCTGGAGCGAGTGGGAAACCACGCTCATACGGGCGCTGACAGTGGCGAGTTCCTCGCGGAGCAGATCGACGCGGGCCCTCAGCAGCGCGGCCTGCTCGGTCAGCGCCACGACGCCCGCCACGAGCTCGGTCCGGTCGTCGGTGTCTCGGATCTTCATGCGTCTTTCCTTGTCTGGAGGAGGAGAAGCGGCAGGGCAGCCGGTGCTCGGATCGCGGCGTGCGCTGGACGGAGTTCATGGCCGGCCCGTCGGGGCGGTCTCCGTACGCCCTGAGTGCCGTTCGCTCGCATAGACAAGACAGCTGCGACTGCTGTGACAGTTCTTGCCGAAGGGATATCCGCCGTACGGCGGGAACCTCGGCGTCCAGCCGTCCAGCCGTCCAGCCGTCCGGACGGACGGCCGCGACGGATGCTCGGAGCCGGCGGACAGGTGCTGCGTCGGGGTGGCGTGGGAAGACATCGTGCGCCGACAGAGCAACCGCGGCTTGGTGAAACCTGATCGGACGCCCCCGCAACTCTATAGGCGGAGGGAGCGCGAACGCACATGTGGAGATCGGATGGTGGTAGTGCTTGGCGCCCACCGTGGATTTCATTCACACCACACAGGGTGAGATAGTGTGAATAGCAGCGGTCGGAGGCTGGGCGCCACCTGGCAGGGGCGCTCCTCCCGGCCATGCCGGACCGCTACCGTGGCCGCCGGACGATGTCTCCCGGTGCCGTGTCCTCCCCGGTCTCACGGCGTACGCGAGACGTACCCATCGGCCCCGTTCCCGGCGCGCGCCGGCACGGCTGTCCCGGCACGGCCGGCGTGCGCCGGGGAACCCCGGACCCCCATGAAAGGCAACTCCCGTGGCTGACCTCTTTTACGACGACGATGCCGACCTGTCCATCATCCAGGGCCGTAAGGTCGCGGTGCTTGGTTACGGCAGCCAGGGGCACGCCCACGCGCTGTCGCTGCG
>NZ_JBSFUO010000041.1:0-35298 GCF_053591835.1 Streptomyces sp. NPDC002911 | reverse complement strand
TTCGCCTCCAGGCCGAAACCGGTCGCCCGGTGCCGGCGCAGCTGCTCGACCTCCTTGAACGATCCCTCGTCCAGCAAAAGCTCGATGCGCTCGCGCGCGGTCAGCTTCCCCCTCGCGTGCTGCGCCTCGGTCGCCCGGTCGCTCGGTCCACGCCGGGCCTCCTCACGCAGGGCACGCAGCTCCGCCACCCTCCAGCGGGAATTCGTCCGCGCCAGGCTGTCCGTTGCGGAATGCGCCACCACCGGCAGTTCCTTCCTGTGTCGTCGCGCTCCTACCGCCAACTGTGCGGCGCTCGATAGGCCGAGGTCCGGTCCCACCGGCGCCACCGCGCGACGGACCGCGTCCCGGTCCCGTTCCGCGGTTCACCTCGCCCGGCGAGCAGCGAGAACAGGGTCACCGTCACCGCGACGAGCTCCTCCTCGGTGGCCTGCCCGTGTTCCACGCTCAGTACGTTCTCCGTGTCCACCACTGCGCTCACACCGTCTCCTCGGCCTTTCGGGCCACAGTCGCTCCGGTCGCTCAAACGTTGCTCGCATGCCGCTCGCACGCCGCTCGACATCGTGGCCTCGCAGGAACCACCACACCGCCTGGTGCATGACGCGCACCGGGCGGTGTGGTGGTGGTGCGGTGGTGTGCGGGGACGACCCGGCGTCAGGCGCGATCCTCCACCGGGCCCTGTGCTCGCGGCTCCTCCACCGTCGTAGTCTCCACCGGGGCCTTCGGCCCGTCGGAGCGCATCCTCGCTGACAGCAGCAGCACGGTGAAGCCCAGGCCCGCGGCGATGACGAAGCCGGTGCCGATCGTGGTGGCACCGATCACGGGGCCCATGATCAGCGGGGCGATGAACTGGCCGATGAAGTTGGCGGTGCCGGACAGGGACATGACCTGACCGCGCAGGGCGGGCGGGGCGGACTCGCCGATCATCATGGCGAGCGCGGGCACGGAGACACCACTGCCCAGGCCGAAGAGGGCGGACGCCAGCGTCAGCATGGCCGGGTGGCCCGACATACCGATGATCAGCAACGCCAGCGTCCACAGGGCCAGCGCCGTCCGCAGCAGGTTGACGTAGCCGAGACGGCCCTTGAGCGCCGCGTAGAAGAGACCGATGAGACTGCCCGACACGGACGTGCTCGTCGTGACGAGGGAGATGACGAAGGGGTCGGCGACACCGAGTTCCGTGAGCCGCTGCGGGAGGAAGACGGCCAGCACGTACAGCAGGAAGGAACTGAAGAGGGACAGCCCGTACAGCGTCAGCAGGCGAGGCTGCCGGCGGATCAGCGCGACCGCGCTGATCCCCTTGCCCCGGGGCGTGGCCGGCACCTTCGGCAGGATGAGCAGCATCGCGATGCCCAGCGGGACGCCGATCAGGTACACCGCGAAGGGACCGTGCCAGGACAGGGTGCCCAGCCCACCGCCGACGAGCGGCCAGATGATGCCGCCGAGGCTGATGGCCGTACCGCGCCAGCCCGCAACCTTGTCCCGTTCGGAGCCCTGGTAGAGCGCCAGGAGCGCCACGGTCGTACCGCTGAAGAGCGCGGCAGCGCCGATACCGAACAGGAACCGGCTGATGATCAGCGTGGCGTACGAGTCGGTGACCAGCCCCGCGCCGCCGGCCAGCCCGTACAGCACGAGACCGCCTGCCAGGGGCAGGCGCACGCCCCAGCGGTCGATCACCCAGCCCACGAGCGGGCTGACGAGGGCGAGGGAGAGGCCGTGAGCGGTCAGGATGAGGCCGGCGGCAGTACCGCTGACCCCCAGATCACCCCTGATGACGCTGACGACCGGCGCGATCACCGCTCCGGCCATGATGGTCAGCGTCGAGCCGAAGAGCAGCACGAACAGCGTCCCCCGGCGTGGGGCGGGGGCCGCGGTGGGCGGCGGGGTGGCGGGCGAGGCCATGAGAACTCCGGTGGTTGTCGCGAGGGTGAGCGGGCTGGTGGGAGGGCCCCGCCCGTGGTGTGAAGTGGTGCTGGGGGTTGTTCGCGAAGCCCCGTCTGCCCGACGGGGCTTCGCGCGTCCGCCCTCGGGGGTTCGTCCCGGGGCCGGCCGGCGGATCAGGGCCGGGCCCGTGGCGCATAGCACGCCCCCGAGCTCTCGGCTTCGTCAGGGCGGGGGAGGCTCCACCGCCCGCGGCATGTCCGAAACATTCGGATCGCGCCGCGGCGAGGACACTCCGGTGTCCTGCGATGCACCGCACCATGTGCCGCGGGCCGTCCCATCCTGATCCGCCCGCCGCCTAGGCGCTGAGGGGTTCCCGGGCCCCGCGGTGGACCGCCACCGCCCGTTCCAGTTCCCCCACCAGCGCCGCGGGCGTGGCCATGCGACGGACCTCGGCGCGGAGGCGGTCGGCAGCCGCCCGGTACGACGGGTCGCCGAGCACCTCGCGCACGGCGGCGGTGATGTTCTCCGCGGTGTTGTCCGAGGGCAGGATCTGCTTGCCGGCGCCGTAGGCGCTGATGCGCTCGCCGTGGTCCTGCAGGCCGGGCCTGCTGGGCACGAAGATCTGCGGCACGCCCTCGGCCAGACAGGTCAGGGTGATGTCGGCGCCGGCGTGATGGACCATCAGGTCGCAGGTCGGCGCGAGCACGTCCATCGGGAGCCGGCCCGCCCGTGCGCCCGGAGGCAGCAGCGGTTCCAGCTTGGCGGCCACATCGTCCGGTGTCGCCACGAGCAGTTCGACACCGAGCCGTCCCACTTTCTCGACCAGAGCGCTCAGCGGCTCGAAGTCGTCGTCCGGGGCGACCCGGCTGCCCGCGCTGACCAGGACCCGTGGCCGTCCCCCCTTGGTGTACATCCAGGGCGCGAGCGGCTGCTGGGTGCTGCACGGGATGTGCCGCAACGCCAGGGCAGCGGGCGCCGTGGCCGGACGGACCCCGGCCGGCATGAGGCTGACGGAAAAGGCTGCGGGGGGCGGCGCCTGAAGACCCAGCCGCTCCAGCTCCGGGGCGAGTTCGGCCACCGCCGCCAGGTCCACCGACAGCGGTTCGCCGATGTCGGTGGCGAAGCGGACCCAGGGCACGCCCCCATGGTGTGCGGCGAGCGGGCCGGCGTACGCGAGCACATGGGAGACGACGAGGTCGGGGCGCCAGTGGCCGACGAGGCCGGTCAGCCCGTCCAGGGAGGCAGCGGCCAGGCGCCCGAACATGCGGCCGATGGCGATGTTGCGATCGGGCCCGTCCGCGGCGGCCGGCACATAGGCGCCCTGACGGTCGTAGCGGCAGTCCTGGATGGTGCGGGAGGTGACGGAGACCGCCGCGATACCCGAGTCCAGGATCGAAGACATCGTCGCATCGGGCCCGGTCATGATCACTTCATGGCCTGCGTTGCGTGCCGCCTGAGCCAGGGGGACGCCCGGAAAGACCGTCCCGGCACCGTGCCCGCCCGCGAAAAGGATCTTCATGGCGGCCAGTCTGCGCAACCGCTCTCGAGGACGGCTCGAGGAACGGGCGAGCGTCGCGTCCTCCTGACGGATCACCCTCGGGAACGCCGCCCCGCCACGGCGTGAGCAGGCCGGCGGCCACGGTCTCCCGCCGCCTCGGGGCCCCCGCGGTCCCCCTCGCGATCCGGAGCCGGGTGCCCTGGGGGCCTGGACCGATGTCCACATGTGTGCCCGGCACGCGGACCCTCGACACCACGTAGCAGGCACGGGCCCCGCACGCTCAGGGCGAGGAACCCATACCCCCACACCCACCGGCGCGAACGCCGAGCGCCCCGAATCCTCGTCAGGACATGGGCCGCGTACCGGCCGAAGTCGGCCTCCCGCTCAGCAGCAGAACCGAAGGGGCGGCGGTCACCGCCCCGGCCGGCCCGGTACGCAAGTGCACTGCGAAGGACCATCGCCTCGTCCCCATGCGGCCGCTGCGGCGCGTGATCGACCAACGAATGACACGCCACCGGCCACGATTCCGGGTCGACCTTCCTTCGAGTCAGCGTCGAAGCCCCATTGGAAGGGTCCGTCAAACCGTACGGACGAGCGCGAGGAGTGGCACCAATGGCAGAGCACCAGGCCCTGACGCCGGACGAGGTGGGCGAGTTCTACGACGACCGCGGGTGGCTCTGGGAGATCTTCATGGGCCAGAACCTGCACATCGGCTACTGGGACGACGAGGCACCGGACACCGACCCCAAGGACCGGCTCACCGACGTTCTCATCGAACAGGCCGGCCTCACACCCGGCCGGCGTCTCCTCGACGTGGGCTGCGGCCAGGGCCGCCCCGCGATCCGCCTCGCCGAGGCCACCGGAGGCGAGGTCACCGGCATCACGGTGAGCGCCGAACAGGTCGCCACCGGCACCGAACTCGCCCACGAGGCCGGTGTCGCCGACCGGGTGCGCTTCGAACGGGCCGACGCCATGGACCTCCCCTACCCGGACGGCTCGTTCGACGCGGTGTGGGCCGTGGAGTCGGTGATGTACCTCTCCGACCGGCAGACCGCGCTCAAGGAGATGCACCGCGTCCTCGCCCCCGGTGGCGTCCTGGTCCTCTCCGACTACGCCGAATCCGTCGAACTGTCCGACGAATGGCGCAAGGTCCTCGTCGAGGGCTTCACCGTCGACTCACTGCCCACCCCGGAGCAGTACACACGGATGCTGACCACCGCCGGCTTCACCGTGGAACGGGACTACGACGCCGGCACCCACCTGCGCAAGTCGGCCGCCCGCATCGACCGGATCGTCGAGGAGAACTACGACAAGGTCGTCACCAAAGGCGGTGCGGCCTTCGCCGAGGAGTTCAAGGAAATGATCGGCAAGGTCTCCCGACTGGAGCGCGACCACCTCGGCTACCGGATCATCACCGCCCGTAAGAGCGCCTGACCGATGAGAATCCTCTTCGTGGCGGGCGGCACCTCCGGAGTGATCTTCGGCATCATCCCGCTGGCACAGGAGGCCCGCAACGCCGGACACGACGTTCTGATGGCGGCCCCCGACAACTGCATGGTCACCATCACCAGCGCAGGCGTCCCCGGCGTCCCCGTGTCGTCGAAGGCGATGCAGGAAGCACTGGTCGACCGGCGAGGCGTGCGCGTCCCCATCCCCGAGGACCTCCACGAGCGGTACATCTTCAACGGCCGGACCTTCGGCCGGTACGCCGCCGCCTGCCTCGACGGACTTCTCGGCCTCGTCGACCACTGGCGGCCCGACGTGGTCGTCGGCGGCGCCCTGGCCTTCGCCGCCCCCCTCGTCGCCGCGTACGCGGGCGTCCCGTACGTGAAGCAGGCCATCGACATGGGAGAGCCGCGAACCATCGACCTGGCCGCCGCCGCCGAGCTCGGCCCCGAGATGGAACGCCTCGGGCTCTACGAGATGCCCCGGACCGACCTCTTCATCGACATCTGCCCACCCACCCTGCGCCCGGCCGACGCACCCCCCGCCCAACTGATGCGCTACGTCCCGTACTCCACCCAGAAGCCCGTGGCGCCCTGGATGCACCGCAAGGGCGACCGGCCCCGCATCCTGGTCTCCGCAGGCAGCCGGGTCACACCCGACTCCGACTTCGACATCCTCGAAGGGCTGGTGCAGAAGGTCTCCCGGCTCGACGTGGAACTGCTCGTCGCAGCGCCCGAGTCCGTGGCCGAGAAGCTGCGGCCGCTGCCCGCCCACGTACGGGCCGGCTGGATCCCGCTCCACCAGGCAGCCCCCACCTGCGACCTCGCCGTCCACCACGCGGGCGGCAACACCACCATGGGGTACGTCTCCTACGGCGTCCCGCAGGTCCTCGTGCCCTACCTGCCCTACTGCGTCGACTACAGCGCACGGCTCCACGACCACGGCGCCGCACGGATGATCGCCCCCCAGGACGACTCCGCCGAGAACATCGCCGCCGCCTGCGCCGAGATGCTCGCCACGCCGTCCTACCGCCGACGCGCCGGAGAGCTGGCCGCCGAGATCGCCGACCTGCCCACCGCCGCCGAGGCCGTCTCCACCATCGAGCACCTGGTGGCCGCCCGCACCACCCTCTGACAACGCCGGCACTGGCCGGACCGGGGACTCCCATGCGACTGCTCTTCATGGCCATGCTGGCCAAGACCCTGCACGAGACGACCGTCGGGCTCGACCTCGCGGACCAGCTCAAGGGCGCCGGAGTGGAATGCCACTTCATCGTCGACGCCGACAACGAGGCCCAGGCCAAGACCGCCGGCCACCCCTGCACCGTCGTCGGCCCCGAAGAGGGCCACCGGGTCCGCGACACCGTGGCCGCCACCGTACGCGCCTTCGCCCCCGACGCCATCGTCCTCAGCGACTACCTGGGCCACTGGCTGACGCACCGCATCAACTACGACACCGACCCCTGGTACGTCCAGGAGTTCGACATCCCCGTCATCCCCATCGACCTCTACGACCTGCCCCGGGCCGGCCGGCACGTCGAAGTGCTCGGCAAGTCCGCCACCATCGACGACAACTACCTGCAGATGCCGGTCCACCTGCGGCCCGTCCCCGTCAACCGGCCACAGGCCTCGCCCGGCTCCCACGGCGTGCTCTACCGCGCCACCCGCAACGTCCGGCCCCTCGGCACGGCCACGCGGGCCGACGTACGCCGCTCCCTGGGCGCCGGGGACCGGGAACGACTTCTGATGTTCCCCACCCTCCCGTGGCAGCACGTCATGCAGACCCGCGCCGCCCCCCGCGCCCGCGAACTGGCACTGCGCGTGCCCCGGCTCATCGGGCACTACCTCCGGCAGCTCCCGGACACCACACGCTTCGTCATGACCGGCCCCTACCTCGAAGAGCTCGGGCTGCCCGCCGAGCGAGTGCACATCGAGCCGGTCACCACCGCCCAGCGCTACCACGAGATCCTCGGCGCGGCCGACGCCGTCGCCTCCGCCTTCCTCACTTCCTACGCGCTGGAACGCGCCATCCTGACCGACGTGCCCGGCCTCCTCACCGTCAACTCCCACGACATCGACGGACCAGCCGGCACCGAGCGGCTCACCCGCGCCCTCGGCGGACTCACCCCCGCCGTCCACGACTGGCTGGCCGACTTCCCCGGCCCTGTGCCCTCCTTCTACGGCTGGCCACTGCGCTGGACCGCGTTCCTCCAGTCCGTCCTCAAGGACAACCCCTTCACGGACACGGTCCTGAGCACCGAGATCTTCGACGAACGCGCCGTGGTGAGCGGCCTGGAAGCCGTGCTGTACGACCCCGGCCTACGAGACCGCCTGGCCGCCGTCCGAGCCGACTACAGGGACTCCCTCGACCGGCTGCCCGGCACCGCCGAAGCGTTCCTGGCCGCCGCCGACCGGCTCGGCATCACGCGCTGAGACCGCCGCACACCGACGGCTCCCGGCCCCCACCCGACACCCGGAGGAAGTCCGACCATGCCCGCCGAACGCGACGCGTCCCCCCTGCTCACAGCTACCGAAGCGATAGCCCCGACCGCGGCCCGCCACGCCCGCGAAGCCGACACCCGGCGCCGGCTGCCGCGCCCCGTGGTGGAAGCCGTCATCGACGCCGGTTTCACCAGCCACTTCGCGCCCCGGGAGTTCGGCGGGGCGGAGGGCGACTTCACCCAACTGCTCGCGGCCGTCGCCGCTCTCGGCGAAGCCTGCACCTCCGCGGCCTGGTGCGCCTCCGTGACGGCCGGCGCCGGACGGCTCACCGCCTACCTGCCGAAAGCCGGCCAGGAAGCCGTCTGGGAGAAAGGCCCGCAGACCGTCGTCAGCGCCGGCCTCGTCCCGGCCGGCACCGCCGAACGCGTCGCCGACGGCTGGCGGGTCACCGGCACCTGGCCCTACGTCAGCGCCGTGAACTTCTCCGACTGGACCCTGGTCGCCGCCCGTGTGACCGGACCGGAGGACGGCACCGGCCACATCCGCGTCCTCGCGCTCCCCAGCACCGACCACGGCATCGAGGACACCTGGCGGACCGTCAGCCTCCGCGGGACCGGAAGCAACTCCGCCGTACTCGACGGCGTCCTCGTGCCGGACGAACGCTCCGTCCCCCTGGACGTCCTGCTGGGCGGCACCGCCCCCGACAGCACCGCCGACTGCCACCGGGTACCGCTGAAGGCCGCCAACGGCCTCACTCTCGCCGCCCCCCTGCTGGGTGCCTCCCGGGGCGCGCTGCACCGATGGTGCACCCTCGTCGACGGCAAGCTCGACAGCCCGGGCGGCGGCATCACCCAAGCACCCGGCACCGGCGCCTTCGAACAGCAGCTGGCCCGCGCAGAAGGCGAGATCGACGCGGCCCAACTGCTCCTGGAACGCGTAGCACGCGCTGTGGACTCGGGCGCTCCCTCCCCCCTGGACTCAGCCCGCAACGGCCGGGACTGCGCACTGGCGGCGGACCTGCTCGCCACCACCGTCGACCGGCTCCTGCGCACCGCCGGGACCCGCGCCCAGGCGGAGGAGGAGGAGCTCCAGCGCCAGTGGCGGGACGTGAGCTGCGGAGCCGGACACAGCGGACTGCAGTTCGCCCCAGCGGCCACCGCCTACGTCCGCCTCCGGGGCCGGACCCCCGACCCCCGCTGAAACCAGCCGTACGCCGCTGCCCCCGCCGCTCCGGACGGAGCGGCGGGGGCAGCGGCCTACAGTGACCGCCGGCCCCGCCGCCGGCCACCGGCTCAGGCATGGCAGACCGGCAGACCTCCGTGGTATTCGGTCATCTCCGAGAACATCAGCTCGATGTCCAGCACAGCCCCGGCGGCCGCCCCCCGCTCCTCGGCGTACGCCCGGTGCAGGTTCGGCACCAGCCGCTCCGAGTCGAGCCATTCACCGTACGGGCCGAGATCCGTCCCACGCGCGGCCTCCAGCGGTCCGACACCGGCCGCGACGCCCTCCCGGGCGATCCGCCGCACCCACCGCAGATACCCACCGGTCGCCGTGAGCAGCTCCGGCCCGCCCACCTCGCCGTGCCCCGCCACCACGGTGAGCGGCTCCAGGGCCCGCAACCGCTCGGTCACCTCGATCGAACCGGACACCGACCCCATCAGACAGAACGGCGTGGAACCGGACATCACGAGGTCACCGGTGAACAGCACCCGCTGTTCCGGCAGCCAGACGACGGTATCGCCGGCCGTGTGCGCGGGCCCCAGCCACATCAGCTCGGCCCGGACCTCGCCCACGTACAGGGTGAGCGAGTCCCGGAAAGTGACCGCCGGCAACTCGACCGACAGCTCACCCCAGCACACATCCGGCCACAGACCCGTCAGATGCAGCCCGGCGGCCGCCATCTCCTCACGCGCCCGCTCATGCGCGACGACCACCGAGTCACCGGCGAAGAAGGAGTTACCGAAGGTGTGGTCACCATGGGAGTGGGTGTTCACCACATGGGAAGGAGGCCGGGACACCACCCTGCCCACCGCCTCCTTCAGAGCCCGCGTACGGGCCTCGGTGGCTGCCGTGTCGACCAGGAGCGACCGGCCCCGGGACACGACGAGCCCCGCATTGTTCAGGCACCAGCCGCCGTCCGGCTGGACATACGCGAAAACCCCCTCCGCCACCTCCCGCAGACGAGGCTCCCGCGCACCCGGAGCGAACATAGTCACGCACACCTCTCAGAACACCTGGTCGTGGGTGATCAGACGGGACTTCAGCCGGATCTCCCCGCCATCGATCACCAGAGTGTCGTGCACAAGACAGCTCGGCGTGATCTCCGGCTTGCTGTCCGGGCGGACCGTGACGACCAGCGCGTAGGCAGTGGACCTCACCGTACCGTCGGGCTGCGCCTCCAGGGCCACCTGGTTGAACCAGTGACGCCGGCGCACGGTGGCAGCGTCGTACTTCTCGTGGAACTCCACGAGTTCGCGCACGATCGCCGGCCGGGACACGGCCGGCTCGGCTCCCGGAGAGTGCTGGAACACACCGTCCTCGGTGAAAGAGGCCGCGTACTCCTCGAATCGCCGGGCGTCGAGGTGCTGCATCTGGTGCGCGTAGAAGTGCAGCACCTGCGCGTAGAGGTCACTGGTCACGACATCGGATACGACGGCAGTGGTCATCGGGTCTTCTCTTCTTCCTTCAGATGGACAACGCGAAAAAACACCAGCGGCGGACAACACCGACCACCGACGACAGCCCCTAGCGGTCGACACCGCGGACGACGACCGCCGAGTTGAAGCCCCGGCGGCCCCGGGCGAGCACCAGCGCCGTGCGCACCCGCTGCTCACGCGGCTGCCCGCGGACCAGGTCGATGCCGTACTCGGACGGCACGTCACCGAGCGTGGGAGTCGCCGGGATCACTCCGTCACGGATCGACAGCAGAGCCGTGACCACATCGAGCGGCCCACCGCCGGAGTACAGACGTCCGGTGAGCGCCTTGGGCACGGTGACCGGCACCCCGCAGGGCCCGAACACGGTGCGCAGCGCCGCGGCCTCCACCGCGTCGAGCTCCGCGATACCGGCCCCGTCGGCGAACACCACGTCGACGTCCGCGGGGGAGACACCTGCGTCGGCGAGAGCAGCCGTGACGGCTCGCTCCAGGGCCGGCGGCCGGCCCGAACCCGGTGCGGGATCGAAGGTGGAGGCATGACCCGCCAGCTCGCCGTACGGGTCTCGCACGCCGCGCTTCAGGGCGCTCTCCTCGTCCTCGACCACCAGAAGCGCCCCGCCCTCACCCGGCACGTACCCGGAGGCACGGGCCCCGAACGGCTGATAGGCACGCGCCGGATCGGCCTCCGTGCTGACCCGGCCACCGGCCAGCTGGGACGCGTACCCCCAGGGATCGAAAGCGGAATCCACACCACCGGTCACCACGGCCGGCGTACCCCGCAAAACGGTGCGACGAGCATGGCTCAGGGCGTCGAGCCCGCCCGCCTGCTCGCCGACGAGCGCCACGCTCGGACCGCGCAAGGTGTGCCGGATGGAGATCTGGCCGGTGTTCACCGCGTAGAACCACGCATAGGACTCGTACACGCTGACGAACTTCGGCCCCTGACTCCACAAGGCGTTGAACTCCTTGTGAGTGAAGGCGAACCCACCGAGCGCGTTGGACGTCACGACCCCGATGTCGTAGTCCTCCACGGTCTCCGACGGCAGAGCCGCGTCCGACAGCGCCCAGTCGGCCGCCACCAGCGCCAGTTGCGTCGACCGGTCCGTGGCACGGACCAGACGCCCCGGAAGGTGGTCCGCGGGGACGAAGCCGTCGATCTGGGCGGCGAGCCGCGACGGGAAGCGGGTGGCGTCGAACCCCGTGACCCGGCCGATACCGCTGCGCCCGCCCAGCAGGGCCTTCCAGTAGGCGTCCACGCCCATGCCGTTGGGGGCTGTGACACCGAGCCCCGTGATCACCGTTCTGCTCATGAGGTCGCTCCTTCGGGGGCGCGAAGAATCATGGCGCTCTGGAAGCCGCCGAACCCGCTGCCGACGGTGAGCACGGTGTCAACACGCCGCTCACGGGCGTGCAGCGGCACGTAGTCCAGGTCGCACTCGGGATCGGGTGTGTGGAGGTTGGCCGTCGGGGGCACGACGTTGTGCTTGATCGCGAGGACACTGGCGGCGATCTCGATGGACCCGATGGCCCCGAGCGAGTGGCCGACCATCGACTTGATGGAGCTGACGGGCACGTCATAGGCGTGGTTGCCGAGCGCGCGCTTGAAAGCGGCCGTCTCATGACGGTCGTTCTGCTTCGTGCCGGAGCCGTGGGCGTTGACGTAGTCGACGGCCGACGGGTCGATCCGCGACTCGTCGAGCGTGACCCGGATCGCCTCCGCCATCTCACGGCCGTCCTTCTTCAGACCGGTCATGTGGTAGGCGTTGCACCGGGTGGCGTAGCCGGTGACCTCGGCGTAGATCTGGGCGCCCCGGGCCCGTGCACTGTCGTACTCCTCCAGCACGAACATGGCGCTGCCCTCGGCGAGGACGAACCCGTTGCGGGAGGCGTCGAACGGCCGGGAGGCGTGCTCCGGGTCGTCGTTGCGCGAGGTCGTCGCCTTGATGGCGTCGAAGCAAGCCAGCACGATGGGCGAGATCGGCGTGTCCGACGCTCCGGCGATCATGACGTCCGCCGCGCCCTCGCGCACCAGTTGCACCCCGTACCCCACGGCGTCCAGCCCCGAGGTGCAGCCGTCGGACACCATCGTCACCGGCCCCTCGGCGCCGGCCGCCCACGCGACCTCCGCCGGCATGACCCCGGGGCTCATGTAGTCGAACATGTGCGGGGACAGGTACTCCGGATCCACCACCCAGTCACGGCCCCGGTCCGACAGGACGACGTATTCGTTCTCCAGGCTCGTCGCCGCCGCCACGGCACTGCCCAGGCTCACTCCGACACGGTGCGGATCGACCCCGCCGAACTCCAGTCCGCTGTCGGCCACCGCCTCACGGGTACAGGCGACGGCGAACTGCGTGGCCCGGTCCATGCGCCGGATCTCCCGGGGGGACAAACCTTCGGACTCCGCGTGGAAGTCGACCTCGGCCGCGACACGGGAACGGAAGGGGGAGGCGTCGAAGAACGAGATGGCACGGGTCGCCGTCCGGCCCGACGTCAACAGGTTCCAGAACTCCTTCGCACCCGATCCACCGGGCGAGCGCACACCGATGCCGGTGATGACCACGCGCCGGTTCATCGGGCGCTCCTCAAGCTGCACATCGAATGATTCCTTTCAGACTCGGACGACGGGCGCCGACCGCTGCCGCAGACTCGGCACTGGTGGCAGGCTGACGCTCCGCTGTCCATCTCAAAGCCCGCTCGAAAACAGGTCGTAGCCGTCCGCCCGGGACCACCGCGCGGCTCGCCTCCCTCCGTGCCCTCGACGATGCCTCGAGTGCCGGTCGAGGCGTCCCTGTCAGCCTCCGCATAGCCCGTGGGGGCCGGAGGCAGCAAGGTCACTTCGATGTGGAGGCATGATGGGGGCACGAAACGGCAAGGTCGCACTGGTGACGGGGGCGACGAGCGGAATCGGGCTCGCGATCGCCGCCCACCTCGCGGAGCAAGGCGCCCGCGTGTACGTGTGCGGGCGGAACGACGACCGCCTGACGGCGACCGTGAAAAGCCTGCAGGAAAAAGGCCTCGACGTCGACGGCACCACCTGCGACGTGACCGACCGCGAGGACGTGAAGCGTTTCGTGCGCTCCGCCGTGGAGCGGTACGGAACGGTCGACATCCTGGTCAACAACGCGGGCCGCAACGGAGGCGGCCCGGTCGCCGAGATGACCGACGAACTCTGGTACGACGTCATCAACACCAACCTCAACAGCGTCTTCCTGCTGACCCGTGAGGTGCTCAGCGCAGGCGGGATGCTCGGTAAGGACTGGGGCAGGATCGTCAACATCGCCTCCACGGCCGGCAAGCAGGGCGCGGTCACCGCCGCCCCCTACTCGGCGTCAAAACACGGCGTCGTCGGCTTCACCAAGGCGCTCGGACTGGACCTGGCCAAGACCGGCATCACCGCCAACGCCGTCTGCCCCGGCTTCGTGGAGACACCGATGGCGGAGCGCGTACGCCGGCACTACGCGGACAGCTACGGCATCACCACAGAGGAAGCCGCCGAAAAGGTCACCACCCGGGTGCCGACCGGCCGGTACGTCGAGGTGGACGAGGTCGCGGCGATGGTCGACTACCTGGTCTCCGACGCGGCCGGCTCGGTCACCGCACAGGCACTCAACGTCTGCGGCGGACTGGGAAACTACTGAGCGGCGAACAACGCCCCTCACGGGACGGCCGCGGACCGGCCTGCGGGCCCGGTCCTGAACCATCATCGAACGAATGAGGAAACTGTTATGAAGGCAGCTGTCTTCCACGAAGCCGGGGGCCCCGAGGTGCTCGTCACCGCCGAGGTCCCGACCCCCGAGCCGGCCGCCGGTGAGATCCGCGTCCGCGTCAGGGCCGCGGGTGTCCAGGCGTACGACGCCGCGGTGCGCGGCGGTTGGACCCCGCCGGGTGCGACGGTCGAAGTACCGCAGATCGTCGGCAACGACTTCTCCGGCACCGTGGACGCCCTCGGCGAGGGCGTCACGGACTTCTCCGTCGGGGACGAGGTCTTCGGCTGGGCCATTCTGTCCTGCTACGCCGAGTACCTGGTGGTCTCCGTCGACCAGGTCGTCGCCAAGCCCGCGAACATGTCGTGGGAGGTCGCCGGCGCGTTCTCGGCTTCCGCCCAGACCGCGCACACCGCCCTGGAGGCCCTGGAGGTCGGTCAGGGCGACACGTTCCTGGTGCACGCGGCTGCCGGCGGCGTAGGGACGGTCGCTGTCCAGCTTGCTCTGGGGCGGGGCGCTGTCGTGATCGGTACGGCGAGTGAACGTAACCACGACTACCTGCGTGAGCTGGGTGTGATCCCCGTGCTGTACGGCGAGGGGCTCGCCGACCGGGTGCGTGAGGCCGCTTCGGGGGACGTCACGGTCGCGCTGGACGCGGTCGGTGGTCCTGCCCTGGACTGCTCTGTCGAACTGGTCGAGGACCGGAACCGGATTGCCACACTGGTGGACTTCGCACGTGTCGAGGAGTTGGGCGTGCGCGCTGTCTTCAGCCAGCGTTCCCGGGCCCGTCTCACTGAGCTCGCTGACCTCTACGCCCGGGGCGGGCTGCGTATCGAGGTGTCCAGGACTTTCCCGTTGGAGAAGGCAGCGGACGCCCACCGTCAGATCGAGACCGGGCACGCTCGGGGCAAGATCGTCGTTGCGGTTTCCTGAACAGCGCACGTTTCCTTCCTGCTTGCATCACGAGGTGTCATACATGCTGGTGGAGATCTACTCCGATGTTCTGTGTCCGTGGTGTTACATCGGCAAGCGCCGGATCGCTACGGCCGTGGACAGGTTCGCTCACCGGGACCGTCTGGAGATCGTCTGGCGCAGTTTCGAGTTGGCTCCGGACCAGGGACCGGAGCCGGGCCCGACCGCGGCCGTGGCCATGGAGCAGTGGATGGATCCGGCTGCTGTGCCCGCCCGGATCGCGTTGATCCGTGCGAACGGGGACCAGGAGGGAGTGGAGCTGAATCTGCACAAGTCCCGTCCGGTCAGTACGTTCGACGCGCACCGGCTGATCCATCTCGCGGCTGCTCGGGGGCGTGTCCCGCAGGTACTGGAAGCTCTTTTTCACGCGTATCACACGCAAGGGCTCAACGTCGCCGATCACACGGTCCTGAGTGATCTCGCGGCCGGAGCGGGCCTGGACACCGGCGACGTACGCGAGCTGCTGGCCGGCGACGTCTATGCCGCGCAGGTCAGGGCGGACGAGGCCCGCGCCGCCGAGTTCGGTGTGAGCGGTGTGCCGTCGGTGGTCATCGACGGGGGAGTGCCGGTGTCCGGAGTGCAGGACCCCGCCTCTCTGCTGGCCGCTCTGGAGCGGGCATGGGCCCGCCGGCAGGAGAGCGTGGCGCAGGCCGAGGGGGCCTGAGAACCAGGCTGGAGCTCCTCTCCAGCGGAGCTCCAGCCGACGCGTGAACAGTGCGCACAGGCGACGGAGACCTTCCGCGCCTGTGCGCTCGAGAGAGGAATATCAGTGCAGCGCAAGTGGAAACTGACGGGGGGCGCCGCGGCCTCGCTGGGTCTGGCCGCGACAGCGGTTCTGGCCGGAGCTGGTTCGGCGGGCGCGAGTTCCGTGGCTGTTACTGGAACGACGACATCGACCCTGCCCTACATCTGCCAGACCCGCCTGTCCGGCGAGTGGATACCCGTCGACTACACGCGTGACTTCACCACCACCGCTCCCACGAAGGTCTCACCGAACGAGAATTTCCAGGTGGCCTTCGATCCGGCCCCGATCAACGCGGTCGCCGCCTACAACAAGCTGCTCAACACCGTCTCCTTCACCTACAAGCTGCCGGCCCAGGCGCAGATCGTCAGCTACCAGCTGACAGGCGGCAGCAACCTCGGGAACGCCGAGCAGTGGGTGGAGCGCAACGGCAACGAGCTGCGGGTCAGGTCGAACGGCGAGTGGCCCGGCGGCTACGAGTTCGACTTCCCCACCCTCAAGGTCCGCCTCAAGGCCCCAGCCAGCGCCACCACCCTCACGACGGGTGCCGGCGGCTCCAGCTTCCAGGACACCGCTTTCGGCTGGAACCGCCTGCAGACGGTCACCAACGAGTGGGACCCCTTCCAGTGCTACGCGGACCCGGCCGATCCGGTCGCGTTCTCGACGACCCAGGTCGTCTCCCACTGATCTGCCGCCCTACCCCGGTGCGGCTGCCGGAGCCTCCCGGCAGCCGCACCACCGCGCCGACCGCACCACCACTACGGGCGTACGGGCACCCCGGCACTTCACCAGAGACCCGCCACCACGACCGGAGGAAACAGATGCGCATCGTCAGACTCCACGAGTACGGGGACCCCGATGTCCTGCGCGTGGAGGAAGGCCCCGTCCCGCAGCCCGGACCGGGCGAGGTCCTCATCGCGGCCGAAGCGGTAAGCGTCGGTTTCGCCCAGACGCAGATGCGCCGTAACATTTTTCCCGCACCGATGTGGAAACCACAGTTCCCGATCGTGCTCGGCGGCGACGTCATCGGGCGGGTCGCGGCCGTGGGCCCAGGCGTGACCGATAGACGTGAAGGCGACCGCGTCGGCGCTTTCACCCTGCACGGCGCCTACGCCGACTACGTCGTCGTCGAGGCCGCCACCCTCATGCCCGTCCCCGAGAACCTCGACGCCGCCCAGGCCACCGCGCTCCCCTCACCCGGGCCCATCGCCTCCGGCACACTCGGTACCGCCGGCCTGCAACCAGGCGACAGCGTGCTGGTGCACGCCGCATCGGGCGGTATCGGCCACCTGAGCGTGCAACTCGCCAAAGCCGGCGGCGCCGGACTGGTCATCGCCACAGCGAGCTCCGCCGACAAACTGGAATTCGCCCGCCGCCTGGGAGCCGACGTCGTCATCGACTACACCAACGACACATGGCCCGAGGAAGTCAGGCAAGCCACCGGCGGCAAGGGCGTCGACGTCATCCTCGACAGCATCGGCGGCAACATACTCCGCCAGGGCATCGCACTGCTGGCCCCCTTCGGCCGGCTCGTCTTCTACGGCTCGGCCGGCGGAGGCCTCGATGTCCCCGCCATCACCCCCATGCAGCTCATCGAGATGAAATTCCTGACCGGCTTCGCGCTCTCCCACTGGCGGACCGCCCGCCCCAAGGAATACCTGCGCAACCACGAGAACCTCGCACGAGCCCTCGCCGACGGCTCCGTACAGCACGCCGTACACACCACCTTCCCCCTGGAGAACGTCGCCGGCGCCCACCGCATGATCGAGGCACGCGCCCACATCGGCCGTATCGTCCTGCTGCCCCACACCTCCTGACCCTCGCGGGAGCACCTGGTCAGCGGCGACCCGCCCGCGGATCGAGAAGAGACACCACGGGACAAGCGAACGGACGACCAGCGAGTTCATCGCGCTGCCCGCCGACCGGGCCCGCAGCGCTGCCCCATAACTGCCCGACCACTGCCAGCGCGGGGCGCCGCCCTCACCTCACGCCGATTGACCGGCTGGGCCCTGGCCGGTCACATACGCACCGCACGGGCCGCCAAAGCTGGAACGGTATGCGAGCGATCAACAGCTGTGCCGGCGGGAGCCCTTCCTTCTGCCGGACTTCCCGGCGTCTGCCGCCCCTGCCCCTCTCATGGCGCTCGACCGTAGCGGGCGACGCGGAGCCGGCCGCTTTTTCCCTCCAGCCACTGCGCGACCCGGCCGTTCTGGCCTGACGCCGTCACCCTGTGGCTGGAGGAAAGGCGCCGGGAGAGATGCACACCCTGCTGAGACAGGAGCGGTGTGATGAACCTGCTGCTGCCGGTCGAGAACAAAGTCAACATCGAGGCGACGTGGCGGCGGCGCTGTCGGCCCTCGGCGGGCGTGACAGCCGGATGACGAAGCGTGAGACCTGGTTCGCCGAAGAGGGGAAGAGTGCGGCCGAAGAGCGGGTTCCGCTCTCGATCGCGGTGTGACCGTGCGGTTCAGGATCGGTGCCGCTTCGGGCGCCCTGAGCGTGAAGTCGCGTCCGTGCACCCGCGTGCAACTGACCGGTCCGTTCTCCTCGCCTTCGACGAGGAATTGCCCACGTGCACCACGGTCGCGGCCTCCGTGGTGCACGAGCACTCAACCGGGATCCCGTCGGACGCGGTGGAGCCCGGTGCCGGTCCCGCCGCTCCGATCGACACTGTGCAGCAGCAGTTCCTGCGCACGTGTGAGCCCGCTGCCCGTCTCGACGGACTGGTTGCGCTGGGTTCGGTTCTCTCGGGACCGACAACGTTGGGCTCGACGACTCGAAGGTTCAGCTGAGACGGTGAGTTGGCCGTGATGTGGAATACGCTTTCATATAACTCTCCGCACACATTTCGTGTCTGTCACACACCAGGCATCGCGACATGGCATCGCGACCAAAATATGCAATGCTGGACAGGTGGAAAACCCCCCGGGATGAGACTTCGGGGACGGAATGACTACCGGCCCGACGGATCAGTCGCATTGGCCGGCCCCGGACCTGCCCATCTGGGCGCGGACGGTCCGCGTACAGGGTGCCCACCGAAGTGAGGAAACGACCACCTGCCTCCGAACCACGGAGTACTGCGATGACCAGTGAACTTCGACCCCTTTGCGTAACCCCTCCGTATCTTCTCGAGAGATTGCTGAGGAGTGAGGACAGCGAGGTACGCCGGGTCGCCCTGAACACCATGCTCACGACTGCCCACTTGCGGGGCGAGCGATCAGTCCGAGCAGCCTTCCCCGGTGCAGCCACTCCCGGCAACGCTCGTAGGACGATCTACGATTGCCGGAACAACACGTCTCTCCCCTTCGCTATTCTGGCCCGGTCCGAAGACGGACCGGAGTCCGTGGATGTCTCCGTCAACCGGGCATTCGACATGCTCGGCAAGACGCGAGATTTCTTCCAGCGAGTATTCGCCCGGAATTCGATCGACGGTCGCGGGATGCGCCTGGACGGATACGTCCACTACGGCGACGACTACGCCAACGCCTTCTGGGACGGGCGCCAAATGGTGTTCGGTGACGGGGACGGACGTGTCTTCTCAGACCTCACGGGCTCGATTTCCGTAATCGCCCATGAATTGGGGCACGGCGTGACCGAGCACACCGCGGGACTCGAGTACCACAACCAGTCCGGGGCCCTGAACGAGTCCGTGTCGGATGTGTTCGGGACATTGGTCGAGCAATGGTCGCTGGGTCAGACGGCCGAGCAGGCCGACTGGCTGATCGGCCGTGAGGTCTTCACGCCTCAGATCGAAGCCGACGCTCTGCGATCGATGAAGGCTCCCGGGCATGCGTGGAACACCGAGAAGTTCGGGAAGGACCCTCAGCCCGACCACATGTCCAAGTACGTCAACACGCCGGACACCTTCGAGGGAGACTGGGGTGCAGTGCACTACAACTCCGGCATTCCGAACAAGGCGTTCTACCTGACGGCGACGGCCATCGGCGGATACGCGTGGGAGGCTCCCGGACTCATCTGGTACGAAACGCTCAAGGCTTCCAACAGCGAGACTCGGTTCCAGGAGTTCGCGGACACCACGTACCAGAAAGCCGGGGACTTGTACGGGGCCGGCGGCGCCGAGCAACTGGCCGTGCTGGGGGCGTGGCACGAGGTCGGTATCTCGATCACCGGGATTCCGGCCGGGGTCGCAAGGGCGCAAACTCGCACGGCCAGCCAGAACGGCGACGCGGGTCAAGGGGACGCCCTGGCAGCAGTCAAGGCACTGACGTCCCAGGTGCAGGGGTTGAGCCGAGACATGGCCGCACTGAAGGGCCACGTGATGACCGGCGGTTGACGCCGGGTGCCCTCCGCCGGAACGGCGGGGAGCGCTGGATGGCTGAGAGGCGTCATGAGGGTTACCTTGGCGACACACGGCGGGCTGGCGGCCGCAGTCCGTGCCAACCTCCCACCGGAGGTGCTGGACACCGACACTCTGCCCGAGAACGCTGCAGACGAGTTGTCCCGACTGGTGGCCGCAGCCATCCCGGCGGCTGAAGAAACCAAGGAACCGCACAGTCGCGCGAGAGATGCCATGAGTTACTCGATCACGGTCGAGGAGGGCGGCCGCTCGTCCGTTCTCGTGCAATCGGACACGGCCATGACTCCGGAGTTCGCGATGTTGCTGCGATGGCTCAAAAAACACTCCACACAGCAGTGACGGACCGTCCGCAGTGGACGGCGGCGGCCGCGGCCTCCACCCGGCATGGCTGGACCAGCCCGCCGTCCGCACCGGCGAACTCCGCCTCCACCGACTTCGCATCCTGCCCCCGCTGCTCACCGCACCCGACGGCCGGTAAGGCAGACGGCATATCCGCCCGGTCACCATCGATGATCACGCAATCCACATAACGGCGCGCCCGCCGCCCCTGGTGTCAGTGCAGGACCCCGCCCTTTCGGAAGTAAAGGCCCGTCAGCCGCTCGATGACGGAGCCCACCACCGCAGTGGCGACCAGAGGATCGGCAAACGCCCCTCCAACGTCCTGGTCGTTGACCAGTTGCAGCTGACCGGGGAGACCGACTTGGTGAACTCCTCGGACTCGGACGTGAACTGGCCCTCGTCGCTGGTCGTTGACGCCGTCGGTCCAGTAGTGGCCGAGGTGGTCGAGTTTGCAGATGTTGTCGGCGTTGCGGGCAGCTGCTGCGGAGTGTTCGCCCTCCATCGGCAACGTGGTCCTGAGACGAGGCTCGGTGAACACCCGACAAAAGCGGTGCGGAGAACGTCGGGTGATCGGGATGCTGCGACCCGGACGATCCGACGACGTGGACGCAGCCCGTGCACTGAGTGGCCGGCATGGCGCAGGGGCCGTTCGCTGCCGCATCCAACTCCCCTTCCCCGCAGCACGCGTACGAGCTGCTCGTCGGCGCGGGACGCTGGGAGCCGCGCTACTCGCTGGGCACGTTCCCGCTGCGCTTCCCGCACGAGGAGGAGCCGGATGACGCGGGCTGGCACATCGAGGGGAGCTGTCTGCCGGAGGGCGAGAGCTGGTACTTCACAAATCTGCGGTCCCGGGGCCGGGCGCTGCTGATGCTGTTCCTGTTCAGTGAGGTCGGTGAGGAGGACGCTCCGACCCGGATCCGGGTCGGCTCACACCTCGACGTGCCGAAGGTGCTGGAGAAGTACGGAGAGGACGGGGCGAGCGTGCCGGCCGTTGCGCCCGACCTGGTGGCGGCGTCCGACCACCGGCCACTCGCCCTGGCCACGGGGTCCCCGGGCGACGTCTTCCTGTGCCACCCGTTCCTGGTGCACGCGGTGCAACCGCACCACGGGGTGCGGCCGCGCTTCATGGCCCAGCCGCCGCTGATGCCGGCCGCGCCGTACGAACTGGAGCGGGCCGACGGCGCGTACTCACCCGTGGAGACCGCGATCCGTCGGGGCCTGGGGGACAGTACACCCCGGTCCGGACGAGTACGGCACCGACTGCAGCGCCGGGTAGAGATGCTTCATCTGTTCCTGGAACTGGGCGGAGGCCAGTGCCCGGCAGCCGCACACCCGGCATCGACCATCGGGCGAGTTCTGTCCACAGCACACCAGCCTCACGACGACATGCCGGACAAGATCACGCGAAGACCGAACACCCTCACCCGAAGGACGAGGAGTGAGCGAGTCGGGCCATCTTGCGCTGGAGGTAGAGCTGGGTGCGGAAGGCGGCTGAGCATGTCAGGCGTACTCGGTTCTTGCGGCCCGGTTCCAGAGGGCCGGCGCATGCTGTCGGTTGCTGCCGGGATGGAGTGTCAGGGGTTGGTGTGGGGAGGGGGCGACTCGCCTCTGTCGAGCCGTCGACAAATCCAGGCCGCGCGGCCGCAGCGCTTTGAGTACCAGCGTCGTCGGCTGCCACGTCCGAGGGAGCGTCGCAGACACCGCAGGCCGGTTCTGGGGAGGCCAGGGCCCAGCCTCTTCGCGCCGACGCTGGCGGTATGCCTTTCCGGACGCGCAGGCCAGGATGCGGGGTATGGCGTCCAGCAGAGGCGTGAGCTGGGTGACATCGTGACGGTTTCCGCTGGTCAGAGAGACGGCGAGCGGAGTTCCGTGCCGGTCGGCGATCAGGTGGTGCTCGCTGCCGGGCCGGGATCGGTCGACCGGCGAAGGTCCGGTGTGAGCCCCTTGTGAGGGCCCTGACGCGCGAGCCGGGCGTCGTCCATCTCCAGCAGGCCTCTTTACGCAGTTCCGCCAGTAGAACCACATGGGGGCGGGGCCACACTCGGGCCTCGGTCCAGTCCCGCAGGCGCCGCCAGGCCGTCACCCCGCTGTGCCCTCCAGATCTGCGGGAACGTCCCGCCGGCTCACACTCGTGCGCAGCACGTGAACGGTGCCCCGCAGAGCAGCACGGTCAACGGCCGGCCTCCGCCCGGGATACCGGTGCCGTCGAGGCGGCTCTCAGCCACTCAGACGTCCGCTCTGCTCAGGTAGTTGCACACCGCCTGCGACAACGTGCCCCCTTGGTCCGCTTGAGGCTCACCGGGATTCAGATACGAGCGCATCGAACAGGGCACGTACCACCCGGTTGACGCCGCCAGGGCCGGTCAGCAGGGCCTTGTCGTCCCTGTTGGTGAGAAACCCGCACTCGGCGATGAACGCTCGCTGGTTGCCGGCCTCGACGGCTTTTCGGGTGCCGTAGTACTTCTTCAGGTTCTCGGTGTAGTTGTCCTTTCGAAACCCGCCCGACCAGCCGTGCTGGTCGTAGGCACGTTTCCATGCCTGCGCGAGAGACTGTCCTGCGGCGTTGCGGTAGCCAACGCTCGCCCCCCGCGCGTTTTGATTGGTCGAGCCGTCGCAGTGGAAGGCGACGAACGCGTCGCCGGCGTACTTTTCCAGGGGCTCGTCGGCTTTGATGACCCGCAGATGCCAAAGCTCCCGCTCCGACGGACCGGGCCTTTCGAGTTCCTCGGCGCAGGCATCGGCCACCGCTTTCACGAACGCCTGTTCCCCTGGTGTGCCGGTGGCACCCGACGTGCGGAAGCAATGGCCCATCTGCACCACGAGGATCTGTGCGCTCGCCTTTTTCTCCTCGTCCTGAGGCCACGGCGGGGCGTCGGACTCTGCGGCAGTGGCGTAGACGGGAGCCTCTCCGGCGTGGGGGAGAGACTGGTCGTTCTCCGGGCCGCCTTCGGCCTCGGCGTTGGGCTCGTGTTCGTGAGTCACGTGGGCTCCCGTTGAGGATGGCGCTCTGTCTGCGGTGGCGTACTGGGAACGGTCGGCGTTCGGCGGCCTTCACCCCGCACCTGAGCAGTCAGGCCGACCGGGCCGACGTCGTCGATTCCCTACGGAAGCGGGTCCTGGCCCTCCGCGTCGGTGCCGGAGATCTGCCCGGGGATCGGCTGCTCGCCGTGACCGTCGGCCTGGCCTGCCGGATTGCGTGACAGTCCTTTCGGTCACCGTGGCACCGGCCGCCCGGCACCGCAACACGGGCCGCCCATCATGAGCTCCGTCCCAGGCGTGAGCCCCACGAGAAGCGTCACCGGCCTGCGAGGGGGCAGCTTCGCCTGGTCTGCGGGGTGACTCTGTTCACGAGTGCCGACAGCGGTTATTCACCGTCGCGGAAGGCACTCGGATGGCCCTGAGGCGATGTTCATGAGAACGGGAGGCACTACAAAGTCCGGCCGCATGTTTGAGCCACAGTGATTGAGTAAAACGGCGCAGAACCGGATCTGGCTGCCGATCGCCCTGGGCCTGCTGGCCTGGATGCCCATGCTCGCCCCGACCGGCGAAACCCGCAGGTGGGAACCCCGCCACCTGAGGATCCGCCTCTTCCCGCCGCGGCCCAGCTCGTCACGACTGCCCGCCGCCGGCCTCTGAGATTCGCCCGACACCGGCCCTGGGCCGACGTCATCACCGAGGTCCTGGCCCGACTCGAAGCTCTCCCGGCCCCCGGCTGACCAATCCGTTCCCGCCCTTGTGATCAGCACCAACCCGGCCGGAACCGTGGAACCCGGCGCCCGCCCGACGAGGCAGCCGGGCCATCGGTTTGCCCACCACCAGCCCGAACAGCTGAAACGCCCCCAAGGGATTGAGGGACCGTCATGGAAGGTCGAGGCCGGCGTGGGCTGCTCTCCTCCTCGGTGACTGGAACGCCTGTTGTGGTGTCAATCACCGCCATCATGCCCGTCTTGTCCTATTTTCTGATTACTCGTCGTCTCTCCACAGGAATACCGAGGCCTGCCCCGCCATGCCCGACGGACAGAACCGTACGCACACGACGCGCGACCTTCGCGCGTACACGCTGAGGGTCTGCGTCGCCGCAGTCGTGGCATCGCTCGCTGCCTGTTCCGCCACCGGCAGGCGCTACGAGGCGCAGGCGCCCTTGGCACTGGCGGGGCCGCCGGCTCCCGGGCCGGCGGTGGCGGTGCGTGAGCACCTGGGCATGACTCTCGCTCGGGCGCTCAGGCCCGTCCTGCCGGGCGGCGACACGCGGCTGGCGGTGGCGGTGCTCGACCTGGACAGCGCCGACCAGGAGATCGCGTCGTACGGGCAGGACGCGACGTTCGACACAGCGAGCATCGTCAAAGTGGGCATCCTCGCGACGCTGCTCCTCCAGGCGCAGGACGAGGACCGCGAGCTGACAGCCGCAGAGCGACGGCATGCCGAGGCGATGATCCGGACGAGCGACAACGGCGCGGCGACCGTCCTGTGGCAGGCGATCGGCGAGGCGGAAGGTCTCGACGCGGCGAACGCACGTCTGGGACTTGACTCGACACGGGGCAACCCCGGCGTCAGATGGGGCCTCACGCAGACCACAGCGACGGACCAGGTAAAGCTGTTGCGCGCAGTCTTCGCCCGAGGGCCGGTGGGCTCCACCGGCTCACCCGAAGGGCTGAACCAGGCGTCCCGCGCCTACATCCGGGACCTGATGGGGCGGATCGCGAAGGACCAGGACTGGGGGGTGTCCGCTGCCGGCTCCCAAGGCTCCCGATGCGCCCTCAAGAACGGCTGGCTGCAGCGGAGCACAACCGATCTGTGGGTCATCAACAGCGTTGGCCAGGTCGCGGTGCACGGGCACCGGTATCTGGTGTCGGTGCTCAGCGGCGGCAACGCATCGATGAAAAGCGGGATCACGCTGGTCGAACGGGCGGCGAGAGCGGCGATCGGCGCGGCCAGCGCACATGTCCGCCCCCGGCCGCAGTGAGCGATCCGCCGCAGCGCCAGGTCAGGCTCCCCCCGCCACAGGACACGCGGTGCCAGCGGTCGGTGTACCCACGCCCTGACGGAGCGATGGGCGGCGGGAGCCGCCTCGCAGCTCCCCCCCCGCAGTCCGGATCGGCGGTTTTCATCTGGCAGCGCATTGCACCAGAACCCATCGCCTCAGCGTCAGTGAGACCCGCGAGGCAGCTTGGTTCTTGACAAGCGGGACGAGGGGCGATTCAGAGGCGGCTCGATGCCTGATAGGCCCCCGATGTTCCGGCGGGGTGAAGGCTGCCGGTTCAATCACCGAGTTGGCCTAAACGCCCCTGCCAAGTTCCATGCACATACACAAATTGACGGCACATCAGAAAAGGTTGGAAGCTGTCTGAGTGCCCTCACATACGTCCGGTTGGCTGCCTCGGCGTCACACGTTAGTGACCTTTGAAGCGCCGTCGGAAACTTCTCTCAGTAGGTTCATGCACAGGTCGGCAGCTCAGCCGATTTACCTGAAAGAGGAGAAGACTGAAATGCAGAACCGTTCTGTCGCCCTGATCGCTGCCTCTGCGGCGGCCGCGGCCGTGGCCGTCACCGGTGTGAGCTTCGCCTCCGCCTCCGCCTCCCACCCCGAGTCCGCCCGGGAAGCTGTCCGACCGGCCTCGGCTCCCCTCGGTGGCGACAGCGGCGGGAAGGACGCCGAGCGCAAGGACGAGGACAAGAAGGACTACCGCGACCGCGGGTACAAGGATGAGGACAAGAAGGACTACCGCGACCGCGGGTACAAGCAGGACGCCGGCGAGATCCAGATCAACGAGCGGACCTACTCGGCCGACCCGGGAACATGTATCGCAGTTGTCCGCCCGGCGTTCACCAGCTACAACATCACCAACAACACCGACCGGACCGTCCAGTTCTTCGCCGGGAACAACTGCAACGCCGGTGTTCCCATCGCCATGGTCGGGCCCGGCGGCACCAGCTTCGGAATCAGCGGCAGCACCACGAGCAGCTTCCGCGTGATCGACTGAGGAGACCGTGGTAGCAACCGACCCCGGAAGTCAGCGTGGGACGTTAAAATCCCACCAATGCGGCACCTGGAGCCCCGGCCCGCTGTAATCGGGCCGGGGCTCCGGCGCAGGACGCCCCCTCCAGGGAACACCCGGCTGGGCTCGTTTCATACTAGCCTCGATCTTTCGCAGGAGCCCGTCCCGTACGTTTGCGAGACCGGTCTAGTCAAGATCACCCGTTCTGGTGAGCCACCGGCGAACACCGTCCGGGACGGCTCTTCTGTGCAGATGATCGGCCGGTGATCACAGACCCGTTCCGCGGCCGCCGTCGTGCCGCCTCCGCTGTTCTGGCCGTCGCGGCCGCCTTTGCCCTCGTCACCAGCTGCGCCGACGAGCCGCCCGCAGGGCACTCGGAGCGCCTCCAGAAGGCCGCTGGCGTTGCCTCCTTCAAGATCACCTGCACCAAGGACCTGTGGGAGCGCACCAAGCCCGCAAGCAACCACATCAACTCGCACGAAGACGCCAAGCCCCGCAGCCTCAGCGGGCCCGCCAAGGAGCGGGGCCTGGTCGAGATCACCCTCACCGGCGCCCAGCTCGTGGACTACCTCAAGACTTTGGAGGAAGACATCAGCGGGGGTGCGCTCGCGAACGGGTCCATCGAGGAGCTTTCCCGGCGGATGTACGAGGCGATCGCCCCTGTGGTCGACCGGATTGAGAAGGGCAAGCCGCCTACGGAAATCCCACAGGCCATCGTTGATGACGCGGTCGTGCCCGCCGCACCGGCGTCGTCGCCCAGCTGAAAAGGCCATGAAGTACGTTTTCGCCGCCCGCGTTCTGGGTGCAGGACCGCGCCGCCTTCTCGTCATCCCTGGTGGCACACACGTGGCACGACCGATGGGTGGTGAAGCGCAAGGGGATGACCGTTGGGCCAGGGAATCAGGTGACGACCCGCCGGAAGGACCAGCTGATGAGCGCGCAGCCCGACCACAGACTTCCTCAGGGCAACATCGTGGCGTATCAGCACCCTGAACTGGCCGGTGTCCTGCTGTGCCGCGACCACGGTGAGGGACGGGCCGGTCTGATCCCGCTCACCGCGGACGATCTGCCCAGCGTCGGGTCCTGACTCTGGGCAACGTCCGACATGCACGTGTGCGGCCGCGCTTTCCCCACGAAAAGGCACCCGCGGTGACCAAGCTCGGCACCCACGGGCGACGCGGCGTCAGTCCTGGTTCCCACCGTCGCCGTAACTACTCCACCGCGCCGCATCATAAGCGGGACGCCCAAGTTGCTCCGCACGCCCCCGCCCACGACGAGGGCGTGCGGTGGGTGGTCAGTCGTCGATCTCCTTGGAGGGCAGGCCGTCGTCCAGGACGATACGGATGACCTCACCCTGCCCGGAGACGCCGGCGAGTTCGGCCGCGATGCGCTGGTACGAGGTCATGGCCAGTGACCAGTCACCCCCCAGCGGGGCGGCGGTAGAGCGCGTATCCCACAGCTCGATCAGCAGAGCGATCAGCGAGCGTCCGGACAGGATGGTCCGGAGGCGACCTTCCTCGAAGTCCTCGACGGCGGGCGGGGTGCGGAAGTGGCTGTGCCCGACGGCCAGGGCGGCGAGCCACTCCCAGGTGTCGCGGTGCGCGATCAGTTCCGCGGAGGCCACACCGGCGGCCTTCAGCAGCAGGACACCGTGGGCGACCCGGGGGTCCTCCCCGCCGACGGATGCCTGCGGTGTGGCATCGGAAGGCTGGGCAGCAGGCGTGGATGTGCCCCGGTAAGCGGCTTCGATGGCACTCCTGAGAGCGAGGTCTTGGTCCTGGCCGTCGGCACCGGGCTGCGCCTGACCCTCGGTGTCGTCCATGGTTCCCCCCTGGGAGTCGGTGTCGGAAGAGACGGCGGGGTGAGCTGCGGCGGACTCGAGGAAGTCGTAGTCGGCCTGCGCCCCGGGCTCCGGCGGTGGCGTGGTCTGCTCGGGTTGTGCCTGCGCGTCGCCGGTCTGCTCACCCGCGCCGTCTGCCGACGCCGGGCGACGAAGGGCATCGGCGAGGTCCAGCAGTTGCCGCAGCTCGCCCCGCGTCTCGTTCAAATCGCTGATCATCCGGTCCTGGCGGCGGCGTACCTCCCGGTTCTCCTCGCGCAGCCCGGTAACGCCCCCCTGGATGGCTTCCAGGATCTTCAGGCGGCCCTGTGTGAGGTCTCCGTACAGGGCGGTCAGCCCGACCGTGGGGTCATCCAGACGTGCAAGTTGCTTCCGCACCGCCTCCAGTTCTTTCATCGCGTCATCGAACGCGTCTTTCCACTTCACGTGACCCCCTGGTTACTCAGAGCATGCAACCGCCCGTATCTCCCCACAGAGATCCCAGGTGACGCGACGATTTCCAGCCCTTCCCTGGCCGGGACACGCATTTCGCACCCTTGTCGTACGCACTTCCTGCGGCAAATGTACGGCTCTCGTACGTTTCGCGAGGACAGGGTGTCGGCCAGGAGGTAATCACATGTCCGAGTTGTTCGACGCCCTGGTCGCGTCCCGCGCCACGCGCCACCACCGGCGCAGCGCAAGCGGCTGCGCGCCGCGCACGGCCTGACGATCGACGAGGTGGCAGGCGCGCTGAAGGTGCGCCGGGCCACGGTGTCGGGCTGGGAGTCCGCCAAGACCGAGCCCCCCGCCCGCAGGAGCGCGACGCCTACGCCCGGCTCCTGGACAGGCTCGCGGAGCTCTACCCCGCCCCGGCCGACGCGGGCGTACCCGTTCAGGACGCTGCGGTGGCCGGCCGCGTTCACCGCCGCGCCCGCCCCGGCAAAAGCGCGGACGCTGTCCACAGGCCCGGCGCCTGACGCTGCGGACATGACTGCAACCGAGAACACCCAGGCCAGGCCAGCCCCGCCCCGTTGCTGCTGATGCGCGGGATGAGCTGGGGTGGCTGTTGACGGACGAGGAGTTCGTGGATCTGCTTCCAGTGCGGGGCAGACCTGCGCTCTCGGCGTCCAGCTCGACGATCCGGGGTTCGACTTGTCGGTGCTGTCGGAGTTCCGGGATCTGCTGGTAGGCCCCGGGTGGTCCGGCAGCTTCGGTGCCGGCGGCGCGGGTGGTTGTGGCTCGGGTGGTTGTGGCTCGGGCAGTTCCATCAGCGTCTTGCGGGTGACCCGGAATTTTTCGGCGGCCCGGGCGAGTTCGTCGAGCCGGGCGGTCAGCTGCGTGATCTGTTCCCGTATCGTCTCGGCCTGTGCGGTGATCTCGCCTTCCCGCTGCTCCAGCCGTGCCAGCACCGCGCCGAGCGTCAGTTCCCCGCGACTCATGCGGTGCGCGAGGCCGGCACGGTCGCCCCGGTCAACCGGCGCAGTATCACCGCGGTCATCGCCCAGTACACCCGCGACTCCGAACTACGGGGCAGATGCTCGTAGTCGCGCACCAGCCTGCGGTGCAGCGTCAAGATCTCTTACACGCGCTCCACTACCCACCGCTTGGCCTGGGGAACGATCCCGCTCTGCGCGGGGTTGCGCGCCACGACCTCCACCTCGATGCCCACCTTTTCGCCGTGCGCGACGACGGCGTTCTTGAATCCTTGATCGACCAGCGCCTTCTCCACGGTGTCGGTGTCGGCGGTGGCATGCACCCGAGGCAATCGCCCTCGCGTCGGATCACAGGGGTGATCGCGGCCGGCCTCGCGGCGCTAACCCCCCCCCGGTGCGTGACAGTGGCTCAGGGCGTGTCGCCGGGCCAGTGGAGCCGGTCCCGGTGTTCGGGCTGTCCCTCGTAGCGGGCTCGCCCGCCCGGCCCGTACGTGCCGAGCTCGGTGATGAGCGCCGCGCCGTCCAGCAGCTACTGCACGCTCCACCCGGTGACGTCGAGGCGCTGGCCGTGCAGCGGCCCGCCGATCAGCACCGCGTACCGGTGCTCGGCCACCTCGACATCGGGCTCGCCGGGCTCGTTGCCGTAGATCCTCATCCGCGCATTCTCCCGGCAGCCCGGCCGCTCGGGGGCGGGGTTGGGAGGCTTGCTTCCACCAGTGCTACGGGGCCCATTCAACAGCTTCATGTGCCCTGGTATCTCTTGCATGGATTTCGCTTCCCGGAAAAGCTCAGGACTGCGATCACGGGGCTGCGCCGCTAACCCACGCCTCCTCGATCGTGCTGCCACCACCCCGCGATACCCGGTTGTCCAGCGCACGCGAGTCCTTCCGATGCCCCGTCAGGGCCCGCCTGGCAGAGGGCTGGAACGGATTTTCGCGAGAACTCGAATGACCGGCCCGGATCGCGGACTGTGGCCCAGCGCTCAACCGGCAGCGCACCACCGAAACGGAGATCGCCGTCCACGCTCAACCTCACCCTCGTCCTGTTCGTCGGGCTGCTCCTTCTCCTCGTGTCCGGGGACGTCCTGGCCGGCCCGGCCTACGTCACCCACCGCCACCCCCGCCTGGAGAAGCCCCTCAATGTCGCGGGCGTATTCGCCGGGGCCCTCGTCGCGACCTTCGCGGCCCTGGTCGCGATCGCCGCCCTCACCACCTAATGACGGGCCGTGCTCCGGAAGTTCGTTTGCTCGTTGCCTGACTGAACCCAGATAACCGCTCGTGGTCAGCCGGTTACGGTGATCGAATCGTGTTCGCGAACTCCTGGGGGACTCTGGTGAGGACGGCTCGACAGACACGGCCCCGCACACGCCCCACGGCGCTGTGCGGCGCCGTGGGACTCACTCTCGCCCTGACCGGCTGCCCGCTGGTGGCAGCGACGACGAGAAGCCCCAGACAGCCCCGTCTGCGGCCTCCTCGGCCCCGCCCGCCGTCTCCGCCTCCCCGCCGGCCCCGGACGCGGCGGAGAAGCCCGCGGTGCTCGCCTCGTACACGGCGATGTGCATGGAGCAGATGAAGGCCTACCGCAAGGCCTCGCCCGACGGCACGAAGCTCGACCACTACGCGACGCTCGACGCCCTGTCCGCCTTCGAGCGGGACCTGGCGCACATGAAGAAGAACACCACGGTGAGCCGGGGCGAGCTCGGGCACGAGCCGGAGGCGACCGCCCTCGACATCGACGTGAAGCTGCCCACCGCGACCGTCCAGGACTGCATCGACATCTCGAAGTGGCAGACCCTCGACACGAAGACGGACAAGCCGATCCCGCTGCCTACCGCCCAGCCACTGCGCTACGTCGCCACGGCCACGGTAGAGCATTGGGACGCCGGCCGGTGGATGGTCACCGAGTACAAGCCGGACCGGAGCCGGACACGCTGAAGCCGGCCCCGACGATGGCGGCCGCCGTGGTCCTGGCCGTCGTCCTGGTTCCAGCCGCGCACGCCGACGGCCCGACGGTCGGCAGCGACAGATGCCGGAGCTCCACGCCCTCGGCCACGTCTGCGCCGCCGACAACAGCGGCGCCTCCGGCTCGTAATGATCCTCAGGTTCCTCGGGCGACGAGCCGACCGGAGCGGATCCGGCCTCGACCGGCAACAGCAAGCCGACCGACACGTGTTCCTACGACCTGGTCGACGAGCCGCCGCCTCCGGCCGGGCACCAGGCGTGGAAGGGCCACGACCCGGATGACGGCGGGGTCTACAAGGTCCAGTGCGACAGCGGCCGCGGTGGCGACGTCTCCGTCCCGAACAGCCAGGACGGCCCGGCCGCGCCGACCATCGACCCGGAGCTCGTCGCCCGGAAAGCGGCGGCCTCGATGCGCCTGGACGGCCCGAAGGTCGCCAGCCCCCGCGCCGCGGGGACCTACGTCGTCGGGATGCCGATGTGGATGTGGGCCACCCCGTCACCCACGACGTTCGGCCCGGCGACCGCTACGGCCACGGCCGGCGGCGTCACCGTCACCGCCACGGCGAAGGTCACCCGGGTGCGAGGGGCGATGGACGACGGCACCACCGTCACCTGCCACGGCCCCGGCACCCCGTACAAGAAATCCCAGGAGGCGACCTCGTCGCCGGACTGCGGGCACCTCTACGAGCGGCCCTCCTACGAGGAGCCGGGCGGCCGGTACCAGGGCACCGCGACCGCGCACTGGACCGTGACGTGGACGGCCCCCGCCCTCAATGACGGCGGCCAGTTCACCGAGACTCGCGCGACGGAGTTCACCGCCGCCGTCCACGAGGTCCAGGTTGTGAACTGACTCGGCAGGGCTCTGACCTGCCGTGGTGAGTTCTCGCGGTGAGTTGACCCGGCCATGGTGAGTAGAGCCGGACCGTGGTGAGTTTCCGGGCCGGAAACTCACCACGGCAGGTCAGAGGCGGGAACAGCCACTCACCACGACATCACCGGCTCTGTCGCGACGGTCCACTCGCCCGTAGCCAGCGCTTTTACCGGCCGCCGTGGAGCGGTCGACGGCGGTCCGCCGGCCACCGCTGCGGTGCTGTCCGTTCTCGTGAACATCGGACGCGCGCGGGTGCCTCCCAAACTGCTGTCGAAACGCTGCTCTACGACGTGAACAGAGCCAGTCAGGTCTGCAGGACGGTGTAGAGGAGAGCGAGGACGGTGGTCGCGGTGACCATCGAGGTCCCCAGCGCGGGGTCCTTGTAGGCGAGGCGTCCGACGCAGATCCCGGTCAGGGTGAGCAGGGCCAGGACGGTGAAAAGGTAGCCGGTCACGGTGAGCCTTTCAAAAGGGTTGGGATCCCGCTCATGGCATGGGTTCGGCCAAACTCGCTGCGTGCTGCGTGCTACGGCCTCAACCACGGTGTTCGCGGGGCGAGTTGGCTCTACAGTGACCGGGCTGTCCGGTGGTGGGCGACCACGCCGGAACAGCACTTTTCGGTGCTGGAGAGCACCGGCGTCCGGTGAGGGGGAGCACAGATGGCACACGACCCAGACGGCATAGGGGACGACCTTCCCGCACGCCGGGAAGCACGCGAGGAGAAAGACCGGATCAAGGCCGAGTTCGGCGCCCGGTTACGGGTCCTGCTGGACCTGACAGGCCTCAGCTCCCGCGAATTCGCCAACCGCTTTCCCGCCTACAAAGACTCCACCGTCCGCAAATACACCTTGGGCACCAACCTGCCCCCCTGGGACTTCCTCCACGACCTGCTCACCGAAGTCGCCCGCCGCACCGACGACCCCGCCGCCCCACAACGCCGCACCGAACTCTTCACCGCCTACCGCACCGTCCTCGTCGACACCGGCGCCACCATCCGCGGCAGCGACCAGAACTCCCTCCTGCTGCGCCTCCTGGACGGCGAGGAAGCCCTGCACCGGCTCGGCGCGGAGCTGGCCGAGGTCCGTGCGCGGGAGAACCAGCTCCGAACCGACCTCGAGGAAGAGATCCACCGGGCGGCGGCCTCTCCGAGTACCGGAAGCCAGGACCGCAAGCACCAGCTCGAAGGGGAGAGCCGCGCCCTGGGCGAACGCCGGGATGAGCTCGTCCGCCGCCGCGGCGCCCTGGTCACCGAGCTGGACGACTGCCGGGCGCGCTTGGCGGTGCTCGAAGGAACCGGCGGATCGGGTGACCTGGTGCCGGCATCCGGGGGTGGTGCCGGAGTGGACCAGCCCCGGACACCCCCCAAGCCGCCCAAGCCGCCTGTCACCCCGGGACGGAAGTCCGGCGGCCGGCGCACTGTCATGCTGACCGGCATCGCGTTGGCCGTCGTGTTGCTGGCCGGCGGCGGCGCCGCACTCGGCATCTGGGCGACCGGCACGCACGACAGGACGGCCCCGGCCGCGACCCCGTCGCCGCCTCCCACCACCTCCGAACCCACCCCGGCAACCACCACGCCAGCCGCCACCACCCCGGCACCCTCCAGTGCGGAACCGGGCACGGAGGCGGAACCGAGCACGGAGGCTCCCACGCCTTCGGACCCGGCCGCGCTCTACGAGTCGTCCCCGCCTTCCGGCACGTCACTCGTCAATGACCTGCCGGCGTTCGAGGACGACGGCTACCAAGCAGGCGCCCAGAAGGTGAACCTGCGCGAGTACCCCGTCGCCCTACGCAACGGCCCCTGCGGATCAATCGCGACGTGGCAGCTGGACCGCACCTACAAATCGCTGGTGGCAGGGATCGGGGTCTCGGACGACAGCGGCACCGGCGCCAGCGCGGAGTTCACCATCACCGTGGACGACCACACACGCTTCCAACGGACCATCAAAGTGGGAGAGAGCGCGCAAACAGCGACCGTGGACCTCAGCGGAGCCTTCCGCGTCACCCTCACCATCGACACCTGCAGCGGCACAGCCGCATGGCTCGACCCCGTCATCACCAAATAGCAGCAAGACCACCGCCAACACATTGGAAACCTTCCTCGTCGTGCAACGGATTCGGTGCGCGGGCGGTCGGGCGGGGTGGCGGTTCCTGACCCGGCCAGGTGCCCGGGGAAGTCCTTCCGTCGCCGGTGCCAGACACCAGCCAACCGCCCCGACACCCCGACACCCCGACACACCGGCAACCGGCGCCGCAGGGGCAGAGCCGAGCCGCGGCCACACCTGGCCCTCGAGCACCCACCGCCTGAAGCGCGCGGCGGCCCGTTGGACGCCGCAGCACAGGAACCGCAGGGCTGACCACTATCCCTTCCACCATCCACTCCACTATCTGCTCCGCTATCCCCTCCACCATCAGGCGCGCATATTTTCGCCCGACCTCCGCACAACCCCAGGTCAACCACCGGTTTTCCCCGTGGTGAGTGCTCAGACTTCCCCTCTTCTACCCGGCCTGCCCTGCTGTGGGGATGGGATGGTGGCTGGTGGCGGGCGTGGTCTCGGGGAAGCGGGCGCGGCGCTGGCCCTTCTTCCCGGCCCGTCGCGGGGCTCCGGACCGGCGACCAGGCCCACGACCCGGCGGCGGTGGCACTACTCCGGCTGCGAGGCCGGCCGCTGCGCCTCGTGCTCGTCCTCGGTGGTCTCGGTGGCGTACATCGTCCGGGCGTCGGTGACGGCCCGCGCCCATGTGCGCTCGTTCCCGCCGTGCGCGCGGGCCAGCCGCCCGGCCAGGCCCCGTTGGTAGCCACCGGCCCGGCGCAGCTCCGTCAACGCGACCTCGAAGGCCTGAGCACGCTCTGCAGACACCGGACGACCTCCCCGAGGCTTTTTCTCCGTGCTCCGCCCCGCTCCTGCGCCCGGAGACGCCCAGCAGAGCGGTTCCTACGCCCTCCTGGTGCGCAGCCCAGAACTGCTCCACCGCCTGCTGGCCGTAGTAGTCGACCCGGTCGATCGTGACCACCCGCTCCGGATGACGGCGCTCCTGCGGCAGCTCGTGGCGCAGGGCGTACCACCGGGCCACGGTCGAGCGGCCCGCCCCGGTGTACCGGGTAATCCACGCACGACTTACCAGGGCAGGGCGGCGTCGTTCAGTCGGTCTGACCGACTTGATGGCGGCTCATGTAGCTGGACTGGTGTGACGTCCGCGGATCGGGCCGGAACGGAGGCA
>NZ_JBSFUO010000040.1:0-35603 GCF_053591835.1 Streptomyces sp. NPDC002911 | reverse complement strand
TCACCCGTGGAGTTCGAACAGCAGCATCTGCGAGCAGTTAAACTCTCAATCGCGGCATGAGCCCCTGTGTCCACACTCCGGGGGACGCCTCAGTGGAGAGCTGCCCCCGTGCCACGGTGCGGCGCAGGGGCAGTCCGGCGGACAGCAGGCCGGCGTCCCGCCTCAGGTCCCAGGCGGCGCGAAGCCCCGCGGGCGCCGTGGTGAAGGCTTGCCTGCTCCACTCGTAGTAAGCAATCAGGTCCTCGGCAGTGAGCCGGTCGAAATCACGGTCGGTCCGCACGACGACCTTCACCAGGCTGTTCTCGGCTGTGCCCAGCTGGCTGGGGGTCATTCCCCGGGCCAGGCCGGCCTGGCGAACCTTGCGGAACGACTCGGCGCCGAACCAGGTTTACCGGACCTCGGGGCTCTACCGACACGCCAAGCAGGTCCGGGGTCTAAATGGTCGAGTGTGAACCGGCCGACCCTTCTCCGTCCAGACCCCGGAGAAACTTGGCGGAATTCCTCCTCGCCGAGCACCGCCACGAGCTGACCGTCACCGCGGACCCGAGTGGACCGTCGAGCGGGCCGAACGCTATCTCCGCTCCCTGACCGCCGGTGCCCGCCGGTTCGCCGAGATGGTCGTACTCTACGGCGACGGCTACCTCGACGCCGACCAGCTGCGCAGCGTCGTCGGCAAACTCAACGGACCGACCGTCGCCCTCTCCCGCGCGGTGCCACGCGGGGTACGCGAAGGCTGGTGGCCCGAGGGCACCCGCGCGCCCATCACCCCGGTCTACGACCCGGACAACCCCAGCTGGCACAAGAACATCGCCTATGAGATGACCAGGGAAAACGTCCCCGTCTTCCGCGAAGCCATTGCCCGGCTGGCCTGACCCAGCCACTGCTCCCAACGAGCGGGAGACCTCCGCACCATGGACGTGCCCGAGTACCTTCCTGTACCGAACGGCTACGCCCAGCGCGTTGCCGCTCCGTGGCCGCCGCCGTCGTCGACGACGGGCCACAGCGTCAGCAGGTTTACGGCGTTGCCAAGGCTGAGGTCACTTCTTCGGTCTCGCCTCGAGCTGTCATGAGGAGCAGTCCGACGACGTCGTCCCAGGAGGAGAGCGTCGCATCCACGGGTTCCGACTGAGCGGATTCGACGTTCTGCCACCGCACGAACTTGTCCGGGAAGACGCTCAGCGACCATCCGGACTCGTGCTGCAGTGAGACATCCGGGTGTTCCTCGTCCGCGCTGCTGAGTTCAGCGAGAACGGCGCGGATCTGCGCCTCGTCGGGCTCGTCGAACTCCTCGCCCATGGCGTCGTACATGAAGTAGGTCACGGTTATGCTCTCCGGTTGGGCGGTGCGCCGTTGGGGATGGCCCATTCAGCATATCCACCGGAGTAGCCCGGATGGAGGACGTCCCACCACGGGCTTCCGGAGGTGTGCTGGTACCGGGGGACCAGCCTCATCACACCCTCTCTGCCCTGAGCGTTGGCTTTGGGCTCATGCTGCCATGTGAAACCCGTGGGGGTCCTTCGCCCGCCGACGGAGCTCACGCGGGCGGCGATGCCTGGCGAGAACTGGTCGAGGAACCGGCCGAGTGCAGGATCGGCTCGGATCGCGGCGTCCAGTGCCGCGTTGGCCCGGTTGAAGTGGACAGCACGGCTCTCTCCGTAGTCAGTGCTGTTGAGCTGCATCTCGTATACGGCGGTGTAGCCCCGGGGATTGATGGCGGCACCGGTTCTGGGGCAGGTGCCGGCTTTCAGGCCTTCGGGGTCGATCCAGGTGTGCGGATTATGGACATAGGTGACCGGGTTGGGGGCCGGTTCCAGGCCGAGCGGGTCGGGGCTGGTGTATCGGGCTGTCTCGGGGTCGTAGTGGCGGAAGTAGTTGTAGTGGAGCCCGGTCTCGACGTCGGCGTACTGGCCGGGGAAGCGGAGTGGGGTGTGTGCGGTGGAACCGGAGTGGACGGCGGTGGTTCCCCAGACAGTCGTGCGGGTGTGCCAGGCGATGGTGCCGGTCTCGTCGACGAGTTCGGTCGGGGTGCCGACCAGGTCGGTGACGATGGCGAAAAAGCGCGATTCGGTCTCTTCCTGGGGCATGCGCCTGCGTTCGATCTGAGCCAGCGGCTCATAGCCTTCGCGGACCCAGGTGAGAGTGGTCCCGGTGGCGGTGGTCGTCTGCTCGGCGAGGTTGGAGCCGTCCCAGGTGAAACGAGTCTCGTCGATGACCGAACCAGCCGTGTCCAGACGGTACTTCGCGGTGCGGCGTCCGAGCGGATCGTAACGGTAGTACCAGGGTGTGCCGTCGGGGGTGATACAGGAAGTCAGGCGGTCCTCGGCGTCCCAGCAGTAGCGCCACACGTCGGGGCTGCGGGAGAGCCGCTTCTTGACACGTTCGACGAGGCGTCCTGCCGCATCGTAGCGGTAGTGGGTGTCTCCGGCCCGGGTAAGGAGTGTGCCCGAGTAGTCCCGGGAGCCCCGCGCCGTAGGATCCGCACTGCGGTCAAGCCATTGCGCATCTCGCTGATTGCCTGCCTGGTCGTAGGCATACCGCTCTGGGCCGGCAGGGCCGTCCGACTTCAGGGGGCGGCCGACGGCGTCCAGGGTGTAGCGGGCGGCACGTCCGGTCGCCCCGTCAGTGACGGCGGTGAGGTAGTGATCGGGGCGGTACGTGTAGTCACGCGCCCGCAGTAGGTGCGATCGGCTTGCTGGGGGCATGGGTGCCGCTGACTGCCGTCCGAGTATCTGCTGCACCTGACGGCCGTTCATGTCCCAGACGGAGGCGAGCGAAACGTTATTGCCGAGCGTACGGTGCGTCTCGCGGCCCACAGCGTCGTGAGTGAAGCGCATGGTATGCCGTGCGTCGACGGTCAACGACGTGCGATGGCCGGCCGCATTCCACTCCGAGGTGGCGGTGGAGCCTGTGGGTGTCGTACGCGAGACCGGCCGGCCGGCGGCGTCGTAGGCGAAGCGGAGGGTGGCGCCGTCCACGGTCTGCGCGACGAGCCGTCCGGCAGCGTCGTACGAGTTCTCCAGGCTGCCGTCGGGTGACGTGGCTGATGTCAGGCGGGAGAGCGTGTCATAGCGGAACTGCGTCTCCATTTCGCCGGAGACCTTGGACATCAGGCGCCCTGCGGCGTCGAAGCTGAAGGCGATGATGTCGCCGGAGGGCGTGGTGCGGGTCGACGGCTGTCCGGCCGGATCGTACGCGTGCAGGGTGGTGCGCCCGTCGAAGTCGGACTCGGAGGTCGGACGCCCGAGCGGATCGTAGACGTACTTCCAGTTCAGCGACTGGGGGTTGGTGACACGTATGGGGCGCATCTCGGTGTCGTACGCAAACCGTTCGGTGGCGCCGTCCGGGGAGGTACGGGAGGAGAGCAGGTCGAAAGGGCCGTAGGTGAAGCGGGTGATGCCGCCGTGCGGGTCGGTGTGACTGGTGCAGTTGCCCTCGCCGTCCCATGTCCAGGATTCGGCGAGGCCGTCCGGTGCGGTGCGGCGTGTACGGCGGCCTTCAGCGTCCCAGCTGATCGTCGTGAGGTGCGTGAGGGCATCGGTAAGCGCGACGGGTCGGCCGAAGTCGTCACGGACGCACTGACTCGTCGCCCCGAGCGGATCTGTCATCTTCACGGGCAGCCCCGCGGCATCGGCCTCGACGGCGGTGGTGGCCCCCAGTGGGTCGGTTGCGGTGGCCACGGCTCCGGTGGGGTGGTGGGTGAAGGCGTGGACCCTTTCGTCGGCACCCGTCGAGCGGACGAGGTTACCGCGGCCGTCGAACTCCTGGCGGACCGTCGTGCCGTCCTGGCGGGTCAGTTTCACCGGCAGATGCAGGTGGTCGTACGTGATGCGGACGGTGGCGCCGTCGGGGGCGGTGGCAGCGAGCAGGTTGCCGTTCTCATCCCATTCCCAGCGGGTCGTGCGACCGAGCGGGTCCGTGCGGGAGAGCAGGTTGTCGCGGAGGTCCCACTGCTGGGTGGTGGTGTGTCCGAGAGGATCGGTGATGGCGGTGATCTGCCCGTGACGGTTGGACCGGTAGAGGGTGCTGTGCCCAAGGGAGTCGGTGTAGGTGACCGTACTGGTGCCGTCGGACTCCTGCGGCCCGTAGACGATGCGTGAGCCGAGTATGCCGTCGGTTCCTTGTGTGGCACTCACACGCCCTGCAGTGTCGTACGTGTAGTCGAACGCGGTTTCGTTGGCATCCCGCCATCCGATGATGCGGTGCGCGTCGTCGTAGGAGAAATATGTCGTGGCGTCAACGGCATTGCGCAGCCGGACCATGTTCCCGGTGTCGTCATAACCGAAGGTGCGCAGCCGGGCCGGGCTCTCGCCCATGGGCGCGGACAGGCCGGTGACACGTCCCAGGTCGGCGTCCGCGTCGACGCGGACCCGGTAGCCGCCGCTGTGACTGACTTCGAGAGGAATCCCGTCCTCGCCTCGCTCCATGGTTACGGTGTTTCCGTTGCGGTCCTCGATGCAGACGAGCCACCAGAGGCCGTCGCGGGAAGTGGCGGCTTCGAAGTGGCGCACCAGTCCGGTACGGAAGTCCTGCACAGTCAGCACATAACTTCTGCCGCGCGTGACATAGACGAGGGGCATCTGCGCGCCCGCCGCCGGAGCCACTCGGTCGCCGGGTATGTCCGGCAGGCGCGGGTAGGCCAAGGCGGAGCCATCCTCCCGGTACCACCAGATGCCACCCAGAACGTCGTCCCGCTCAAGACGTTCGTCCAGCGTGCACGCCCAGGACGGTCCGAAAGAGCGGCCGGCCTGGTATCCGGACAGGTGAGTCCGGCGCAGCACCAGCGGCAGCACGCCCGGCAGATCAACATCCACCTGCTCGAGCACCATCTGACCGCTGGCCATGTCGATCGGATCGCCGCACGTCTCCTTGTCGGCCAGCGCACGGGCCTGCTGGGACAGCTTCGACGAGTCGGAGTTCAACAAGTCCCCTGGCTTGCGGGCAGATCCGGATCCGTCCGGCCGCCTGCGAGCGGATCCGGGACTGTCGTTCCGTCCGTCGTTCCCGGCGCTGTCACGGGGATCGCCGCTCTTGATCGCCCTGATGCGGTCGTCGATGTCCAGGTCGGTGCTCTTGTGAATTTTGGAGCTCAGACCGATCGCGTCGGGCAACTCCTTGCCGACGTGGTTCCCGATGTGCTTGTGGCCCTTGGTCAGCTTCTCGACCACGCCCTCGATGGTGGAGTCGAGCACGGCGGTGAGGGAGTCCTTCCCTTTTGCCCGGCCGTGGTGGCTCTTGGCCCTGCCTATCTTGCCCGCGGCGCGGGTGAGCATCGACACCTGCACACCCGCGAGTTTGCCGCCGGTGGCGGAGTGGGCGTCATGGTCGATGCCCAGGCCTGCACCCGGCCCACCGCCGCCTGCGACGGAATTGAGCTGGAGCCCGTCCTTGGCCGCTTGAGGGACATCGATTCCGTCCTGCTGACCGGTGACATTCATCGCGGTCTGGATCGCCAGATCTGTCACGATGCTCTCCAACGCCGCCACCGCGGGCTGGGTGAGGGTGGCGACGATCTCCGAGACCGCCGCCTCCGCCATCTCCTTCAGGATCCGCTTGAACGCGATACGGGTAGCCGCGATCTTCGCACCGGCCAGAAGAGTCGAAAGACCAGCTGTCACCGGGGCGAACGCCAGCGTCACTCCCACCGTGGCGCACAGATCCGCTAGCTCGCCCACCGCGGCGATCTTCCGGGCCACGATGATGTCCGCCACCCGGTCCAACGCACCCGCGATGATCCGCGCCGCCTTCGCCAAGTCCTTGTTCTTGCGCTGAACTTTCGACCAGTGCTTGTCCAGCGCGGTCAGCGACTCACTCTGCCCGGAGGAGATCAATCGCTGTACGTACTGATGGGCGGCATACCCGTCGTCGTCCGCGTCTTCCGCGAACTCCCGCAACGAGTCCGCCATGTCACGATATGCGTCCTCGTCAACGTTGGGCCAGCCCACACCGACCACGTCCAGCATCGTGTCGACACCTTCAGGAATCGTGTAACCCACGACGCAACAACCCCCGCAACAGACATGAACCTGACGAACAAGATCAACCAGCATGCCACGGAACCACCCCACAACCCCAGGCCCTTTGTCGCCGCACTTATGGACACCCGATACCAGTCACGGACGAACCGCGACGTTCGGCATCCGCCGGCCGGCGTCGATCATCAGTCCCTGCTGTAGTCCCCGGCGCTCACGCACACGCATCGTCATACAGACACCGTGATCACTCCGGATGGCAGTCGACCGTCGACATCTGCGGCATGGCCAGGAACTGCCACCAGGAGCATCTCGATGGCGCCCAGGCAACACCCTCGGCACCTCCCAACCCGTCGACATCACCCGACCGTGTTCAGGTCGCGTCCCGAACCCGTCGATGATGATGTCACTACTGCTCGATAAGGCCACGCGGAGGCGTGCACGTTCAAGGGTGAAGCCTCTTCACCATCACGGCGTACACCAGCGAGTCCGCGAAAGGCTGCTGCTCCCCCGCCTTCTCATAGCCCCACGTCTCGTACAGTTCCTGGACTCTTGGGTGGGCCACGTCGACCAGCAGCACCGCGAGATCCTCGCCCCGCTCCTTCAGCAGGGCTTCGTGCAGACGGTCCGAGACGCCCTGCTTCCGCCATCGCGGGCGCACCATGACCTCGGAAACGGCATAGGTCGCGGTGCAGCCGTCGTTCGGTTCGAACGCTGTGGAGCGCCACCATTCGCGGCCCGGCTGCTGCGGGGCGCCGTAGGCGAATCCGGTCGGCTCGTCTCCGTCGAAGGCGACGACGCAGGTGAAGCCGTTCATCTCCGACCAGTGGTCGACGAACCAGGGAAAACGCTGGTGGAACTCGTCGTCCTTGGCATCGGCGTAGGCGTCGGCGTGCACATCGATCAGCATCTGCTTGAAGCCTTCCGGAAGGCTCCCGTGGCCGTAGTGCTGCAGGTCGATCACCTGGGTCACGCTCGACTCCATTCATCTCGCATACGGTCTGCCCAGTCGCGGGCGTACGTCGTGGACGGCGCAAGCCGGAACAGGTCTCGGTGGAAGTCCCCGATCAGAGTCCGCATCCGTCCAGGCAGTGGAGCACCATCCATGATCGTGAAGACGGAAGCCGCAGTTCTCGTGGCTTGTTCCAGGTCTCCCTGGCGGAGCTAGGCGGTCGCGAGCTGACATGTGGCCAGGGCGCGGTTGCGCTGGAACCCCGCTGAGGTCGTACGCGCCGGGCAGGCCCGCAAGCTGTACCGGCAGAGGTGCGCGACCCACGGAATTACGGTCGAAAGTCCGTCCGGAAAGCTCACCACCGCCCCCGCACCCGAGCAGGTCCGTGCCTTGACGGACGAACAGTTCGACGGCATCGGAGCCAAGTTCCACCGGAGCGTGCTGCGCTCGGCTGCTGAGCACTACGAGCTGCACGCCGCCCGCTGGCTCGGCCTGGACGCGCCCGCCCTGGCGGCCGCGCTCACCACCATCCCCCGTATCGGCCCATGGACCGCTGCGGCAGCCGCAACCGACTTCACCGGCGACTTCAGCGTCTCACGGCGGCGCTGCTCGTCATCCAGCAGCGCGGCGACGCGCAGCAGCTGAAAGACCTCAGTCAGTCGGCGGTCGGCGCCCTACGCCAGGGGCTCGCGTTCTCGCATGGGAGACCCGAAGGAGTACCCACGGGGAGGAAGCGCTTGCGCTCCTCCTCGGTGTAATCACGCCCGGCCGATGAGCAGAGGTGGGAGAACCAGTTCGCGCGAAGAAGGTCGTAGGTCTGCCGCCAGCCCTTGGCGTAGGCGACCAGGCGGTCGTCGTAGACGATCGCTGTCCGTCTGATATCGAGCACGGTGGGGAAGGCGCCGAGATGACGGCCTGTGTCAGTTGCCCACAGGTCGTAGCCGCTAGGGGATTCGGTGATCGCTGTGCCGTCCGAGGTCAGAGAGACCAAGTTGTCCAGGTGGTCCACGGCCATGGGGTGCCCCGTGGTTTTCCGTTGGTCCACCGTCCACCGGCGGACGGTGCCGTCCGCGCTCTGCACCAACAGGCTCCGGCCGTCGGCCGAGAAGACGAGGCTGCGTTGCATGAAGTCCCCGAAGACGGGGCCGATCGCGTCACCGGACAGGACCCCGATCTGTCGGCCGGCGAGGGTATCCCAGAGCTGGATGGTGCCCCGGTCAGTGCCCGCCCTGGTGACTACCGCGACCTGGTGCGGGTGGTCCGGTCGTGGCACCAGTTGTGCAGTCGAGCGGAGGGGCCCGATGAGCGCCCCGTCCGTGTGCTCGACTGACACGGGGCGTCCCACTTGTAGGCCGGTGACGGAATTCACCCGCAGGAGCAAGCCTCCCACCGTCAGAGCGGCTATGTCGCCGCCCGCCAGAGGGGTGACCCAGTCCAACGCGCCGAGCGAATTTCCGTGGTCTGGGCCGACGTCGAGCTCGACGGCTTTCCCGCGTTTCAGGTCGTCGGCTTCGTAGACAAGTAGCTCCGTGCCGTTCGACAGCCACACGACGAGCCGACGGTCCTCCGGCGTCCAGGCCACCCGCCACTTCGGCTTGCCGGAACCGCTTGCGGGCAGTTTGACGGAGTCGCCCCGGCCGCTGACAGTGTCGCGGACGTACAACCGCACGTCGGTCACCCAGGCGACGGCCCGCCCGTCGGGGGACAGTGCGTCCGGCACGCTGCTGAGGTTGAACTCTTCCTCCGTCAACGGAGCCCCGGGCTCCGTCGCCAACACCATCAGCGTGCCACCGACTGTGGCCAGCACAGTTACCGGTTCGCCCTCTTTCCTCACAGCGGCAATCGCGGCGGTCACGGTGTCCTCGTCCTGGATGCGTGGTACCCGTGTCCTGAAGGTCTCCCCGGTGGGCAGTCGGGTGAGGGCGACCTCCGCGAAAGCACCGGCTTCCTCGTCCTGCATGACGTACCCGCCCGTGTCGTCCGGCAGCAGCGCGCTGCCGGGCAGGGGCCAGACCGCGCCGGTGGTGGTGTTGTGCACGTATACGGGGGACCGGAGGTCCGCACCGCGCTGCTCGACGGCGTAGTCACCGCCCCCGAGGAGCCGTAGATTCCCCCGCGGGACGCCGGTGACGATCCCCCGTACGATGCCACCGGAGCCCAGTTGCCGCAGCTCCACAACGCTCACCAAGTCGCGCAACCTGGACCAGTGAAGTACCACGGTATCGGGGTCCTCGCCGAACGCGGCCTCGTCCGGCTCCACCCCACTGGGAACGAGATCGTCGGCCACCGGCAAGGAAGCGCCGTCGGCCACATCCCAGGCTTCGACGAACCCCTGCCGGCCATGATCCTCCGGGCGGGGTTCCTCGCTCCCCAGGAGCCGAAGAAGCCGTGTCCCGTCTGCACTGAAGTCGAGATCGGCCGCGTACACAACGCGATCAGCCGTATCGGCGACCTTCAGACGTAGGGGATCGCGCTGTTCTCCGTCGAGCCGCCACAAGAACACCCGGCCGTTCGGTGTCGCCACCGCATAGTGCCGACCGTCGGAGCTGATCTCGGAGCTGATCTCGGAGCTCTCGTCGTCGACGGGCGCCCCGCGCAGTGCGTAGGACCGGGGAGAGCCGCCCAGCGCCCCTGTCACCACGGAGACCACAACGGGCGCGGCGCCCGCCGGCTTTGACCACACCACCAGGGTGCGACCGTCCGGTGTGGTGTCGAGATGCGTCGCCCGCCCAGGCCAGAGGCCGACATGGCTGCCGCGCAGGTACTCCCCGGTCACATGGCTGCGCAGCAGCGCCTGCTGTGCTTGCGGTGTGTCGTCTGCGTTCCAGGCCGCCAGGGCCAGCTGGATTGAGCTCCCGGGATCATGGAAGGCCCTGTCGCTCGACTCGTCGGCGAGCGCACGGGATGCGAGGGTACGCAGCTGTCGCTCGGCCTTCTGGCTGCTGTCGCGAGCCATATCGGCGAGCACGCCGGCGATTACCAAGAAGGCCAGAAGCGTTGCTACCAGCACCTGCCAGCGCCGGAGTGCCCGCCGTGCGAACTTCCGGCTCGCACCGATGTACGTGCGCTCGAGTGCGGTGATCTCTGTCGGCCGGAGGGCGGCGTGTTCTACGGCCACCTCGAGCACGCTGCCGCGGAGCAAGGCACCCGTCTCACTGCCCGTCTGTTTCCAGCGCGTCAGGTCTCGGCGCAGCTCCTCCTGCCAGATCCGGAATTTGCGGCTGTCGTCCAGCCAGTCCCCCAGCCGCTGCCAGTGGCGGGTCAGGGCTTCGTGCGCAAGGTCCACGATCTCCGTGCCCTCATCGGTGCGGCCGAAGACGATCAGCTTTCCGGGTGTGAGACGGCGTGCGAGCGCCAACGCGGCGGGGTCCATATCGGCAACCGGGGCGGGCCGCCGGGTATAGCCGCCGTGGTCTGCCGGACGTGCCAGCTGGACGAAGAGCGCCTGTGCGAGGGGAAGTTCGTCCCCACGGACCACCGTGCGAAAGGAATCCTCCGCATAACCGGCGAGAGCACCGGCGATTCCACCGAGGTCCTGGTACACGGCGTGGGTCAGCATCGAGCGCTCGCGCTGGTCCCACAGACGGGTCAGTGCGAACTCCACGAGCGGCATGCGTCCCGGCTCGTCCGCCGCGTCACGCACGATCCGGTCGGCGAGTCCGGGCTCCAGCCACAGTCCGGGCACCGCGTCGACGGGCCGGGTAATCGCGTCCCGCAGGTCGTCGGGGCCGAGCGGGGCGAGGAACATCACCGCGTCGCTGAGCGCAGACGAGGTCTCGGCCGCCATCAGGGCTTCGATGGAGTCCGGGCGCGCCGTGACTACCGCCCGGGGGGCGGAGCCGGAGTCCCCGTCGACAGTGCCGCATAGGTGAAACAGCAGGTGGAACAGTCTTCGGGCGGCGTCCGGTGCGGCACCTGCGTACTCCTCCAGCTGGTCTACGACGAAGAGGTGGCCGGCCCGGCCGCCCTGTCTCCGTAACGCGGAGCGCAGGCCGGAGGCCGCCTCTGCCGTCGCGGTCTCGTCCGAAGCCTCGCTGAGTAACGCAGTGAGCTCAGCCGCCCGCCGCAGCCGGTCCGTCTCCCCGTCATCTGGTTCCAGCACAACCATCAGTGCCTGAGCTAGCACAGCCTCTGGCCGGAGGCCCGCGACAGGACGCATCAGAGAGACGGTCAGGCCGTCTGCCCGCACTCCGGGCAGCAACCCAGCCCGGATCAACGACGATTTGCCACACCCGGACGGCCCTGCCAGCACGGTGACCGGACGGGTCTGGACCGCGCGGCGAAGCCGTTCGACGTCCGCTCCTCGGCCGTGGAAGAACGCGGCGTCGTCCTCGTCGAAGGTGCCTAGCCCCCGGAAAGGGCACTGCGGCGCCACCACGTCCTCGTCCACCAGCTCGAAGGACGGAACCAGGTACGCCGTGCCGTTCAGCCCGCCGCGTCCGGCGGCCACCGTCATACCGATGACACCACCCTGCGCGTCGTCCCAGACAGCCGATCCGCTGAATCCTGGCTGGATCGGCGCTCCTCCCGGGCCCGCGTCCATCTGGAGCCAGCCTGACCCCTGCACGCCCCGCAGTGAGCCGGTCGCCCATGCGCCGTGGTCGCCGCCGGTCGGGAATCCGTACGCCCGGAACTCGTGCCCCCACACGGCAGTTCCGTCGACGAGCGGCACCGGACGCGCGCCTGCCACGGGATGGTGGAGCCGCAGCAACGCCACATCTCCGCTGTCGTCCTCCTCGCGGGTGGGCTGCCACGAGACGACCGTGGCGCTAACCGCCGGAATGCGACCGCCAGCGTCCCGTAACAACGGGAACTCGACGCGCATCACGCCCGACGGGGCGTTCTCTGCATCCCTCGGCAGGCCGAGAGCGTCAGCCACCACATGCGCACAGGTGCAGACAATGTCCGGGGCGACAAGGAAACCGGCCCCGACCACCGGGCCATCTTCACGTGCACTCAACGAACCGTCCGCCAACAAACGCGCCGACGATGCTGCCCGTAAGCGCACCAGGCCGGATTCAACCGTCCCCGCTCCGCGCGCACGCGATGGACCTTTCATGCGGAACGATCGCGATTCCACTCAGGAGTGACCGCGAAGTTCGTCTCGCCCGCAGTCCTGGCCACCACTACGCCGGCCTTTGCGGACAGCTTGATTCCGAACTCGACGCTCACCGTGTCGTGAGGCTGAGCCATGTCCCCCACACTCCGCGCGACCGCCTCCACGGCACGGCACACATGGGCCAAGGCCTCCTGAAGCGTCTCGACGGAGGCGCGCGCCAAATCGGAGCCGCGCCCCACCCTGCCGATCCCGCTCTCCTCGGCTCCGGGCCCCTCCAGCTCACCCCGGACTACGGTGCCGTCGCCGAGTTGCATGTCCCCGACCCGTGCCATGGCGCCCCCCGCTAGACCATGCTTGACGAACCGCCGACAACTCTAAGTCTGTTGCGAGAAAGAGATCAAGTAGGTGGGTGGAGCGAACCCACCCACCGCGCTGCTCACGGTACGCACGCCCGACCGCGGACACCTCAGCCTCGCCCAGGACCTCCTGCAGCGGCTTCAGCAGCGACTGTTCCAGCTCGGTCAGCTGACGGCGGCCACCGCGTCCCGTTCGTAGCTCCTCCGACACATCTGGTTCGGTAGGCTGCGGCGCTGCCGGCGTGCCTGTGCCATATCGGATGCGGGCGCGGTCGAGTGCAGCTTCATGGCTGCGGGCATGGTCGTCGCGTGGGTCGAAGGTGAGTTGGCGGGGTGCGTGCTCGGCGGGCTGAAGGCGCCCGCACGAGGCCGACACGGTGATCAACCACCTCCGCGGTACTGGATCAATGACACTTTCAACGCCTCGTCGGCGTCCTCGCCGCGGTATGGCCAGTTGATCAAGGCAAACGCGGCAGCAGTGCGACTCCAGCCCCGCACCGTCGCGATCCTCGACGGGAACGGCGAGTGGGCGTGGGCAAACAACAGCAGCTACTCCACATCGCGATGCGTGAACTTTGGCACCCTCCGCAATAACAACTACAAATTCGAGGTCACCGCCTACAACACGGTCAACTGACGCAGCTCGATGGCCGCAGGTACCCGCTGTGGCGAGGGAGAACAGAAGCGGCCGCACCGTTGAGGGTGCGGCCGCTTCTCTTCGACGTTCAGTTGGAGGTATTGAGGACGCCTCCTGAAGAGGGCGGGCGGGCAGCCGGAACCGCTGGCACAGCAAGTGCACATCATGGCGATCGACATCACTAGCCGGGTATCCCGTGTGCCACTGCACCGTCGTTCGGCCCGCGCGGATCGACCTGAGTGCGGCCAGATTCCCGCCTCCACAACCTCGTCCTCGCCGGCTGATCGAGGAGACAGCAGGTCAGCGAGCTGGCCAAGATCAATTACGGGGCAGCCTTTCGAGATCAACAACGTCAGAGCGGGTGAAGCACTATCTCGAGGAACTGCGTCAGCCATTCGCCGCTGAGTGCAAGGGCTGGGCAGGCTTCCCAGACACCTTTGAGGACTTCACCGCGTTGCTGCACGAATGGGGCGATGTGACCGTGGAAGCCGCCCACCGCAGCTGGGGGCTCGTGGGTCTGCCATAGCCAACGGCATGAAAGGCCAACTGCTGCCTTTCAGGTACGTGACGCCCAGGTTGACCTCGAGGCCGGTACAACGCCCGGCAAGCACGTGGTGCTCCTCGACGACTGAAGATGCACCGACCATCCCGCACTGGCCCGGCCGCGCCGGGTTTGTGGCCGTTCCGCGTTCCAGATCGCCCGCCCCCGGAGGGAAGATCTGACGCAGGGCCGGCAAACCGAATGGTTTGGCCGTCTATCGTGTACCTATGCCTCGCTCCGCCGTCTCCCGTAAGACCTCGAACTCCTCGACCGCCGACACCAGGCAGCGGATCCTCGCCGCGGCGAAGGACGAGTTCGCCCGGTACGGCATCGCCGGCGCCCGAGTGGACCGCCTCGCCAAGCAGGCGCGGACCAGCAAGGAACGGGTATACGCCTACTTCAGCAGCAAAGAGGCTCTCTACCAATACATCGCCGGGCACGAAACGGCCGCGCTTATCGAGGCCACCCGCATGGACCCGGCGGACCTGCCCGGCTACGCCGGCATCCTCTTCGACCACTTCACGGCCCACCCGGACCACTATCGGCTCATCGCCTGGGGCCGCCTCGAACTCGCCGACGGCGAAGCCGACAGCGACACGGTTGACCCCCTGCTGACCACCATCACCGGCAAGGTCGAACAGCTCCGCGACGCGCAGCGCGCCGGCCTGATCGATCCCGCCTGGGATCCGGTCGACGTGCTCGCCCTGATCAATCAGATTGCCACCACCTGGGCAGGTCAGCCGGAGATCGGCGCCGCCGCGGCCAAGCTGGCCGCGGACACCTCCGTCGGCGCGCGCCGCGCGGCCCTGGTCGCCGCCGTCGAGCGCCTGTTCCCCCGCCCACGCTGAGCATCAGACCGCCGAACTCCGAAAAATCCGGCTCGCACCTCAGTGCTGCCCCAGCAGGCCCGCGAGCCAGGCCCCACCACCGAGGGTGTTGTGTGGCGCAGGCGGCCGCCCGCTCCCAGGAAGACGATGAGCGGCAGCGTGCCGTCACCGGCTTCTTCATGCTTACTCGGTGATCAGCCCCGGCGATGCCGCGCAGGGAGAACTCGGCCTTGGCGGCGCTCACGATGCGGTCACAGACCGAGTCTGCGCCGGTTGAGGAGCCATGCCTCCAAACCGTCCGACCAAACCGTTTGGTTTGTCGCTGAGGGAAGACTGGCGTACGATTCAAACAGAACCGTTTGGTTTGATATGAGGAGATGCGCATGCAGCACAGGACACTCGGCACCCAGGGCCTGACCGCTTCGGCGATCGGCTACGGATCGATGGGCCTGACCATGGCCTACGGCCCCGGCACCGAGGAGGCGGGTATCGCCGCCATCCGCCGCGCCCACGACCTGGGCGTCACCTTCTTCGACACCGCCGAGCTCTACGGCTTCGGCACCGGCTCCAACGAGATCCTGGTCGGCAAGGCGGTCAAGAACTTCCGCGACGAGGTGGTCCTGGCCACCAAGTTCGGTTTCGACCTGTCCGACCTGTCTCAGGGAATCGGCGGCCTCAACAGCCGCCCCGACAACATCCGCAAGGTCGCCGACAACAGCCTGCGCTACCTGGGCGTCGACCAGATCGACGTCTTCTATCAGCACCGGGTCGACCCGGACGTGCCGATCGAGGAGGTCGCGGGTACCGTCAGCGAGCTGATCGACGCGGGCAAAGTGAAGTACTTCGGCCTCAGCGAGGCCGGCCCGGAGACCATCCGCAAGGCGCACGCCGTCCAGCCGGTCTCGGTCCTGCAGACGGAGTACTCGCTCTTCGAGCGCGAGGTCGAGCAGCTCTTCCCGCTGCTCCAGGAGCTCGGCATCGGCTTTGTTCCCTACTCGCCCCTCGGCCGCGGCTTCATCACCGGTACCGCGAAGCCCGCGGGACAGTACGACGCCACCGACATGCGCAACTCCGATCCGCGCTGGCAGCCCGGCAACTTCGAGAAGAACGTCGAAGCCGTGGACCGACTTGGCCAGCTGGCCACCGCCAAGGGCATCACCGTCTCCCAGCTCGCCCTGGCCTGGCTGCTCGCTCAGGGCGACCAGATCGTCCCGATCCCTGGCACTCGCAGCGCCGCCCGCATGGAAGAGAATGCCCGCGCCGCCGAAGTCGCCCTCACCGAGACCGATCTCGCCGCGATCCGTGAGATCCTCCCGAACGGCGGATTCGGCGCCCGCTACGCCGAAGAGCATGCCCCCAACTGGGTCTGACCCTCAGCGACCTGGAGCGCATCAACAAGATCCTCCCCGAGGGTTCAGCGAGCAGCCGCTACCCGGCCGCTCTGCTCGACGCCTTCACCACCGGCTGAGCTCCGAACCGCCCTGCTTTTCCACCGAACCACGCCCAATTCATCTCTGGAGAAACCATGGGCAACCAGATCGAAAACCTGTTTCACTACCGCGTCAAGTCCGAAATGGAGGAGCAGTACCAGGCCTATCTGGACAAGGTCCTGCCGGTAACCCAGGAGCAGGAGCCGTACATCCTGGCCTACGAGATCTCCCGCGGCAGTGACGGCAGCTACTTCCAGCGCGAGCTCTACGAGAACGAGGAAGCCGTCTGGAAGCACATGGCGCTGACCGCCGAGGGCCAGGCCGACTTCGCCGCCTCCACCGAGATGATCGAACTCGTCACCCTGGGCGAGCTCAGCGAGAAGTTCCGCGACACCTACTCCATCACCACCACCTACACACCCTTCCGCCAGATCACGCGCTGACACGGCACAGCTACCCGCGTGTTGCATCCCGGGCCGCGAAGGCGGCCGGGGTGAGACCGGTGCGGTCGCGGAAAAAGCGGCCGAAGTTCGCGGGTTCCGTGAAACCGAGGTGGCCGGCCACGGAACGGGCGTCCCACTGCGCACCGCCCAGCAAGCGCCGGGCTTCGAGGAGGCGACGCTCGTCAATGAGCTCACGCACTCCCTTGCCGGTGGCATCCCGGGCGGCGCGGCTGAGGGTGCGGACCGAGCAGTCGAGCAACTCCGCGTAGTCCGCGGCCCGGTGCAATTCGCGGAAGCGCAGCTCCAGGGCGTCCGTGAACCGGCCGTAGGTGTCACCACGGACCGTGCCGGCACTCGTGTCGGCGGGAGTGATCCCGAGGGCGCCCGCGAGGCGCAGCAGCAGCGATTCGAGCAGGCTGCGCCGCAGGGCGTGGTGGACGTCGAGAGGGCGACGCCCGAGTGCGCGGTGTTCGTCCAGAAGCTGGAGTGCCGTCTGCCGGAGCCAGGCGGCGTCGTCGGGGTGCGGGCTCAGCACGGCAGGAGCCTCGTGTGCGGTGACCGGGGCCAGCAGGCGGGCGAGGCCGGGCCGCAGTACATCCGGTTCGAACAGAATGAACGGGCCGCGGGCGGCGCCGGGCGGATGCCAGCACTGCGTGTGTCCGGGACGCACCCACAGCCACTGGCCGGGGGCGACGGTCCGCGTGAGGTGGTCGACGTCGTGCCGCAACTCGCCCTCGGTCACGGCAATGAGGTAGTGGAAGTTGGCGCGGCCCGGACGGGGCGGGTTCCACGGCCAGTCGTCGTGCTCGGCGAAGAAGTCCTCGACGGGCCTCACCTCAAGGCCGTACGGGGTGCCGACCGGGGGCTGGAAACCGTACAACGGGACCTCGGCCGGTCCGGCCTGTTCGCTCGGGCTGGGGTGTCGCTTGTCGACCATCACGTGTCCGCAGCCTACGGCCCCATTTGTCGACTTCGAGGGAAGGATGGGGTGTGCCGCCGCAACCACCCCATGAGGAGGGCAACGCCCCATGAACGGAACGACCCTGCACAAGACCGCCGCCGACTGCGCCGAGGAGCTTCCCGGAGCCCAGCTGGAGCATCCCTTCGGCGACGACTGGGAGGTCTTCAAGGTGCGCGGCAAGGTGTTCATGCTGATGACCGAGGTCCCGGGGCGTCCCGTCGTGATTCTCAAGGCGGACCCCGGTGAGGCCCACGCCCTACGGGAGCAGTACAGCCACATCTCCCCCGGCTACCACATGAACAAGAAGCACTGGATCACGCTGGAAGCCGGGGAAGGCGTCGACCAGGAACTGGTCAAGGAACTCGTCACCGACTCCTACCGGCTCGTCGTCGCTCACCTGCCCAAGGCCGAGCGGCCCGTCGACCCCCGCACCTACGGCAGCCGCATGCGGGCAGCCTCGTGAGCGCGGCCGGTGACCGGCTCCAGGACTCCGCACGCGAGACGGCCTCGGCCCTGCCCGGCGTCAGCCACGGCTATCCCTTCACCTCCGCACTGGACGTGTACAAGGTCGCGGGCAAGGTGTTCCTGATCGTCACCGACGACCCGGACGAGCAGATCATCACGGTCAAGTGCGATCCCGAACACGCTCGCGCGCACGTGCACGCCCACGCGTCGATCACACCGGGCCGCTACCTCGACAAACGGCACTGGATCTCGCTCGGACCGGGCCCCGGCATCACCAAGCGGCTGGTCACCAACGCAGTCGAGGACTCCTACGACCTGGTTGTCGAGCGGCTGCCCGAGCGCGACCGCCCCCGTACCCAATGAGCACCGCAAGCGCGCCCACGAGCGGCTGACCCCCTCGCGTATCAGCGCCCCGTGCAAGGCTCGCCACGCCCGCACACCTCCGCCTGCGATCCGAGAGACCGATGCAACCGACCGAAGCGACCCTGCCGCTCTTCGACGAGGAGCCCTCCCGGCCACTCGCCGACCGCCTGCGCCCCACCCAACTGGAAGACGTCGTCGGGCAGGAGCACCTCCTGGCCCCGGACGCCCCGCTGGGTCGCATGGTCGCTCAGCAGCGCCTCGGCTCCGCCATCCTGTGGGGCCCGCCCGGCGTGGGGAAAACGACCATCGCCCGGCTCCTCGCGGACGGCAGCAGCCTGGCCTTCGAACCGGTGTCGGCCACCTTCTCCGGCGTCGCAGAACTGCGGAAGGTGTTCGCCGCCGCCCGCAGCCGGCGCACCATCGGCAAGGGCACCCTGCTGTTCGTCGACGAGATTCACCGCTTCAACCGCGCCCAGCAGGACAGCTTCCTGCCCTACGTCGAGGACGGCACGATCACCCTGGTCGGCGCCACCACGGAGAACCCGAGCTTCGAACTCAACGGCGCCCTCCTCTCCCGCACCCAGGTCCTCGTCCTCAGACGCCTCGGCGAAGCCGCCCTGTCCACGCTGCTCGACCGTGCCGAGCACCACACCGGCCACCAGCTGCCCCTGGACGACGACGCCCGTCGCGCCCTGATCGCCATGGCCGACGGCGACGGCCGCTACCTCCTCAACATGGCCGAACAGCTCCAGGCCCTCCCGGACCCCGGCACCCCCCCTGGACACCGCCGCGCTCGCCCACCACATCCAGCAGCGCGCCCCGCTGTACGACAAGGCGCAGGAGGGGGCCACTACAACCTGATCTCCGCGCTCCACAAATCGATGCGCGGCTCCGACCCGGACGCGGCCCTGTACTGGCTCGCCCGCATGCTCGACGGCGGCGAGGACCCCGTTTTCGTGGCCCGCCGCCTGGTCCGCTTCGCCAACGAAGACATCGGCATCGCCGACCTACACGCTATCCAGCAGACGCTCGCCGCCTGGGACGTGTACGAGCGACTCGGCTCCTCCGAAGGCGAGTTGGCGATCGCCCAGGCTGTCGTGCACCTCGCCACCGCACCCAAATCCCTCGCCGTCTACCGCGGCTTCAATGCGGCCCACCGATCGGCCCGCCGCACCGGCTCCCTCATGCCACCCGCCCACAGCCTGAACGCCCCGACCCGGCTGATGAAGGACCTCGGCTACGGCAAGGACTACCAGTACGACTCCCACACCACCGACGAATTCTCCGGCGCCGGCTACTTCCCCGACGCCATGGACCACGAGACGTACTACCAACCCACCCGCAACGGCTACGAAGCCCAGATCACCGAACGCCTGCGCCAATGGGCGGCCCTGCGTACTCGCAAAAATGAGTAGTTCTGAGAGACTGCGGGCCCCCGCCGGGCCATGTCCGGTTTACCCCTGAGCTTCGTTCTCATAACCTCTCGCAGAACAGATGTCACACAAAGCCGCATGCGATAGGTTCTGCGACATGTCAGAGCTCGCCGAACCGGTCGCCGCCGTCGAACTGTTCGACAACTGCTGATCTATGCAGCTTCCTCTTCAGCCACGTCATAGAGCGGGCCGGCGGAGCCGCTCTATGACGTGGCCTCGGTGGCCAGGGGAAGAACCCCGTCAGGACTTGGAGCTGGGCCGACCGGGAATGTGACTGAGAATGGACTTGGAGAAACCCCCATCGACGCAGACATCTTGGCCGGTGACATATCCTGCCAGCGGGCTGACGAGAAACTCGATCACGTTCGCGATATCCATCGGGTCGCCGATTTTCGACAACGGGATGATTTTTTCCCTTGCCTTCTTGACTTCGGGATCGAGGTACATTTGTTCAGTCATCTGCGTGCGAGTCATGCCCGGGGATACCACGTTCACGCGGATTCCGTCAGGTGCCCATTCCAGTGCTAGTGTCTGAGCCAACAGCGTGAGCGCAGCCTTGGTTGGACTGTAAGCACCTGACCCGGCATGTGGAAGCTGGCCGGACATTGAAGAGGTGAAACAGGCGGACCCGCGGCTATCCTTCAGGTGCGGGTAACTTGCTTTGGCAAGCAGCCACGCCCCGCGGAGGTTGACGGAGAACATGCCGTCCCAGTCCTCGAGGGAGAGATCCTTAAGTGCGCCAGGGTTGGCAATTCCGGCATTTGCCACCAGCGCATCCAAGCCGCCGAACTCGTCGACCACAGCGGTTACCAGTTGACCGGGCACGTCGGGATCACCCAGGTCTCCTGTCAATGCAATGGCTTTGCCACCCATCGCCTGGATCGATCGGACGACCTCGTCTTGTCGCGCGTTCGCAGTGAGGCCGGATACCGCGATCATCGGCTGTTCGCCACGGGCAAGCGCTGCCTCTGCGAGCCTCAGGCTTGCAGCCGCGCCGATGCCGCTGCTTCCGCCACTGACCAGAACCCTCATTGCACACTCTCCTTATATTTCCAGCAGGCATACTCAGCAGGCCATACCAGTCTTGACATCTGTTCTGATGCGTTTCGAAGCACTCGACTCACACCGGCGATCGAGAATGTCACCTTACTGTTCGATGACCCTCTGAGTCACTCTGAACCCCGAGGCGCTGAAATCACTCTCCGAGATTCCAACCCTCTTCACTGAGGTCACGCATCGCCTTCGCGAATTCTTCAAGGGTGTTCTCTTCGCGGATGACTTCGAGCACGACGTTGTCTACTCCAATTGTCTCTTGGACTGCTTTACCCAGCCCGTTCCAATCGATCACCCCAGTGCCGATGGGATCGTGTCCCCATGTTTCCGTACCCGTGTCGGAGATATGCATGAGTGCAACCGATCCGTGGTGTGAGCGCAGACTCGATACGGGATCCTCCCCGATATAAGCAGCGTTCGCGACGTCGTACACGATTTTCAGTGCATCATCGTTGACCGTGCTGACGATATCTGCCAGTTCCTCAATCGTGGGCGCAAAGCAGTAGGGGGTGTTCTCGAAGAGGAGTCGCTTTCCCGCCCGCTTGGCCAGCGGGATCAGCTCTTCCAGGCTTTCGTACATCCACCCGTAGACACTCTCGAGTGAGGGGGAGATCATAGGACGCCGTGTGCCGGGTGAGATGACGACTTCCGGGACATCCCAAGCCACCGCAAGATCGATCACCGAGGCGATGTGCTCGATGCTCTTCCGGCGCATGCTGGCACCAGGACTGGCCAGATTGATGTCGTATCCGCCGGCGTTCAGGGATCGGATCTTGGCGCCGTTTTCGTTGAGCGTCACCAGGATCGCCGAACGCTCGGAGCTGGAGATCTCTTCCGGCCAGCAATGTGGAGAGCTGATGGGAACCTCGAAGGTGTTGTACCCATTCTGGGTCAGCTCGGATATCGCATCGATCGCCGTTGTCGACCAAAGATACGAAAAAGTGTTGATGATCATATGAATGTCCGTTCAATCTCTGAGGAGTCCCCATCGTGCGCTCAGGAGCAGGGGTGGCTACGACCGGGGAACCTCGTACTGTTCAGGGGCTGAACTGGCAGCAGTGGACGAGTTCTCGCTCATGACGACGGCGATGGTGTCGGTCGCGGAAACGATCTCCCGCGGGGCTCGGCTGCCGGTCTCCGGGAGCGTGAAGTAGACGATGAGGCACAGGGCGACGATGACGATCATGTAGATCGCCACGTACATGGGCCGTCCGGCGCCGACGAACGCGGACGCGATGAGGGGAGCGGTGCCGCCGAAGAGGGCGATGACGATCTGATGGGCGAATCCGATTCCGGAGACGCGGACCGAGGCGGGGAACAACTCGGCCTGGATGGTGGGGTAGACGGCCTGCCAGATTCCGAGGACAACCCATCCGGAGGCGGCGACGATGACGTAGACACCGAAGCCGGGCGCCTGCAGGAGGAGAAGGAGCGGATAGAACAGGACGATCATTCCGATGGCGCCGATGATGGGGAAGATCTTCCGGCGACCGAGACGGTCGGAGAGGTAGCCGCCGACGGGGACGACGACCACCAGCAGGGCCAGGCCGATCGCGCTGCCGGCAAGGGTGGACGACAGGTCTCGGCCCGAGGTGAGGTTGGCGTAGGTGGGCAGGAACGTCGCCCAGGTGTAGTAGGCCACGGCGGGAGCGGACAGGGCAGCAGTCTGCAGGATCGCCTTGGGGTGTTCGCGGAGCAGCTGGAGGAGCTTCGCGGGTGCGGACTTCTGCTCGACGAGCGTGCTGGCTTCGAACTCCGGAGACTCGTCCGAGCGGGCGCGGAGGATGAGTCCAACGACGCCGATCACACCACCGATGATGAAAGGGATCCGCCATCCGTAGGACGCCAGGGCGTCGGCGGCGAAAACAGAGGTGACGGTGGCGGCGGCGCCTGTTGCGGCGAGGGTTGCCAGCCCGCTGGCCATGTTGGTGAAGGAGCCGAAAAGTCCGCGCCGGTTGGCTGGAGCGTGTTCCACCATGTACGCGATGGCGCTCTGCCCCTCGGTGCCGGCGGAGATGCCCTGGAGGATGCGGGCGACGACGAACAGGATCGGCGCGAAGTAGCCGATGCTCGCGTACGGGGGTGTGAACCCGATGATCAATGCGCCGAGAGCCATCCCCGAGACCGCGAGGGACAGGACGCGGCGGCGCCCGTACCGGTCGGCAAGCGGGGAGAGGATGATGCCGCTCAGAGGCCGCACGAGGAACCCGATGGCGTAGGTGAGGAACGCGGCGATGAGGGACGCGAACTGGGAGCCCGAGGGGAAGATCTGCGCGGAGAAGACAGAGGCGAGAAGACCGTATATGTACCAGTCGTACCACTCGACAAAGTGTCCGACGGTCCCGGCGAGCAGGTTACGGGCCTGTCCCTTACGCGGGACGGGATCTGCGCTGTCGGGGATGGATGCGCTGGGCGCGCAACGTGAGGGCGTCATTGCATTCTCCATTGCATTTTGGTCGCGAGTGAGCATCCCAACGCCCCCGGCCGAGGGTCGCTGAACCTGTTGAAGGGGGTGTCTGCCTGTCTAGGCGGAGAGTCCCTCGTCTGCGACGAGGTAGGCATAGCTCGGCCAGCTCCGGGAGATATCAGCCGCGGCCGCGAGCAGGGGCGGCGACAGCTCGGCCATGCGCGCTCGGGTCATCCGCACGGAGGGGCCCGCGATGCTGATCGTCCCGGTGGCCTCCCGGCCCGGCCCGGCTCCATGGATGGCGGCCGCCACGGCACTGATACCGAGGTCCATCTCCTCAATCGTCGTGGCGTACCCGCGGTGACGAACCTCGTCGAGCTCGTCCTGGAGAGCGGACCGATCGAGGGTGGATCTGGGGGTGACGTCGAGACGGCTCTCGTGCGCCAGCACGGTCGCGACTCGGTCCGGAGAGAGAGTGGCGAGCCACGCCTTCCCGGATGCAGTGGCGTGGGGGACCGCGTCCTGGCCCATGACGGGGTCGATGCGGAGGGACGAGTTCGCCCCCTGGGCTTTGGCGATCCACTTCAAGGAATCGTTGGTGGCTACCGCCAGGCGGACGAGCTCTTCACACTCCGCCGCGAGCGAGTCCAGGCTTCGCTGAGCCCACGTTTCCACTGCTGACGAGGACAGCTGGCGGAGCCCCAGGGCGCCGAGGCTGTGAGTGGCGAAGTAGCTGGAGGTGCGGGGATCCTGATTCACATAGCCCGCATCGACCAGGGCGGCGAGGAGGCGATGAGCTATGGCCTTGTTGACGCCCAGACGCTCGGCGATCTCCGTGACGCGTCGGCCTTCGGGATGCGGCGCCAGCAGTTCGAGCACGCGCATCGCATTTGTGACGTCATCGGCTAGTGCCATGTTCTCGTCTCCTCGCCATCGTGGATCCACGTCCACGTCCGCGTCGACGTGGATCTACGTCCACGTCCGTGTCGACGTGGATCCACGTCCACGTCCGTGTCGCTGTAACGCTGTTACGAAACGTCACACGCGTCCGCCCTGTCAAGACCCAGCGGTCATCCTGGTCATCAGACCCGCGAGAACGCAGCGGTCAGATCTGCTGTACCAGCTCACGAAGACGCGTGAACGCCGACTCGTCATCGTTCACGACGACGTCGTGCTCGCCGGTGTTCCAGCGGCACTCGAGTGCACCGAATCGCTCCCAGTAGACGTCCCATCCGGCGAGCTTGACCCGGTCCCGCTCGCTGCCGCGCTCGATCAACCGTTGCCGCACGACCTCGGGCGAGGTGCGCACGTGGATCACCCGGATGCGAGCGACGGGCCAGCCTGCACTCTCGGTCGAGCGACGTAGGAAGTCGGAGTCTCCGAGATACGCCACGAACGGTGCATCGATGACGACGGAGTGGCCGAGTTCCAGATTCCGGCCGGCGGTCGCGAAGAGCGTCTCGTACTCGGCCGGCATGACCCTCCGCAGGTACAGCTCGTTCGATTCCCGATCGGAGGGATCCTGCCCGAACGCCTCGAGAGCCACTCGCACGAGGGAGCCGGCGAGCGTGTCCTTGTCGAGATACGCCGCGCCCGTGAGGGAGCTGAGGTGTCTCGACAGGGTCGACTTGCCCGACCCCGCCCCGCCGAGCGTGATGTAGGCAACGGGCAGGGCCTGGACGTCGGCTGTCACCGCTTCACTCGCGCGATCGCGGCCACGAACTCCTTCGCCGCTGCGGTGACCTTGCCCATGTCGCCGTCGGGGCGGCCGGCCTTGGTGATGGCGCTGCCCACTCCGACCGCCGCGACGCCTGCGGCGAACCAGTCGCCGACGTTGGCGGTGGTGACGCCACCCGCCGGAAGGATCGGGACGTGCGCGAGCGGCGCCAGGACCGCCTTGGCGTAAGGGATGCCGCCGGCTTCGGTGGGGAAGAGCTTGACGATGTCCGACCCGGCCTCGGCCGTATCGAGGATCTCGGTCGGCGTGTAGGCACCACTGATGGTGGCGATCTGGTAGCGGTTGGCGACGCGGATCATCTCGGGGTTGAGGTTCGGGCTGACGAGGAACTGCGCGCCGGCCTGAATGCTCGACCAAGCGGCGTGCCCGTCGAGGACGGTGCCCGCGCCGAAGGCCACATCTTCACCGGCGAAGCGCTCGGTCAGGCGCTCGATCACGGTGAGGGCGCCGGGGATCGACAGGGTGATCTCAAGGGCGCGGATGCCACCGGCGACGGCTGCCGAGGCGACCTCGAACGCCTCCTCGGCGGTGTCGAGGCGGACGATGAGGACGTTGCCGGAATCGCGGATGGTCTCTATGACGTGGAGTTTTTGGAACATGGCCCTGATGGTTACACCACTCTGGTGCGCTTCGTCGAGCCGCAACCCGGGCGCATTGACGAATCGCGGCGAGGTGTACATCCTGAGTTGCAATCGATCTCAGCAATCGTTCTCATTCGCGAGGGCGACTGGAACGCCGGGATCCTCATCGAAGCGAAGGAGTCCACGGCGGTGGATCATTCCTCTTCGGCCCCTCGGCCCTCGGCCGTGGTGCTGGGTGCGTCCCACTGGCACGCGCCGCTGTACCGTGCCGGGCTCGCTCGGCACTTCCGCGTGACCGCGGTGCAGGCCCCCGACCCTGCGGTCACTCGGGCATTCGCCGAGCCCTTGGGCGCACCAGTCGCGGCGAGCGTCGACGAGGCTCTGGACCAGGACGGCATCGAGGTGGCGTTCGTGTTCTGCCCGCACCACGAGATGCTCGCGGTCGGCCGAAAGCTCATCGCCCACGGCATCCCGTTCGTGATCGAGAAGCCCGCCGGTGCGAACCTCGCCGACCTTCGGACGCTCGAGGAAGAGGCACGCTCGGCCGCCGTGCCGGCGACCGTGCCGCTCGTCCAGCGCGGCGCCCCGATCGACACCTGGCTGCGACAGGCCGGCGACATCGTCTACGAGCGGATGGCGTTCGTCGCCGGTCCGCCCTCACGGTACCGGAGCAACGGCAACCCGTGGCTACTCGAACCCGCCCTCTCCGGCGGCGGCAGCCTCATGAACCTGGGCCCGCACTTCGTCGACCTTGCCATCCGCCACCTCGGACACCCCGTCGACATCGTCCAGAAGCTCTCCACCACGCTGCACGGCGAGGCGGTCGACGACCACTCCACGATGATCCTGACCACCGGCACGGGCCGCGAGGCAATCGTCGAGGTCGGCTACGCGTTCCCCAACTCGCCGCTGAAGCGGTACTGCAGCTTCACCGCCGCCGGGACCAACGGGTTCGCCACCGTCGACACCACCGGCAACGCGACGTTCACCGACCGATCCGGCATCACCAGGAGCGCCGTCCTCGAGGTCGACAGCGACCCGCTGTACGACGTCTTCGTCACCGGCGTCGCCGACACCCTCACGACCGGGTTCGCGGGCCTGCCGACGCTCGCCGAACTTGCGAACACTATGGAGCTCATCTGGTCGCCGCACCTGGAGAGGACGGCTCGTCGTGGCTGAGGTGAGCATCGACGACGTCGCCAAGGCGGCCGGCGTGCACCGCTCGACCGTGTCACGCGCGTTCTCGAAACCGGATGCCGTACGCGCGGCGACCCGGGAACACGTGCTGCGTGTCGCAGCCGAGCTCGGGTACTCGATGAACCCCCTCGCGCAGGCTCTCCGCCGCGGCTCGAGCAACCTCATCCCGCTGATCGTTCCGGACATGACCAACCCGTTCTTCGCCGAGCTGGCGCGCACGACCGCCGCCGCCGCCGAAGCACGCGGCTACCAGCTGATGCTCTGCATCACCGACGGCGACACCGGGCAGACCGCCGACTACGTGAGCGCGATGCACTCCATGTACTCCCCCTTCGGCATCGTCGCCCCCTCAACCCGGGTCAACCTCGAGGCGCTCCGCCGGTACGCGTTTCAGAACCGGGTCGTCGTCATCGACCGGGTCGAAGACGACCCCGCCGTGCCCACCGTCACTGTCGACAGCGCCCGGGGCATCGACCTCGCCTTCGACCACCTCCTTGGTCTAGGCCACGCGAACATCGCCTACGCCCCGGGGATCGTCGGCACGTACACCGCCCAGGATCGCTGGGACGCCTACCACCACGCCGCCGAGCGTCACGCCATCGCACCCGTCGTCCTGGAGGCGGCGCCCGGCGCCGATCCGGGGCCGGGGGTCGTGGACCACTGGATGCGGGAACCGATCCGCCCGACGGCGGTGATCGCCTCCAACGACCTCATCGCATTCGCCATGATCTCCGAGCTCGGCTCGCGCGGACTGTCCGTACCTGCCGACCTGTCGGTGGTCGGCTTCGACGGCCTCGACCTCGGCGCCCAGTTCAACCCCCGGTTGACCAGTGTCCGACAGCCAATCACCGACCTCGGACGGATCGCCATCGAACTCGGCGAGGCCCTTATCGCCGGCGGTTCGCCCGAACACATCGTGCTCGAGCCATCGCTTCTCATCCGCTCCTCCACCCAGGAACTCCGTTCATGAATCCGAACCCCGGTCGCCTTCCCGGTCTGCAATACGTGGACCACGTGGCCTTCACCGTCCCCGACCTCGACGACGCCACCCGCCTGTTCACCGTCCTTCTCGGCGCCGAGGAGCTCTATCGCTCCACCCGCGGACCCGATGCCGCGGTCATGCCGGAGCACTTCGGCGTGCCCGCGGACGCGCACCTGGAGCTGCGCATGCTCCGGCTGCCGCCGAACCTGAACGTGGAGCTGTTCCAGTGGTGGAGCGAGGACCGCTCCCCCGTGTTCCCGCGCGCCAGCGATGCGGGCGGGCACCACCTCTGCTTCGTCGTCGACGACGTCGACGACGTCGTCGCCGCGGTCGCCGACCTCCGGGGCATCGAGATCCTCGGCGCGCGCAAGGAGGTCGCCGGCGACAGCCCCGCTGTCGCCGGGAACCGGTGGGTGTACGCCCGCACCTCCTGGGGACTCATCCTCGAGTTCGTCGACCGCTCGCGGGTCGCCGATCCCCCACGTCTCGTCGGCCCCCACGACTGGCACACCCACTCGACCTCGAAGACCTCGGAGACATCCTCATGAAGATCGCCGGCCACACGCTCGGCACCCCCGACCACACCGTTCCCGAAGCGCTTGAACTCTTCGCCCGGGCTGGCCTGGATGCCGCCGAGGTGATCTACCAGGACGACTACACGAGCGGTCTGCCCATCGGCGGTGCCGCGGCAGCGGCGGAAGCGGCACGCGTCGCCGACGGCGAAGGCATCCCGGTCATCGGGCTCACCCCGTACACGACCGCCATCAACGCGACCGACGAGCGCATACGCGGAGCAGCCGTCGACGAGCTGCGGTCGGCCATCGACATCGCCCACGCGGTCGGCGCGAACCGCATCCGCGTCTATGCCGGCGCGTGGCAGCCGGGCCAGCAGGACCACGCCGCGCACTGGACGCAGCTCGTTCGTTCACTCCAGGAGCTCTCCGGCCCAGCGGCGGACGCAGGCGTCGTGCTCTGCGCCGAGAACCACTTCGGCACCATGACGCAGACCGCGCGCGACACCGCAAAGCTCATCCGCGAGATCGACTCGCCCGCCGTCCGCGTCCTCTACGACCAGGCGAACCTCACCTTCACCCACGACGAGGACGTCGACGACGCCTTCACCGTCCAGGGCGATCTCATCGGCCACGTGCACGTCAAGGACCTCGTCTTCAAGGACTCGAACGCCCCATTCGTCGCGTCCGAGACGGCGCGCGTGCGCGCCGAGGAACGCGCCGTCATCTCACGCGTCGTCGGCGACGGCGCCCTCGCCTGGTCGCCCATCCTCCGGCGCCTCCGCGAGGTCGGCTACGACGACGTGCTCTCGCTCGAATACGAGTACCGGTGGCATCCGCAGGATCTCGACGCCCCCGAAACCGGATTCCGTCGCGGCGCCGAGCACCTCCGTACGCTGCTGCAGCAGCTCGATCTCGAGGCGAACAGCCAGGACGCCGAGGTCCGCTCGTGACTGCACTGCGCGTCGGCGTGGTTGGCGCCGGCAACATCGCCAGCATCGCGCAGCTCCCCACCCTCGTTCAGCGCGACGACGTCGAGCTGCGCGCCCTGGTGTCGCGGCGCGAGGACCCGAGCCTGCTGCAGCGTCGGTGGGGGTTCGCGAACGTGTACCGCACGGTCGACGCGATGCTCGACGCCGAAGAGCTCGACGCCGTCTTCGTGCTCACTCCCCGCTCCGAGCACGTCGCGGCCGTCGAGAGCGCCCTTCGCGCCGGCATCGACGTGTTCTGCGAGAAGCCCCTCGCCACCTCGACCTCCGACTCCGTCCGCCTCGCGGAGCTCGCCGACGAGCACGGCCGCATCCTGATGGTCGGCCTGAACCGGCGGTTCGCGCCCGTGTACGTCGCTGCACGGGAAGCGTTCGGTGCGGCCGGAGCGTCGTTCTGCGTCGCGCAGAAGAACCGCGCCGGCTCCGAGTACCGGGCCACGTTCGAGAACGCGATCCACATGGTGGACCTCCTCCGCTGGTTCTGCGGCGGAGACGTCGTCGAGGTCACCAGCGCGGCCGCCGGAACCGACCCCTGGGAGGAGGACGGCGCGGCCGCCCTCATCCGGTTCTCGACCGGGAACACGGGCCTGCTGGTCGCGGCCCGAGCCGCCGGCGCGTGGGGTGAGAAGCTCGACGCGTACGGGCAGCTACGCTCGGCGGAGGTCATCGCCCCCGACACCGTCGCGGTGACGGCGGACGGCGTCCGCACCGTCCGGTCGATGAGCCCCGAGGCGTTCGGCTGGGCGACCGCGACCGAGACCTTCGGCTTCGCCGCCGCGGTCCGCCACTTCCTCGACCGTGTTCAGGACCGGCAGCAGCCGCTGACCTCCGGATGGGAAGCGGTCAAGACCCAGCAGCTACTCGACAAGATCCTCGCGGCGGCAGGCCTGCCCACCGAGGAGCAGGAGGGACGCACATGGTCCAGCAAAGCAGTGCAGTAGCGCCGCTGCCCCAGGTCGCTCTGGTCACCGGCTCCAGCGGCGGCATCGGCGCGGCCGTCGTCGACGCGCTGCAGGCGCGCGGGGACATCGTCGTCGGGGCGGACCTCGCGCCCCTCGACGGGCAGGACATCGCCGGGTTCTCCGAGCTCGACGTCACCGACGAGCATCAGACCGCCGAAGTGGTACGCCGGATCGTCGCCGAGCACGGCCGCATCGACGTCCTCGTCCACGCCGCGGGGGTGCTCGGCGGCACCGCCGCTCCGCTGGCGACCACGACCGAGGAGTTCGAGCGCACCATGCGCATCAACGCCACGGGCACGTTCACCATCACGCGCGAGGTCGCGAACCTCATGCGGGGCAGCGGCACGAAGGGCACCATTCTGCTGCTGTCGTCGGTCGCGGCCAAGGAAGCGCGGATCGACTACCTGCCGTACAACGCCAGCAAGATCGCCGTGCTGCACATCATGTGGTCGATGGCGAAGATCCTCGGACCGGACGGGATCTCGGTCAACGCCGTCAACCCCGGACCGGTGAACACGCCGATGTGGACACTGCTCGCCGACCAGTCCGGCTCCGCGCAGGCAGCACGCGACGCTCGCGCCGCGCAGCTCCCCATGCGACGCTTCGCCGAACCGGCCGAGGTCGCCAACGCGATCGGCTTCCTCACGGACCGGGCCAACCGGTACATCACCGGCGTCTCTCTCGATGTCGCCGGTGGAGCGCATCTCGGTATGGGGTCCTAGGGTCTGTTGCGAAAGTGCTGGTCAAAGCCACTCGTTGATGGCTGCGACCAGCACCGTCGCCTCGTAGCGCACGGCCAACTTGTCGTATCTCGCGGCCACCGCGCGGTGCCGTTTCAGCCGGTTTATCCCGCACTCCACCGCGTGGCGCTCCTTGTAGTCCTCCTTGTCGAAGGCCGGCGGCCGGCCGCCTCGGGAGCCGAGCTTCTTGCGGTTGCGGACCTGGTCGGCCTTCTCCGGGATGGTGCATCCGATCCTGCGTCTGCGCAGGTAGGAGCGGTTCGCGCGTGAGCCGTAAGCTTTGTCGGCACGAACCCTGGACGGTTTGGTGCGCGGCCGTCCGGGACCGGTGCGAGGGACGCGGATGCGTTCGAGGACGGGCTGGAACTGCGGACTGTCGTGCCGGTGCCCGGCAGTGATCAGCAGCGACAGCGGCTTCTGCCCCTGCTCGGTCGCGAGGTGGATCTTCGTGGTCAGGCCGCCTCGGGAGCGTCCGAGGCCATGGTCGTCCGGCTCGGTGTCGATCCCGCCGGGCGGCTCGCGCTGCAGATCCCCTTTTTACGCGCGCCGGCGGCGTGCTGATGGGCACAGCAGACAGTCGAACCCACGCTCACATCCCAGGTGATCAGACCCTGCGCGTCGGCCCGGACCTGCAGTTGCTCGAAGATCCGCTTCCAGGTGCCGTCGCGCTGCCACCGGCGGAACAGGTCGTAGATCCGGTCCCACGGACCGTATCGCTCGGGGACGTCCCGCCACGGGGCACCCGCCCGGGTCCGCCACCGTATCCCGTCGATCAGCTGCCGACGCGTCCACGTCCGCGGCCTGCCCGCCTTCTTCCCCATCGGCAGCAACGGCTCCAACTGAGCCCACTGCCGGTCTGTCAGATCCCCTCGCGCCACACCATGATCATCGCAATTCAAGATCCACTTTCGCAACAGACCCTAGTAGCGCTTCGTTACCTAAGTGATCTTGGTTGGTAGCGGGTAACGCCTGGGACAGGGACGGCTGGGAAGGGAGGCAGTCCGGTTGCAGTCACCGCCGTCGACGGTCGACAGAAAGTTCTCCAGCTTTCTGATGTCCATCTGCGCATCACGTCGTATGGGCGCCTTCGCGGTCTTCGAGGGCGCTGATGGCGGTGGCGGTGAGGCTGTGGGCGATGTGGTCACGCATCAACTGGGCGGCGTCGGCCGCCCGTTCGTCCTCGATGAGATCCACGAGTTGATGGTGCTCCTGGAGGTCACGGGTGCGGGGTTCGTCGCCGGGCGGGAGCTCGAGGCCGAGGCGCCGGTAGCGGTCGGACTTGTCCCATAGGTCATCCAGGAGACCGATGAGCACGTCGTTGTGCGAGGCGCGGTACAACGCCTGATGGAAGGTGCGGTGGGCCGTGAGTGCCTCTTCCCCCCACTGACGTGTGACGGGGAGCAGCTTGCCGACGGCGGCCCGCATCGTCGCGATGTCCTCGTCGGTGCGCCGTAGGGCTGCGAGTTCGGCGGCGGTCGGGTCCAGGGACAGGCGGACCTCGAACAGCTGGCGGGCTTCGTCCGACGTCATGGTGGAGACCCGGACGTCGCGGTGGGTCTCGACGGTGACGAGACCCTCGCTGCTGAGGCGGCGGATGGCCTCGCGCAAGGGCGTGATGCTCATGTTCAGGGACTCGGCGAGGTCGTACTGCGCGAGCCGTGACCCCGCGGGCAGCGTCCCGAAGAGGATCCGGCCGCGCAGCTCCGCGTAGGCGAGGTCGCTCTTGCTGAGGAACAGGTTCGTGTCGGCCATCGCCCCGTACGAATCCTTTCCGGGTGCTCGCACCCCCTTGACAGTCCCGGTCAGGACACCTCAGCCTAACACCGACGTAACTTATAAGATATTAGAGAGGTCATCACAGTGAAGATCACCAACGTCTACGAGGGCGTAGTCCCGATCAGCTCCTCGATCCGCAACGCCTGGATCGACTTCAGCTCCATGGACTGCTCGATCGTGGCGATCGAGAGCGACGTCATCCGCGACGGCAAGCCGCTCGTCGGCTACGGCTTCAACTCCAACGGCCGCTACAGCGCCGGCGAGATCCTGCGCCGCCGCGTCCTGCCCCGCCTGCTGAACGCCGAGCCCGGCAGCCTCCTCGACGAGCAGGGCGGCCTGGACCCGGCCAAGGCGTGGGACGTGATGATGCGTAACGAGAAGCCCGGAGGGCACGGCGAGCGCTCGGTCGCGGTCGGTGTGGTGGACATGGCCCTGTTCGACCTGGCGTCCAAGATCGAGGGCAAGCCGCTGTACCAGTACCTGTCCGAGCGCCACGGAGACGGGCAGCCCGACGACGCGGTGTTCGTCTACGCCGCGGGCGGCTACTACGCCCCCGGCAAGACCCTCACCGACTTGCAGGACGAGATGCGCGGCTTCCTCGACCTGGGCTACGACGTCGTGAAGATGAAGATCGGCGGCGCCGACCTGGCCGAGGACGTCCGCCGTATCGAGGCCGTCATCGACGTCCTGGACGGCGACGGCTCCCGGCTGGCCGTCGACGTCAACGGCCGCTTCGACCTCACCACCGCGCTCGAGTACGGGCGGGCCATCGAGCCGTACGGTCTGTTCTGGTACGAGGAGATCGGCGACCCGCTCGACTACCACCTCAACGCCACCGTCGCCGAGCACTACACCGGCTCCATCGCCACCGGAGAGAACCTGTTCTCCCTGCAGGACGCCCGCAACCTGATCCGTTACGGCGGCATGCGCCCCGACCGGGACACCCTCCAGTTCGACCCGGCCCTCTCCTACGGGCTCACCGAGTACCTGCGCATCCAGGACATGCTCCGCCAGCACGGCTGGTCCTCCCGCCGCTGCATCCCGCACGGCGGCCACCAGTTCTCCCTGCACATCGCCGCCGCCCTCAAGCTCGGCGGCAACGAGTCCTACCCGGGCGAGTTCCAGCCCACCGGCGGCTTCGCCGACGACGCCGTCGTCGAGAAGAGCCGCGTCGGCCTGACCGACACCCCCGGCATCGGATTCGAAAGCAAGGCCGCCTTCTACAAGGTGCTGCGCGCCCTGCACAACTGACCGGCACCGGCAGGGCGGCTCGCTCGAACAGCAGGCCCCCTGCCGCCGGCGCGGGCTCCACCGAGCGCCACGTACGACCCGGGGACGCGAGCCGCCTCACGTCCCCCGCACCCCCCACGGGACAGGGCTACACACGATCGTCGTGCAAGGGAGCACCAACGATGACAAGCACCACCACTGACCGCCCCCAGCGGTCACGGCTGAACCGCCTGATACGCGAGCTGTGGTTCCAGGTCGTGCTGGCCGCGGTCCTCGGCATCGCCGTCGGCATCCTCGCACCAGGGCTCGGCGAGGCACTCAAGCCGCTCAACGACTGGTTCATCGCACTGGTCAAGATGATCGTGATCCCGGTCGTCTTCTGCGTGGTCACCACCGGCATCGCCTCCATGGACAACCTGCGCAAGGCAGGCCGGATCGGCGTGAAGGCGATCGGCTACTTCCTGGTGCTCTCCTTCGTGTCCATGCTCATCGGGCTGGTGATCGCCAACGTCTTCCAGCCCGGCTCCGGACTCAGCGTCGACCCCGCCTCGCTGAACGCGGACGACGTGCCCGAGACCGCCACCGAGCACGCCACCCTGACCGGCTTCGTCTCCTCGCTGATCCCCACCTCACTGCTGGGCGCGATCACCGGTGACGCGATCCTGGCCGCGCTGATGGTCTCGATCATCTTCGGCGTGGCCCTGAACATGGCCGGCGAGGACGGCGCACCCCTGACCCGCGGCATCAAGGCGCTGTCTGACGTCGTCTTCCGCATCGTGGGCTGGGTCATGCGGCTGGCACCGCTGGGCACGTTCGGCGCCCTGGCGACCGTGGTCGCCACCTACGGCGCGGACAGCCTCAAGCAGCTCGGCTACCTCATCATCCTGTTCACCGCCACCTGCATCCTCTACGTCCTGGTCGTCCTCGGCGCCATCATGCGGGCCTGCCGCCTGAGCCTGTTCGGCCTCATGCGCTTCCTCAAGGCCGAACTGCTCGTCGCCCTGAGCACCTGCTCCAGCGAGGCTGTCCTGCCGCAACTGGTACGCAAGCTCGAGACCCTCGGCATCGGCCGGCCCGTGGTCGGCATCGTCATCCCCTCCGGGTTCTCCTTCAACCTGGACGGCTCTGCGGTCTACCTCACGATGGCCTCCCTGTTCCTGGCCCAGGCCATGGGCATCGATCTGTCCTGGCAGCAGCAGCTGATCATGGTCGGCGTCATGATGCTCACCAGCAAGGGGACCGCCGGAATCGCGGGCGGCGCGTTCATCGTGCTCGCCAGCACCGTCACCGCAGTCGGCCACGTGCCCCTGGCCGCGCTCTCCCTGATCGTCGGCATCGACCGCATCCTCAACGAGGGCCGCGTCTTCATCAACGTCCTCGGCAACGCCGTCGCCACCATCGTCATCGGCAAATGGGAGAAGGACATCGACATGGATCAGGCACGCGCCATCCTGAGCAAGCGCGGCCCCGACGCGTCCACGCCGGTCGACACCGACGCCGACGCCACCAAGGTCCGCGTCGACAGCTGACCCGCCCCACCGTCGGCGCCCACCCACGGTGCACCCACCACCCCCGCTCCACACAAGAAGAGGACAGCCCGCATGAGCGCGCCCAGCGTCTCCTACTCGATCACCGTCCGGCTCGAAGTGCCTGCGGGCGGCAGTGCCGTCTCGCAGCTGACAGCCACCATGGAGGCGCTGGGCGGCTCGGTGACCGCCCTTGATGTCATCCACTCCGACGCCGACCGCCTGGGCATCGACGTCACCCTCTCTGCGACCTCGACCTCCCACGCCGACGAGATCGTGCAGCAGCTGCATGACATTGAGGGCGTCACCCTGGGCAAGGTCTCCGACCGTACGTTCCTGATGCACCTCGGCGGCAAGATCGAGATGGCGTCCAAGCACTCCATCCGTAACCGTGACGACCTCTCGATGATCTACACCCCGGGTGTGGCGCGGGTCTGCATGGCGATCGCCGAGAACCCCGAGGACGCCCGCCGT